>JBIKXY010000046.1:0-15876 GCA_044355515.1 Pirellulales bacterium
GCGGCCGCTCTCCCGGTCCACGCTGGACCAATCCGCTCGACGCCTGTCCGGGCCGGCGGCAGGAAGCGGGATTGTGCCGGGGCCGCGGATCGGGGAAAACCGGAGGGCTTCCGGAGTCGCTCCATCCATGTCAGGCACCATCCGCGTCGGTCTCGGTCACGACACGCACCGGCTCGGCCCCGGCGAGTCGCTCGTGCTCGGCGGGCTTGCCATCCCGCACGACAAGACGGCGATCGGCCACTCCGACGCCGACGTCCTGCTCCACGCGATCACCGACGCCCTGCTCGGGGCCGCCGCCCTGGGCGACATCGGCGAGCTGTTTCCCGACACCGACCCCGCCAACAAGGGACGCGACTCGGCCGGGATGCTGGCGGCGGCAGCGGCCCGGGTGGTCGCGGCCGGCTGGCGGGTCGTGAACCTGGATTGCGTGATTTTCGCCCAGCGGCCCAAAATCCTCCCGCACCGACCGGCCATGCGGCGGCGGATCGCCGAGATCCTCGGTCTCGACGAATCGGCCGTGTGGCTCAAGGCGAAAACCGGCGAGGGCGTCGGGCCGATCGGTGAAGAACAGGCGATCGCCGCAGAGTGCGTTGTCCTGATCGAAAAAGCTGCAGACGGAACATGACCGATGACGCAGGCGGAGGGGTCGGTGCGAGGATGACGAGCCTTGCTGCGAAGCAGCAGAGAGGCGAGGCAACTCGTACCGCCCCGCAGCGGGGCCACCCCCGACGACCCCGACTCTTTCTTGTGGACTTGAAGGTTTGACTGAAGGGAGCCAGATGGCGAAGCAGGCGGCGGGCGGATTGCCCGCGATCGAGGTCTACAGCACGCTCACGCGGACGAAGGCTCCGCTCGCGACGGTGACGCCGGGCCAGGTGGGGATGTATCTCTGCGGGCCGACGGTCTACAAGCCGAGCCACATCGGCCACATGGTCGGGCCGGTGATCTTCGACACGGTCAAGCGGCACCTCGCCTCCTCGGGCTACCGCGTCACCTGGGTCGTGAACATCACCGACGTGGACGACAAGATCATCGCCGAGAGCACCGCCCGCGGCACCACGATGGCGAAGCTGGCCGCCGAGATGACGGCCGACTACCTCGAGAACCTCGCCACCCTCGGGGTGACCGGGATCGACGAGATGCCCAAGGCCACCGACCACATCGGCACGATCATCGCCTTCATCGAGGGACTCGTCGCCAAGGGCTTCGCCTACGCGAGCGACGGCGACGTCTACTTCGACGTGACTCGCGACGCCGACTACGGCAAGCTCACCAACCGCACCGTCGAGCAGACGCAGGGCGAGGGGGGCTCGACGGCCGACCGGAAGCGGTCGGCGGCCGACTTCGCCCTCTGGAAGCAGGCCAAGCCGGGCGAGCCCTCCTGGGAGAGCCCCTGGGGGCCGGGCCGCCCCGGCTGGCACATCGAATGCTCGGCCATGAGCAAGGCCATTCTGGGCGAGACCTTCGACATCCATGGCGGCGGGCTCGATCTGGTGTTCCCGCACCACGAGAACGAGATCGCCCAGAGCGAGTCGCTCCACGGCAAGCCGATGGCGACCTATTGGATGCACAACGGCCTGATGCAGGCCGGCAGCGCCGCCGGCAAGGTGGGAGGCCGGCCCCGCGACGGCGGTGAGGCCGCGGCTGACGCGGCGGCCCAGGCGGCCACCAAGATCTCGAAGTCCACCGGCGCCGAGCCCTTCAAGAACCTGCTCGCCCGCCACCGCCCCGAGGCGATCCGGCTCTTGCTGCTCTCGACCCACTACCGCAGCCCGATCCACTTCGGCGAGGAGCCGCTCCAGGAGAGCGCCCGGGCGATGGAGGCCTTCGAGCGGCTGTTCGCCCGGTTTGCGCGGATCACGGGCAAGTCGTTCTACCGGCTCCCCTGCCGCGACCGACGGGCGGGCGACGCGGCGGCGGCCGACGCGGGGGAGGAGATCGCCGGCCTGCGGGCCAAGTTCCTGGCCGCGATGGACGACGACTTCAACACCGCGATCGCGGTGGCGTCGCTCTTCGATTTCGTGCGGGCGGTGAACAAGTTCATCGACGCCCACGCGCTCGAGACGGCCAAGCCGGCCGCGGAACTGGCGGCCCTCGAGGCCAAGCTGCTCGTGCTCCGTGAACTGACCGGTGTGCTCGGCCTGTTCCTCGAGCCCCCCCGGGCCGCCGGCGGCGGGGCCGACGAGGGGCTCGTGGCGCAGCTCATGGAACTCGTGATCGAGATCCGGGCCAACGCCCGCAAGGCCAAGGACTTCGCCACGGCCGATCTGGTGCGAAACAAGCTCACCGCGGCGGGCATCGTGCTGGAGGACCGGCCCGACGGCACGGGCTGGAGCCGGAAGTAGCGGCAGCCGGGGCGGGTTCCGACGGACGGCGATTGGACATCGTGGGTTTCGCTGGTCGGGGTTGCCCGTTCCTTCTCGCCGGACGCTCGCTCCGGCTGTCGGCCGCACCGTGGTGGCCCGAGTCCCGCGGCCTCCACGCCGAAATTCGGCCCGGGCGGGGTCGCGAAACTTTCCGGGGACCGGGCCGTTCATGAGGGTAGGCACGGCATCCTCGCCCCGGCGACGAGCCCCGAACCCGGCCCCTGAACGCCGGATCACGAACCTCGACCCCTGTTGTTTTCGCTCTTGAGTCCTTGCTTTGAAGGAGACGTCTGATGAATCCCCTCTGGAAGTGGCTGGCCGTGGCCGGCTGTGGCGTGGGTTTGCTGGTGGCGGTGGATCGGCTGCGTGTGGTGCGGGCCGACGACGATGCCGCCGAATACGAGCGATCGCGCGGCGACTCCCTCGACCGGCTCGACCGGCTCGTGGAGAAGCTCGGCCGGGTGGTCGAACGGATGGAGCATGGTGGCCCGCCGCCGCATCGCCGTCCGCCGCACGACGGCGACGGCCCACGGGGCGAGCACGGCCGTCCACCGCGCGGGCCTCGCCATCACCCCGAACGGGGAGCGGGTCCTGGCCCGCAGTGGAGCGAACTGTCGCCCGAGCTGAAGGAGCGGAGGGAGAAGCGGCTCGAGGAACTGCCGCCCGAGGTTCGCGCGCAGGTGGAGAAGCGGATGGAAGAAGGCCGCCGGCGGATGGGAGAAATGAAAGACCGCCTCGAGCAGGCCCGCGCGAAGTTCAAGGAGATGGATGAGCGGATCGCCAAGCTCGAGGGCGAGATGGCCGAACTCAAGACGGGGAAGTGAATGGTGATCGCCCGTCCCGCGCAGCCTGCCTTGTACGGAAGCCGCCGCCTCATCGGCAGGGCGATCGCCGTGCGCTCGTCGGGTTGCCACCGCCGGGCGTTCTCATGAAACCCGTCGCCGCGGCCCGGCCTCGGGCGAGCCCTCCTTCAACCTGACCGTCTTGTCGAGGTTGGCCGAGGCCCAGCAGAGGCCGGCCCGTTCGCCGGAATCTCGCCTGTGGAGGCGTCGGCGGCTCACGGCAGCTGGATCGTGACGGGCTCTCCCGCCTCGGCCGCGGCCATGTCACGAATCTCCTGGGAGATCTTCATCGAGCAATACTTCGGCCCGCACATGCTGCAGAAGTGGGCGCTCTTGAAGGTCTCCTGGGGGAGCGTCTGGTCGTGATACTCCCGGGCCCGCTCCGGGTCGAGTGCCAGCCGGAACTGCTCGTTCCAGTCGAAGGCGAATCGGGCCCGCGACAGGGCGTCGTCCCGCTGGCGGGCATTCTTGCGGTGGCGGGCCAGGTCGGCCGCATGGGCCGCGATTTTGTAGGCGATCACACCCTGCCGCACGTCCTCCGCATTCGGCAGGCCAAGGTGCTCCTTGGGTGTGACGTAGCAGAGCATCGCCGCCCCGCTCCAGCCGGCGAGGGCCGCCCCGATCGCGCTCGTGATGTGGTCGTAGCCCGGCGCGATATCGGTGACCAGCGGCCCGAGCACGTAGAAGGGCGCCTCGTCGCACTCCTGCATCTGCCGCTTGACGTTCATGTCGATCTGGTCCATCGGCACGTGGCCGGGCCCCTCGACCATCACCTGGCAGCCCTTGGCCCAGGCCCGCCGCGTGAGTTCGCCGAGCACGTGGAGCTCCGCGAACTGCGCCTCGTCGCTGGCGTCGGCGATGCTCCCGGGCCGGAGTCCGTCACCCAGGCTCCAGGTGACGTCGTACTGCCGGAAGATGTCGCACAGGTCCTCGAAGTGGGTGTAGAGCGGATTCTGCTCGCGGTGGCTCATCATCCAGCGGGCGATCAGCGACCCGCCGCGGCTCACGATCCCGGTGATCCGGTTCATGGTCAGCGACAGGTGCTCCTGGAGCAGCCCGGCGTGGACGGTCATGTAATCCACCCCCTGCCGGGCCTGCTTCTCGCACATGTCGAGGAAGTGCTGCGGCTTCATGTCGTCGATGTCGCCGCCGAGTTCCTCGAGCATCTGGTAGATCGGCACCGTCCCGATCGGCACGGGGGAGGCGTCGATGATCGCCCGGCGGATGGTGTCGATGTCCTTGCCGGTCGAGAGATCCATCACCGTGTCGGCGCCGTAGTGGACCGCCATGTGGAGCTTCTCGAGCTCGGTGGCCACGTCGCTGGTCACCGCGGAGTTGCCGATGTTGGCATTGATCTTGGTGAGGCTGGCGATCCCGATGCACATCGGCTCGAGTGACTTGGAGAGATGCACCGTGTTGGCCGGGATCACCATCCGCCCCCGGGCCACCTCGTCGCGGACGAGCTCCGGGGCCAGGTCTTCGCGGTTGGCCACGAACTGCATCTCGGGGGTGATCTCGCCCTGGCGGGCACGCTCGAACTGGGTCATCAGGTGATCTCCAACACGGTCTGGCGGGCACGTCCCGCGGCCATCCAATGGTACCAGACCGCGCAGCCCTGCGGGCCCGGGAGGTCGTCGGTGACGCGGCTCGGGGCGAGGCCCATGCCATCTCGCCGGACGCTCCCTGCGGGCATCCTGCCCTCTGGTCGCTCCATGCTAGCTCGCTCTCGGCATCCTGCCTTCGCTCGCTATCAAGGCCGGCTCGATTGGCATGGGCCTCGCCCCTCGCAGTCCAGCGGTGAACATGCGATGAATACGCCGTCAATACGATCCGCCGGGAGCCGGGGGTGGAAGCCGGAGGAGCCTGGAGATTTCGCTCAGTTGACGTGGCAGCGTCGGTGGCCGGAGTGCGAAATATCCCAGCGACGGAGGCTTTCGCACCCGGCGACCCACGCCGAACGATCCTTGAGATTCCGCTCGATTGGCATGGGCCTCGCCCCTCGCAGTCCAGCGGGAGTCACGACCAAATGGGAGTCGGGGGTGGAAGCCGGAGGAGCCTGGAGATTTCGCTCAGTTGACGTGGCAGCGTCAGTGGCCGGCTTGCGAAATATCCCAGCGACGGAGGCTTTCACCCCCGGCGACCCACGCCGTTTGACGTGCCGGGGGGCTTCGCGCCGGGGTGGCGGCTTGCTACAGAGTCTTCAGATACTCAAGCAGCGCTCGCTTGTCGTCGGCGTCGAGCACGTCGGCGAAGTCGTGGCCGGCGGCACTCTTGCCCGGCTTGCGGGTGTCGAAATACCGGCGCCGCTCCGCGGGACGGAGCTTTTCCGCGGGCAACTCGGCGAAGGACTCGATCTCGAGGCCGACCCGGGCGTCGTCGTAGCCCGTCGCCGTCCGCCGCCACACCACCGGCCGCTCGGCGGGATGGAGCACGTGCCAGAGCGTGGGCACGGAGCCGTTGTGGAAGTAGGGAGCGGTCGCCCAGACGCCGTCGAGCGGCGGGGCCACGTAGCCGGCCGGCTGCTCCCGCTCGCGGAGCGGCTCGGTGTCGCGGCCATGATGGCCGAACCAGCTGTCGTTGAGGGCCTTGCGCTCGGCGGCCGTGAGCGCGTCGAGCCGGACACGGTCAGTGCCCACCTCCTCGATCGGCACCAGCCGCTCGGGATACTCGCCGCCGGCGGCATACGTGCCGTGGCACTCGGCGCAGGTCGCCCTGAACACCCGCTCGCCCGCCGCCGCCAGTCCGCGGTCAACCGGGCCCGGCCAGGGCGGGGCCTCCAGCGACTCGATCCACCGCTCGATGGCCCGAAACTCCTCCTCCCACTCGCGAAACCGCTCCGGCCCGTTCTGCTCCACGAGCAGGAACTGCATCAGCATCCGGTGCCCCTTGGGGGCGAAGCCGTCGGCGTAGAGGCTCTTCCGCTTGGCGTAGTGCCACCATGGCGGGGCGTCCATGTCGTGGTGGGGCAGGTCGAACCTGGGCGGCTGCCGCACGATCTCAAGGTCGGCGTCGCGATGCCGCATCAGCGCCACGCCGAACATCACGGCGTTGGTGGTGCCCACGGTCGTGCCCAGCGGCAGGAACATCGAACCCACGTCCATGTGCGAGAGAGGCTTCCGCTGCCGCATCTTCACCGCCCGGACCTCCTCCGTGAGCGTCTCGAGCGCGTAACTGGAGTTGGGCAGGCCCGGCAGCGGCACACCCCGCACCTGCCCCTGGTGGCAGGCCAGACAGCTCATCGTCCAGCGGCCCGCGGCATCGACCACGTACTGGAGCGGCCGGGCCGGGTCGGCCGGGTCGGGCACCATGCCATAGCGCTCCATCGCCATCCGCCGCCGCTCTTCCAGGGGGGCCCTCTCGGCCCGCGAGCGGGCTGGCTCCTCCCAGGTGGTCCAGAGCGCGTCGAACACCTCCTGGTCGAGATCCGCCGGAAGGTAGGCCCGGGTGCGGAGCACGGCCCAACCCTGCGGCACGGCCTCGGCCGCAGGAGCTTCCCCCCCCGGCGCAAGGCCCGTCAGGGCGACGGCGATCGCGACGAGGACGGAGGGGGCGAGCGATTTCTTCATGGCATACTTGGCCGGCGCCGATTTCTCCGCAGTATAGGCCCGCCTGCCGGGCTGTCCGTGGGTCCGCCCGCCATGCCCGCCGTCAATCCCATCCTGCTGCCGGAACTGCGGTTGATGCTCGCCGATGGCGACACGGCCGGCCTCCGCGAGGTGGCCGAGGAGCTCCACCCGGCCACCGTGGCCGAGTTTTCCGAGGGGCTCGACGAGGCCGACATTTGGCGGCTGATCGCCACCGTGCCGGTCGAGCGGCAGGCGGAGATCTTTCCCTACTACCCGCTCCCCCGGCAGGTCGAGCTCGTCAAGGCGGCCGACCGGGCCCACCTCGGCCCGCTTTTGGAGTGGATGGCGGCCGACAACCGCGACGACCTGCTCCGCGAGCTCGACCCGGAGTTTGTGGAAGAGATCCTGCCCTTGGTCGCCAAGGCCGAGCGGCACGACATCCGGATGCTGCTCTCCTGCCCGGAGGGCTCGGCCGGCTCACTGATGACCACGGAATACGCCTCGTTGCCGGCTGACATCACAGCCGGCGAGGCGATCGCGCGGCTGCGGATGCAGGCCCCCGACAGCGAGTCGATCTACTACATCTACGTGCTCGACGCCGAGCGGCACCTGGTGGGCTTCGTCTCGCTCCGCGACCTGATCCTGGCCAAGCCGACGGCCCTCGTCGCCGACCTGATGCAGCGGGACGTGATCACCGTCCGGATGGACGAGCCGCAGGAGAAGGTGGTCGAGCAGCTCGCTCGCTTCGACTTCATCGCGATCCCGGTGGTCGATGACCATGCCCGGCTGGTGGGGATCGTGACCCACGACGACGTCCTCGATGCCGTCCGCCAGGAGGCGACCGACGAGGCCCAGATGAGCGCGGCGATCACCCCGCTGGGCGAGGGCTACCTCGACGCGGCGATCACCTCGATGACCTGGAAGCGGGGCGTCTGGCTGGCGATCCTGTTCGCCACCGCCGCCGTCACGGCGATGGTGCTCTCCACCTGGAAGTCGCCCCATGCCTGGCTCGTGGCCTTCATCCCGCTGGTGATCGCCAGCGGCGGCAACTCGGGCAACCAGTCGGCCACGCTCGTGATCACCGCGCTCTCCACCGGCGACTGCCGGCTCTCCGACTGGCGGAGGATCCTGAGGCGGGAGTTCGCCCTCGGCCTGCTGTTGGGCCTGATCCTGGCCGTGCCCGGCTACCTGCTGGCGCTGGCCTACGCCCCCACGCCCGCCCAGGCGATCGTGATTCCGGCCACGATCCTCTCGGTCGTGCTGATCGGTTCGCTGGTCGGCTCGGTGTTGCCGCTCGTGTTTCGCTCGATCGGCCTCGACCCCGCTCTGATGAGCAATCCGTTCGTGTCGGCGATCGTCGACGTGGTGGGGCTCGTCGTCTACATGGGCCTGGCGCTGGTGCTGTTGGGCTGACGGCGAGCACGCCCAGCCCGGCCTCACTTGCCCGGTGACTGCTCGAGCCACGGGGGGAGCTGGTCGCCGCGCTTCTCGACCGCGGCCCGGGTCGTAACCAGGATGGTCTCCACGCCGTCCTGTTGGCGGACGATGGAGACCAGTTTTCCGTCGGGATTGGCCTTCGCCAGGATCTCCAGCAGCACCTCCCGGGCCGGCTTGTCGCGGGCCTCCAGCCCGAACGACTGGTTCTTGGTGATCCCCTCGAGCTGGAGGTCGGGCCCGATGATGTCCATGGGTGTGCCGATCTCGTCGGCGATCATCTGGATCGACTTCTCGAGCGTGTCCTTGGCGAACACCAGCGTGATCTTCTGCTCGAGTTTTCCGAGCGCGCCGGTGGGACCGGGCGGAGCCCCGTCGGCGGCGAACGCCGCCGGCCCCGCCATCGCGACCGCGGCTCCGGGCGTCTGGGCGAGCGCCAACTCGGCGGCCAGGGCGAGGTTGTGGCCCGCCTGTCGCGGCAGGTAGGCGTTGAGCACCGCGCCCTTGTCTTCCGCGCCACTCCGCAGATTCGCGACGACGGTTCGCAGCATCGACGGAAGCCGCAGCACAAGCACACGGCCATAGGGCACCGGATTCAGGGCCGCGCAGTAGATCTCGACCGCGTCAGGCAGCCGGTCGGTCCGGCCCGCCAGTTCGGCCGCCAGCTGCTTGGGTGACACATCCCGCGTCGCGATCGCGTCGAGTTCCAGGTAGCAGCGCTCGGCGACATGGACTGAGACCGCTGCGGCCTGCAGCGACTCGCCGAACAGCGACTCGAGCGGCTCGGCGAGCTTCGCCAAAGGGCCGGCCAGCACCACCCGGCCCTGCGTCAGCAAATAGTGCGGTGAGCCGAACAGCGTGAGGTGACGGTGGTCGTCGAGCATGCCCGCGAGCTGCTCGAGTTCGAGCGGCAACTCGGCAAGCACGGCGTCGGCTGCGGATCCCCGCGCCGCCACCGCCTGCCGCACGATCTGCGTGAGCAGCGTCTCCCGGGGCTCGGCCGCACCGGGCAGTCCGGCGGCCTGCGGCGTAGCGGACGCCTCCGGCGCCACCACGAGCACCCGATTGTGCTCCGTGGAGGGCACCCAGAACGAGAACTGCTTGCCCTTGTGGATCGTCTCGCCCTCCAGCTGGGTCGTGGCGGTCGCGCCCCAGGCTCGACGCCGGGCATCGTCGTCGGCCGGCAACTCCCGCCCCGCGACCAGCCGCACCACATAGCTCCCGAGCACCTGGCCGATATCACCAGCCTGCCAGCCGGCCTGAACCGATTCGATCTCTGCTGGGTCACAGCCGCAGAACGCCGCCAGCGCGGCCAGCCCCGCGGCGGCCTGCGGGCCCAGCGACCTGACGAACCGTCGGCCCTCCTGGTCGCCGAGCAGATCGGCCGGCCGGGCCAGGAGCACGAACCGGGATCCGGGGGCCAGATAGGCCAGCCGCGGCCGAGGACCCTCGGTCGGTGAAGCCCAGGGCAACGTGGGATCGTCCACCACGATCTGCCTGCCCGCGGCCGAGGCCGTGCCCCCAGCGCCCGGCTGCTCCGCGGTCACCGCCGGCTGCTCGTCCGGCGACGCGGGCTGCACGCCGGGTCCATCTTGGCCGAGCGGCCCCCAGCCGACCGGCTCTTTCGCCGGCGCGGGGGCCGGCTGCTCGCGCGGCCCGACCGCGACCGTCGCCGGGGCGGGCCTCGGCTTCCAGTCGAGTTTGCTGATCACGAGCGCTGCGGTGCCGCCGAGGATCGCGAGGGTGATCCCGCCGCCGAACAGCCGCAGTTGGGTGCGTCGCCGGCGGATCAGGGCGGCCGGCCCGCCCTGCGGGCCGGGACCGGCCACACCCAACGCCGTCACCACCCGGGCCGGCGAGAGCGGCGGGTCGCTCGCGCCGCCCCCCGCGCCGGCTCCGAGAAAGTCGGGGCTCTCATCGGCGTCCACCGGCCGGGATGACGCCGTCGCCGCCGGCAGGCTCGCTCGCGGCGCGGAGGGCCGGGGGCCGCAGCCCGCCCCGCCGCCGCTTGCCAGCCCCAGGCAGGCGGAGATCGCGTCGGCCGCCTCGGTGGCCGTCTGGTATCGATCTGCCGGGTCGCGGGCCATCAGATAGCCGATCAGGGTCGCGATCTCGGGCGCGACGGTCGGAGGCCCGAGCGGTGCGGGCCCCGCGCCAAAGGCAGCCCGCTTGAGTGTGCGAGCGGCGTCGCCCTCCCAGCACGGCCATGATCCGGACACGAGCGCGGAGAGAATCGCGCCGATCGAGTAGATGTCTCCCCGCGGATCAGAGATCAAGCCTGGTAGCATCAGTTCCGGCGGCACGAAGGCGGCCGACCGCCCCAACGCCGCGAGCCCGGCATCGTCGTCCCAGGGCCGCAACGGCAGGCGGTGCGGATCTCCCGCCTGGGGAAACTGCAGCAGCCGGACGCGGCCGGTCCGCGGCACGCCCCCCGGCGGCGGCTCCCTCACAAGCACCTCGAGCGACAGGTTGCCGTGCACCGCGCCGAGCGCGTGCAGCTCGGCGACCGCCCGAGCGATCTGCGCCACGAGCACGCCCGCCTGCACCGCGGGCAGCGGCCCGTGCCCATCCACCTCTTCCGCGAGGCTCGTGCCCTCGACATGCTCGCAGACGATCAGCCGGCTCGATCCGTGCTGCTCGAGGCTCCAGGTGCGGGAGAGCATTGGGTCAATCGCCTGACAGGCGGCCGTGGTGCGCTGCACGATCTCGGTCCAGACGTCGAGCTTTCGGCAACGTTTGGCGTTCAGCAGGACGACGCTCACGATCCGGCCCGACGGCTCGTGCCGGGCGGTGAACGAGAGCGCGTCTCCCTCGCGGTCATGCCGCTCGAGCAGCCGGTAGTCGCCCAGGAAAAACGGCCCCAAATTGCCGATCCCGAGCCGCTTGGCCTGCCAGCCGGTCAGCACGCCCCGCGTCTCGAGCCAGGCCGCGATGCCCTTGGCCGTGCCGCCGCCGCAGCGGGCCGGGTCGGCCTCGTGTTCCCGGCGGAGCGCGGCCGCCGCTCCGGTATCCACGAGCCCGCTCCTGCCGAGCAGGCTCCAAAACTCCGCGGCGGTGGGCGTGGGCATCGATGGTTTCCCTCCCCCGAATGGTAGCGACTTCGAGGCCGCTCCGGGGCGCGGAGTTCCTTGTGGCGTTCCCCGCGGGCGGGCTATCATCCGCCGGCCCTCATCCCCGCGGCCGGAGGCCGAGATCCCGTGCGTGCCACCGACGCCACCCGCATCTACTTCGACGCCGCGGCCGACCAGCTCGACCTTTCGCCCAGCATGCGGCGGCTGCTGCTGACGGCCAAGCGGGAGGTGCAGGTCAGCCTGCCGATCGAGCTCGATTCGGGGGAGCTGGCCACGTTCATCGGCTACCGCGTCCAGCACAACGACGCCCGCGGCCCGCTCAAGGGCGGCCTCCGGTATCACCCCCAGGTCGATCTCGACGAGGTCCGGGCCCTGGCGGCCCTGATGACCTGGAAGACGGCCGTGGTGAACATCCCCTACGGCGGGGCCAAGGGGGGCGTGGCGGTTGACCCGGCAGCCCGCTCCCCGCGGGAACTCGAGCGGATCACCCGGCGACTGGTGGACGAGATCCACGACCTGTTCGGTCCCGACGTCGACATTCCGGCCCCCGACATGGGCACCAACGCCGAGATGATGGCCTGGATCATGAACCAGTACGGCAAGTACCACGGCTTTTCCCCCGCCTGCGTCACCGGCAAGCCGGTCGAATATCACGGCATTCCCGGCCGCGAGGAGGCCACCGGCCGCGGCGTGGGGGCCCTCACGCTCAAACTCCTCGGCCGGCTCGGCCGCCGGATCCCCGGCACACGGATCGCCATTCAGGGCTTCGGCAACGTGGGCACGCACACGGCCAGGTATCTGGCCGACGCGGAGTGCCGGATCGTGGCGGTCGGCGACGCCTCGGCCGCCTACCACCGGGCTGACGGCCTCGACGTGCTGGAACTGTTGCGGCACGCCCGGGAGCACGGCGGTCGGCTGGTCGGCTTCACCGGCGGCGACGCGATCACCCCGCCGGAGCTGCTCGCCGCCGACTGCGACGTCTTGATCCCCGCGGCGCTCGGGGGCGTGCTGACGACGGCCAACGCGGCGTCCGTCCGGGCGCCGCTCATCATCGAGGCCGCCAACGCCCCGGTCGAACCCGATGCCGACCTGATCTTCGCGGAGCGGGGAATCCTCGTGCTGCCCGACATCCTGGCCAACGCCGGCGGCGTGACGGCCAGCTGGTTCGAGTGGGTGCAAAACCGCCAGCATTACCAGTGGGGCATCAACCGGGTCCGCCAGGAACTCGATCGGATCCTGGGCGAGTCGTTCGAGCAGGTCTGGCAGCTGGCCCAGTCGCGGCAGGTCTCGCTCCGCACCGCCGCCTACATGCTCGGCGTGGGCCGCGTGGCGAAGGCCACGGTCTTGGGCGGCGTGGCGTAGGTTGCGCCACGACCTCGGTAACGCCCGTGCACCACGTCGTGGGTGACGCAGGCTCGGGACTGCCGGTCCCCGTCGCCCGGACGCTCGCTTCGGCCATCCATGGCCTCCGCTCGCTCGATGCTGGCTTCGGCCCTATCCCGCATCCGCTTCGCATCCTGCCTGCGCTCGCCAGCAACGCCGGCTCCGGGGAACCGGCAGCCCCGAGCCGTCCAATGATGCGCTGCGTCGATGACTGATCGCTGCACCGCACCGATGCGATCCAAGCCCGGTGGCCGTACACCCAGATGCTGAGGAGCCGGTCGGGGGCACGCGCAGGAACCGAGGAGCTTTGCGGAGCACGCAGTTGGCAACTCCTGTCGGGTATGTACTCGCAAAGTCCGAAGGTTCCGAGCATGTCACCGCCGGCGAACCAATGCGGTCTGCCGTCGAACCCCCCGAGCCCCTACCACTCGCCCCGCAGCCAGTCGGCGAGCAGGCCGATCTGCTCGGCCGTGAGCCGGGGCACGGAGCCTTCCGCCGCCTTGCCGAAGCTCGGCATCCGGTCGTTGGTGTCGCCGTAAAACCGCTCGTGGGTCGGGTCGGTGATGATCCCCACCAGCCACTCGCGGCCGCCCCAGCCGGTCAGGTCGCAGGCCGTGCCGAGGTCCGTCCCGTTGTCGCCGAAGCGGTGGCATGAGCCGCACCGCTCGTCGCTGGCCACGAGCTCGCGGCCGCGGGCGATCGTCACGGCGGGCGTCGGCGGGTCGCCGAGGCCGGCCTCGGCCGCCATCGCGGCGATCACCGCCTCGATGTCGGCCGGCTTCCAGGTGTCGGCGTCCTGGAGATCCCCCTGCACGAAGCCCACCATCTCGCCGTCCTTGTGGGCGGTGTTACCGAAGTAGGCCGGGCCGGCCACCTGGTCGGGGTCGAGCAGCCCCTTCATCCAGGCGGCGGTGCCGAAGCCGTGGAGGTTCGCGGCCGACGACTTCGCCAGGATCGTGGCGGCGTCGGGCGCCGCCGGATCGACGTGGGCGTGGCAGCTCGCGCAGTGCTGGGCGAAGAGCCGCGGGCCCTGGGAGAGCGGGTCGCGGCGGACGAGCTCGAGGGCGCCGCCGGGGGGAATCCGCTCCGGCCGGCCGGCGAGCTCGGCGGCCCGCGCGGCGTCGGCCCGGGCCGTCTTCACCGCGGCCAGGAAGGCCTCGGAGCGACGGATCTTCTCGACCGCGTGAAACTGGCCGGCGATCGCCGCGGCCTTGGCCTCGTCCCCGCCCAGGGCCGCCAGGAGCTTCGCCTCGTCGCCGCCCGTCTCGTCGAAGAGCTTCGCCGCCTCGGCCACCTTCGCCTTGTCGGCCCAGAGCGAGTAGTAGTCTTCGTCGAGGGCCAGGCCCGTGAGCACGGCCACGCCGGCCAGGATCCCGAGCGTGAAGGCGACGTTGAACCGATGGCCGAGCTTCCAGTTGCCGAGGATCGGCATCAGGAACATCACCCCCATGATCAGTCCCGGCACCAGGATCGCGCCCAGGAACTCGCCGGTGGCGCCCCAGCCCTCGAAGACCTTCAAAAACTGGAACAAAAACAAAAAGTACCACTCCGGCCGGGCGGCGGCGTAGGGCTGCGAGGGATCGGCCGGAGCGCCGAGTTCGGCCCCCACGTGGCCCCAATCGACCTCGCCGCCGGCGAGCATCGTGCGGACGGCCGGCACCAGGATCACGCCGAGCACCACCGCCATCACGGCCAGCATCGCCACCGCGTCCTTGAGCAGCTGATCGGGCCAGAACATCCCGTCGGGCCGGGTGATCGGCTGCCTGGCATGGAGGCCGTGCTTGCGGAAGAGCGCGAGGTGCACGACGAGGAACAGCACCAGCGTGGCCGGCAGGAACCCGGCGTGGAGGGCGAAGAACCGCGTCAGCGTGTGGTGGCCGTAGTCGGGGCCGCCGACGACGAGTTTCTGGAGCCCCGGCCCGACCACGGGCACGATCCCGGCCAGGTTCGTGGCCACGCGGGTGGCCCAGTAGCCCTTCTGATCCCAGGGCAGGAGGTAACCCGTGAGCGCCATGCCGAGCACCAGCATCATCAGCACCAGGCCGAGCCAGAAGTTGACCTCGCGGGGCGCCTTGTAGGCCCCGTCGATCACGACCTGCAGGAGATGGAGCGCGAGCAGCACCACCATCGCCTGGGCCATGAAGTGGTGGATGCCGCGGAGCAGCCAGCCGCCGGTCATCTCGTGCTGGATGTACCAGACGCTCTCCCAGGCGGTCTGGCCGCTGGCCGAGTAGCTGGCCCAGAGGAAGAGCCCCGTGATCACCTGGGTCATGAAGGCGAACACCAGCGTGCTGCCCCAGACATACCGCCACCGGGCCCCGCCCGGCACCCGCTCGTAGAGGGCCTCGTGCACGAGCCCCCGCCAGCCGGTGCGGTCGTCGAGGAAATCACCCAGCCGCTTGAGCGGTCCGCCGCGGCCTGCCCGGGGCGTGCTCATGCGGTCGCCTCCTTGGCCGTGATCCCCGTGCGGAAGTTTTCCCACTTCACAGCCACCTCGCCGCTCTCGCTCACGCGGCACTCGAGCGAGTCCATCGGCCGGGGCGACGGGCTCGGCTGCACGATCCCGCCGTCGAGCGTGAAGGTGGAGTTGTGGCAGGGGCAGCGAAAGCAGCGCTCGCCCTCGAGTTCGACGAAGCAGCCGGCGTGCGGGCAGGTGGCCGTCAGGGCCTCGACCGTGCGGGAGCCCTTCTCCCGCCGCAGGTAGACGGCGCCAATCGGCTCCCGGGGAAAGCCCGTCCAGGCATCGACCCGGTCGGCGATCACCGCGAACTGCCGGGGCAGGCCGTCGTCGGGGATCGCGGCGAGTTCCGTGACCGGCACGAACGTGGCCGCGGCCCCCTTCCGCCGCAAGGGATCGAGAAAGGCCCACACCCCCACCGCCACCGGCGCGAGCGTGGCCAGGCCGCCGCAGGCCACCGCCATCAGCTTGGCGAGGAAGCCGCGGCGGGAGTCAGGGGTTTCGTGTTTCATGGCGATTGACCCGGTAATTCTCTCGTTCGCTGATTCCGAAATGGTAACCCGGCGGGGAGTCGGGCAGAAAGTCGAACGTCAACCGCGGGCTCGGGGCTGTCCGTGCCCAGTCGCCGGGGTCGAGTAGGCCCGGGGGCTTTCGCCCCCAGGCCTCTCACAGAACCGGACTTGTGGGTCCCACATCCGGCTCTTTGGGTTCCGTTCTCACAGGTCAAACAGGAGCGTCTGACCAGAGGCCAGTTTC
>JBIKXY010000207.1:0-5208 GCA_044355515.1 Pirellulales bacterium
CTTCGAGGCGGCCGGCCCCGGCCTCCGCCTCCGCGGGCGGCTCGGAACGCGGTTCAGCGATCATTTCTCGGCCGACAAACCCTTGCGGCAGGGCCATCGACGCGGTTACCCTCGGGTCTGGCCTCGAATGGCGGATTCTGCGGCAACGCTCCCGGACGGAG
The DNA here is from genome assembly GCA_044355515.1 of Pirellulales bacterium. Classification (GTDB taxonomy): domain Bacteria; phylum Planctomycetota; class Planctomycetia; order Pirellulales; family UBA1268; genus QWPN01. The sequence continues at coordinate 162 of JBIKXY010000207.1, forward strand.
GGTTTGCCGTGCCAATCGGGCGGCGGTGGAAACCGAGCGGGGGCGACCGGTCCGGCGACGTCGGATCAACGCCCGGTTTGAATCGAGATTTCCTCCGAGCGAACGGAGTGCAGGATGCCGACAGCCAGTGTTCGGCGAGCTGGCGTAGGCCACCGGGCCCACGCGACATGACCCCGGCAACCTCCTCGAGGAGCGGTGTTCCCATGCGTATTCGTCTCCTGGCATGCTGTGTTCTGTTCGTCGCCGGCGGCTTTCCAGTCCACGGCGAGGAGGCTCAAAGGGCGGCCGCCGACCCGTTTGCGACCGCTCGCGAACTTCTCCAACTGCCACCCCGGCCGGCCCGCCCCGCCCTGCCGCCGAGCGGCCTGCCCCTGGAGTTGATCGACGGGGAGCGGATCGCCTTCGTGGGCAATTCGACGGCCGAACGGCTGGACATGTTCGGCACGTTCGAGACGCTGCTTCACGAGCGGTTCCCGACCAAGCGGCTCGTCGTCCGCAACTTCGCCCGTCCGGCGGACGAAGTGGCCCGCCGGGATCGCGGCGGCAACTACACCGCCCTTGATGACCCGCTCGCCGCGTTCGGGGCCGACACCTACCTCTTGGTTTTCGGGTTCAACGAGTCCTTCGCCGGCCCCACCGGCGCCGCGGAGTTCGCGACGCAGTACGAGCGGTTTCTGGCCGGCTTCGCGGAGCAGTATCCCCGGGACGACACGAAGGCCGCGCCCCGGTTCGTGATCGTGTCGCCGATCGCCGTCGAGCCGACGGGCGATCCCCAGATGCCCGACGCCGAGGCCCAAAACGAGACGCTCGCGCTCTATCGCGACGCGGTGCGGGCGGTGGCGGCCAGGCGCGGCGTCGCGTTCGTTGATCTGTTCGATGCGACCCGGCAGGCGTTCGCGGCCCAGCCGGGTCGGCAGTTCACGATCAACGGCTGCCACGTGAACGAAGCCGGCGACGTGGTCGTGGCGGAGGCCCTCGATCGGGCCCTGTTCGGGCCACCACCGGAGAAGCGGCTGGATCCCGCGGCCTTCGCGAAGTTGAAGGCCGCAATCAACGACAAGTCCTGGATCCACATGCAGGACCACCGGATGGTGAACGGCTGGTATGTCTACGGCGGCCGGCGGACCTGGGACACGGAGACGTTCCCGCGGGAATATCTGAAGCTGCGAAACATGGCGGCCGTGCGGGACCGCTACGTGTGGGACATTGCGGCCGGCAAGCCGGTGCCGCCGCAGCCGGATGATTCGCAGACCGGTGAACTGTTCCAGCCCCAAACCCGCTTCGGCCAGCCGCGGCAGAAGTACAGCGAAGACCAGGAACGCGGGCCGACGGTGAAGTCGCCCGAAGAGTTGGCCGCCAGCTGCGAGCTGCCGCCGGGCTTCCAGCTCGAGCTGTTCGCCGACGAACGGCGGTTTCCCGAGATCGCCAAACCCGTGCAGCTCGCCTTCGACTCCCGGGGCCGCCTCTGGATGTCCACGATGCCCAGCTACCCGCAGTGGGAGCCGGGACAGCCGAAGCCGGCCGATAAGCTCGTGATCCTGGAAGACACCGACCGTGACGGCTCGGCCGACAAGAGCACGGTGTTCTACGACAAGCTCCACTGCCCGACCGGCTTCCAGTTCTTCGACGGCGGCGTGCTCGTGATGGATCAGCCGCGGATGCTCTGGCTGCAGGACACCGACGGCGACGACCAGGCCGATGCGGTGGTGACGGTGCTCGATGGCTGGGCCACCGAAGACACGCACCATACGGTGGGAGCGTTCGAGATGAGCCCGGCGGGCCGCCTGCACATGCTCGAGGGCGTGGCGATGACCACGGCCGTCGAGACGCCCTGGGGGCCGTTCCGCAACACCGGTTCGTCGGGGGCCTACGTGCTCGACCCGCGGACCTGGAAGCTCAGCCACTTCAACACGCCCGGCTACGGCAACCCCTGGTGCTATGTCTTCAACGAGTGGGGCCAGGGGATCTGCGGCGACGGCACCGGTGCCGCCCAGCACTGGGATACGCCGCTCTCCGGCGCCCAGTATCGCGGCCGCAAGGGGATGAACCCCGTCTTTCCCACCGACGGCATGCGGCCGGTCGTGGGCAGCGAGTATCTCCGCACCAGGCAGTTCCCCGACGACGTGCAGGATCAGTTCATCTACGCCTGCGTGATCAACATGAACGGCATGCCGCGGTGGAGGATTTCCGACGATGGCGCCGGCTACAAGGGGGAGCGGATCCGACGTGAGAGAGAGGGCAAGCAGGTGCCCTTCGACCTCATCAAGAGCACCGACAAGCACTTCCGGCCGGTCGATCCGCAGATCGGTCCCGACGGTGCGCTGTGGTTTGGCGACTGGGCCAATCCGCTCATCGGCCACATGCAGTACAGCCAGCGCGACCCGCACCGGGATCACAAGCACGGCCGCGTGTATCGTCTCGTCTTCAAGGAGAAGCCGCTGCTCACTCCGGAAACGCAGGCCGGAAAATCGACCCCCGACGTGCTCGAGCAGCTGAAGTCGCCCGAGTGGCGGACCCGCTATCGGGCCCGGGCGGAGCTGCATGCCCGGCCCCGGGCCGAGGTGCTGGCCGCCGCCGGCGAGTGGGTGGAAACGAATGCATCGGCCCCGGAGATCGACCGCCTCAGGCTCGAGCAACTCTGGCTTCAGCAGTGCTTCCACGCCGTGGACGAGGGGCTGCTGAAGCGGCTGCTCGAGTCCGCCCCGGCCGACGCCCGGGCCGCGGCCACCCGCGTGCTCGCCGACGAGCGGGAGCGGATCGCCGGCGCCGAGCAGCTGCTGATCGCCCGGGCCACCGATCCGCACCCGCGGGTGCGGACGGAGGCCGTTCGGGGTCTCAGCTTCTATCCGACATCCGACGCGATGGCGGCGGTCGTGGCGGCGGCGAATGTCACGCCCGAGGACACGTTCGTCACCTACACCTGCGACGCCGCGCTCGGAGCCAACCTCGACGTCTGGAAGAGCCGAAACGCGGCGGGCGGATTCGTGCCCAAGGGCTCGCCCGCCGAGCGGATCTGCGCGAGCGTGCTCGGCCTCGACAAGATCGCGGCCGAGATGGCCCCGCACCTGAACCTCTTGCTCTCCGAGGAGTCGCATTCCGAGGAGCAGAAAAACAAGGCCCTGACCGCGCTCGCCGGCATGAGGGGGGGCGACGCCGACGGCGGGCGGATCGTGTTTCGCCGGGTCTGCGCCAACTGCCACAAGGTCGGTGCCGACGGGGCCGAACTCGGGCCGGAGCTCACGAAGGTGGCGGCCCGGCTCGACGGCTACAAGTTGCTGGAGTCGATCATCTACCCCAACGCCGCCGTGGATGACAAGTATCTCTCGACGTTGATCATCACCGCCGACGGTCACAGCATCCAGGGACTGGTCGTGAGCGAGACACCGGCAGAAGTCGTGATCTTCGACGGCAAGCGACCGCTGAAGATCGCCGCGGCCGAGATCGACGAGCGCACGAAACTCACACAGAGCAGCATGCCCGACGGCCTGGCCGGCACGCTCTCTCCGGCCGAGTTGCTCGACCTGGTCGAATACCTCCGCAGCCTGAAATAGGCCCGTCGCTCCCGGACGGGCCGTCTGCCCTGTTCGTGGCGGCGGGCCTGGGCGGCACCGTGAGCCTTCGGACCGCGGCGAGCATGGTGGGCGAATCCTGCCGTTGCTACACTCAGGCGGATGGCGAAACGACTCTGGATCGAGACCGTCGGCTGCCAGATGAACGTGCTCGACAGCGAGCTCGTAGTGGCGGCGCTCCGCCGGCAAGGATGGGAAATGGCCGCCGGGCCAGGTGAGGCCGACGCTGTCTTCTACAACACCTGCAGCGTCCGGCAGCATGCCGAAGACAAGATCTATTCGGCCCTGGGCCGGATCCGGTTCGAGAAGCAGAAGAAGCCGGAGCTGGTGGTGGGCGTGCTCGGCTGCATGGCCCAAAAAGACCGGGAGCTCGTCCGCCGCCGGGCACCCTGGGTCGATCTGGTCGTGGGGCCGGGGCAGCTCCACCGGGTGCCGGCGCTCGTGGCCGACGTGCTGGCCGGCGGTGGCCCGCGGCTGGAGGTGAGCCTCGACCGCAAGGGCGCGCCCCGCGAGGCGATCGCCCGCTCCTTCGAGAGCTACGACCCCGACCGCGACCCCGGAATGCGGCCCACGCCCTTCCAGGCCTTCATTCGCACCCAGACCGGCTGCGACAAGTTTTGCGCGTTCTGCGTCGTGCCGCATGTTCGTGGGCCGGAGCAGGCTCGCGCCCCCGCCACGATCCTCGCCGAGGCCAGGAAACTCGTGGCCGAGGGCTGCCGCGAGATCACGCTGATCGGCCAGACGGTCAACTCCTACAAGCACGAGGATGGCGGCCGCACCACGCGGCTGGCCGACCTCCTGGTGCTGCTCGACGGGATCGACGGGCTCGACCGGATCAAGTTCGTCACGAACTATCCGCGGGACATGACCGCTGAGCTTGTGGCCGCCGTCCGCGACCTGCCCACGGTCTGTCACTATCTGCACGTGCCCGCCCAGCATGGATCCGACGCGGTGCTCGCCCGAATGAAGCGGGGCTACACGATCGGCGAATACATGGAGATGCTGGGGCGGGTGCGGGAGACGATCCCGCACGCCGCCGTGACGAGCGACTTCATCGTGGGCTACTGCGGCGAGACCGACGCGGAGTTCGAGCGCACGCTGGACCTCGTCCGCACGGCCGGCTTCAAGAACAGCTTCATCTTCAAATACAGCACGCGGCCGGGCACCAAGGCCCATGAGCGGCTACCTGACGACGTGCCCGAGGAGGTCAAGAAGGAACGCAACCGGCTCCTGCTCGAGGCCCAGGCCGAGGCCAGCCTCGCGGGCAACTGCCGCTTCATCGGCACGCGACAGCGGGTGCTCGTGGAGGGGCTCTCGGCCCGCGACGAGAAGCGGGAGATCGAGGCCGGCCCCGACGACACCGTCCAGCTCTCGGGGCGGACGATGTGCGACCGGATCGTGGTCTTCGATGCACCGCGGCGGCTCGTGGGCCGGATCATCGACGTGGAGATCCACGAAGCCGGCGCCTGGTCGCTTGC
>JBIKXY010000047.1:0-15780 GCA_044355515.1 Pirellulales bacterium
CTCGGCCGCGGAGCGGCTCGACGAGGCCGTGCGGCGCGTTGCCCAAGAGCACGGGGCCACTGTCGTTGAGCAGCCGGGAGAATGGTATGGCTTCGACTCGATCCACGTGCGACGGCAGCTGCTCGTTGAGCCGTGGCAGGCGGCGGCAGACGCATGGGGTCTGCCCGGCCCGGCGTCGCCGCCGCGGGTAGCCCTGGCCGAGTGGGCTCGCATCGGCCGCCGGGCCGCCGAGGTGCGGTCGCTCGCAGGCGTGATGCGGTACACACCGCAGCCCGTGATTCGCTGGCCCGACGGCGGGACCTTGAGCCTGTACTGACTTTACGGCGGCATTGCCATCCTTGGCCAATGCCGCCTTGCCGGGCCTGCGCGCGAGGGCAGTCAGAGCACCGGCAGGCTCGGCAGCGGCGGGCGGGCGGACGCGGCGGCGGCGAGGTTGGTGACCAGCCGCTCGCAGATCGCCTCGAGGTAGGGCCGGGCCGCGGGATCGTCGTAGTTGGCGGCGGTCTTGCCGGCGTCGCCATGCTCCCGGATCGGGATCTGGATCGGCACCTCGCCCAAGAAGGGAATCTCGAGCTCGTGGGCCGTGCGCTTCGCACCCCCGGAGCCGAAGATGTCGTATCGCTTGCCGGTGTCGGGCGAGACGAAATAGGCCATGTTTTCGACCATCCCCAGAACGGGGATGTTCACCTTCTTGAACATCGCGATCGCCTTGGTGGCATCCAAGAGGGCGACGTCCTGCGGCGTGCAGACGACCACTGCTCCGGTCAGCGGCAGCACCTGCGAGAGCGTCAGGGCGATGTCGCCCGTGCCCGGCGGCATGTCGATTACGAGATAGTCGAGCGGCCCCCAGAGCGTGTCGCGGAGCATCTGCGTGATCGCCCCGTGGAGCATCGGCCCCCGCCAGACGACCGCCTCCCCGGCGGGGACGAGAAAGCCCATGCTCATGACCGGCATCTCGCCCGGGCCGATCGCCAACTTCATCGGCACGATCTTGCCGTTCTCGATCTGCGGCCGGCCGGAGAGGCCGAGCAGGTGCGGCACGCTCGGCCCGTAGACGTCGGCATCCAGGAGGCCCGTCTTGCTGCCGGCCCGGGCCAGGCCCAGGGCGATGCTGGCGGCGATTGTGCTCTTGCCCACGCCCCCCTTGCCGCTGCCCACGGCGATCACGCTCTTGGCCTCGAGGCCGATCTGGCCGAGCTTCGGCGGCGGCCGGTCGTGGGTCGCGATCGCGACCGTCACGCTCGGCACGGCGGGGAAGGCGGCCCGCAGCAGTTCCTCGGCCCGGGCCCGCGTCGCCTTCCAAAGGATCGCCGAGTGGGTCGTGAGCCTGAGCGTGACGGCGAGGACCGAAGCATCGGCGGTGGTCACGGCGAGCTGGCCGGTCTCGGTGAGCGGCCGGCCCGTCTCGGGGTCGCGCAGGTCGGCGAGGGCGGCGGCGACGGTGGTGGGGTCAACAGTGGGCATGGGAATTCAACTGAGGAATGCTGGGTGGAAAAGACTTCCCGACACGTTTCTTGGACGTTTCCGTGAGGGGTTGCCCATGCCAATCGAGCGGCGTAGGAAACCGAGCGCAGCAAGGATTGCGAAGCGAGGTTTCCTCCGAGCGACCGGAGGGCAGGATGCCCGGAGGGAGCGTCCGGCGAGATGGCATGGGCAACCCCGAACCGCCAATCGACTCATGGCTCCCGAGGGCTGGAGGCGGCGGCGTCGGCGGCGGCGACGTCGGCTGTGGCGGTGGGGACCGGGCTGGTCAGGCTTTTTCCGGCGCGGGTGGCGGCGGCGAGGAGGCCGCGGGGCTGGATCGTGACGAAGCCCACGAGCACCAGGCAGGCGAGCATCGCCAGCCCGCCGGCCAGGCCGCCATCGGCCTGCACACCCCGCTTCGTGCTCTTGAAATACATCGCCGCGATGATCCTCAGATAGTAGGCCGCGGCGATCGCCGCGTTCAGCACCAGGAGCACCGCCAGCCCCACGAACCAGGCGCGGCGGCTGCCCTGGGTGATCGGCAGCGTGCCGTCCACCTCGAGCGCCGAAAGAGCGAGGGTGAGCTTGCCCCAGAAGCCGGGCAGCGGCGGGATGCCCGCCAGACTCAGGGTGAAGACCGCGATCGCGAACGCCGCCACGGGATTGGTGCCCGACAGGCCGTCGAGGTCGTCCACCGAACTGATCTCGTCGCGGGGCGGGCGTGGGCCGCTGGTGGCCGTCCACTCGGGCCAGCGATGGCCGAGGTAGGCCAGGGCCCCGAACAGGCCGATCGTGGGGAGGACGTAGGTGGCCAGATAGAAGAGCGTGGCGGTCATGCCCCCCAGCCCCTGCGTCCAGCGGGCGTCGGCCGCGGCCACGTCGCCGAGCGGTCGATCCGCCTGCGTGGCGGCCGCCGCGGCCGCCACCGCCACGCCCACGAGCAGGTAGCCCGAGTGGGCGATCGAGGAGCAGGCGAGCAGCCGACGGAGGTTTGTCTGCCAGAGGGCCATGACGTTGCCCACGGTCATGGTGATCGCAGCCAGCACCGCAGCCAGCCGCCAGAGAAGGTCGAGGTGGGCCATGGCGGCCGGGCCGATCCCGGCGGCGGCGGGCTCGGCCGTCACGCCCAGGGCCACGAGGCGGGCGAGCACCACGACGCCGGCCAGTTTGGGCAGGGTCGAGAGCACCGCGGCGTTGCCGGGGCCGGCGCCCTCGTAGACGTCGGGGGCGTAGAAGTGCATCGGCACGGCGGCGAGGCGGAAGGCGGCGCCCACAACGGTCATGCCAAGCGCCACCGGCAGGAGCACCGTCGCCATGCCCGAGGCGCCGCCAGCGGCCGACTGCATCACGCCGGCGATCCCCGTCAGGCTCGTGGTGCCCGCGATCCCGTAGAGCGTGGCGGCCCCATAGAGAAACACGGCCGAGGCGATCAGCGAGAGAAAGAAATACTTGATCGCCGCCTCCCGCCCGCGGCCGTCGGTCCGCTTGAGCCCCAGGAGCACGTAGGTCGGGATCGACACGAGTTCGAGGCCGGCGAACAGGAGCACGAGGTCGTCGGCCACGCCCACGAGCGCGAGCCCCGCGAGCATCACGAGGAACGTGCCGGCCTCCTCGCAGGTGCCGCCGCGGTGCAAGCCGGGCCCGCGGCTGGTGGCGGCGGTGAACACGTCGCCGGATTGGACGAGGGCCAAGAGCCCGCCGGTCCCCAGCACCACCCAGCGGATGAAGGCCGAGAAGGCATCGACCGTGATCGGGCCCGAGGTGACCGAGCCGCCGTCGGCGGGTTGGCCGCCGGCGAGCGTCATGGCCGCCAGGATGCCCGCCAGGGCCACGATCCAGCCGTGGCGGAGCCCGAGGAAGGCGCCACCGAGGTAGGCGACGAGCGCCGCCGCCACCAGGGCGATCTCGGGCGCGAGCAGGGCGACGGAATCGAGCGAGGTCATGGCGTGCGGGCCAGGGGGTGCTGAAGAGCCGGGCCGCCGACCACGTCGGCGGCGGCAGCCGGAGCCTCCATTCGGGCGGCGAAGGCGGCGGCCGCGGCGTCGGTCGTGCCGCGGACGGCCGCGGAGACCGGGGCCAGGAACATTCCCGGCGTGACGCCGATCCAGACCACGAACACGGCCAAGGGCGCGAGGGCTGCGAACTCGTGCCAGCGGATGTCGAGCCGCTCGCCGGCATCGGCATGGCCGTGGCCGGCACCGTGACCGTGGCCATGCGGGTGTCCGAGCGTGCCGCCGTGGCCATGGCCGTCATGCCGCGGTGGCTCACGTGAGGCCCCGAAGAACACCCGCTGCACCGCCTGGAGCATGTACCAGGCCCCGAGCACCACGCCCGCCACCGCGAGCACCGCCAGCGTGAGATACCAGGCCTGCCAGGCGGGCGAGACGCCGCTCCATGCCCGCTGAAACGAGCCGGCCAGGATCAGAAACTCGCCCACGAACCCGTTCAGGCCTGGCAGGCCGATGCTCGAGAACGTGAACAGCATGAAGAACACCGTCAGCCACGGCGCCTTGGCGGCGATCCCGCCGAGGTTGGCGATGCTGCGGGTGTGGAATCGCTCGTAGAGCATGCCCACGATCGCGAACAGGCCGCCCGAGGCCAGGCCATGGTTCACGAGTTGCAGGTTCGCCCCCTCGATCGCCACCGGCGTGAGGGCGAAGAGCCCCATCACCACGTAGCCCATGTGGCTCACTGACGAGTAGGCGACCAGCCGCTTGAGGTCGGTCTGCACGAGCGCCACGAGCGCGCCGTAGATGATGCCCGCGACGCCCAGGGCGAAGAGCCAGGGGGCCGCGACGGCCGTGGCCTCGGGCAGCATCGGCATCGAGAACCGCAAGAACCCGTAGATCCCGATCTTCAGCAGCACGCCGGCCAGATCCACCGAGCCGCCGGTGGGGGCCTCGACGTGGGCCAAGGGCAGCCAGGTGTGCAGCGGCACGATCGGCACCTTGACGGCGAAGCCGGCGAGCAGCGCCAGGAACACCACCAGCTGCAGCCAGCCCCCCTGGGCCGACATGGGCAGCGGGTGGAGCATGGTGGCGTCGGTGAGTGACTCGATGTCGAAGGTCACCGTGCCTGTATGGAAGGTGTTCCAGAGCACGATCGTGAGCAGGCCCAGGAAGGTCAGGAGGCTGCCGGCCAGCGTGTAGACGAAGAACTTCACGGCCGCCTTCCGCCGCTCCTCGTGTCCCCAGATGCCGATCAGGAAGAACAGCGGCACCAGCGTGAACTCGAAGAACACGTAGAACAAGAGCACGTCGCGGGCCGCGAACACGCCCAGCATCGCCGCCTCGAGCACGAGCAGGAGCGCGTAGAAGCCGACCGGCCGGTCGGTGATCGCCTCCCAGCTGACGAACACCGCAGTCACCGAGAGCAGGGCCGAGAGGGCGAACATCCAGAGCGAGAGGCCGTCGAGCCCGAGCGACAGCCGGACGTCGAAGACCCCGCCGGTCAGCCAGGGCACGTCAATCCGGGCGAAGGGAATCCCGAGTGAGGCGGTCGGGTCGGCGAGGTAGCGGAGCACGAGCCAGCCGGCCAGGCCGAGCGTGGCCACGGCCGAGACCGCGGCGCTCTGCCGGACGGCCGCGAGGCCGCGGCTCCCGAGCGCCCAGGCCACGACCGCGCCGACCAGCGGCGTGAGGATCGTGAGCAAGAGGTGGGCCTGGGGGCTGAAGCCGTTCATGGGAGAAAGTCTTGAGGTGTGGTCTCGAGGACGAAGGCTTGGGCGTGTCGGGGGCGATCAGGTCCGCAGTTGCCAGGCGAGCGCGAGCACGACGAGCAGCGTGCCGATGGCACCGGCCACGGCGTATCGCTGGACGAGGCCCGACTGGAGGCGGCGGATGATCGCGCCCAGGCCCAGGGGCAGGCGGCCGACGCCGTCGACCAGGCCGTCGACGACGAACCGATCGAACCAGGCGGCCAGGAGCGCCACGAACTCGAGCGGCTTCACGACGAGCGCCGCGTAGAGTTCGTCGAGGAAGAACTTGTGGCCGAAGAGCGTCTCGAGCGGGCCCAGGAACCGCTCCATCTGCGGGCCGTCGCTGCGGCGGCCGAGGTGCCCGACGGCGGCCAGCACGATCCCCGCCACGGCCGCGAACGAGCCTTGGAGCGCGAGATCGAGGTGGAAGGCGTGGGGCGTGGCGGTGGCGGCCACGCTCTTGGCGGCGAGCGACGGCGTGGCGGCGAGGAAGTCGGCCAGGGCATGGGTGGAGAACAGCCACCAGCCGCTGATGGTGGCGGCCACGGCGAGGATCACGAGTGGGATCGTCATCACGGGCGGCGATTCATGGGCCGCGGAGCCCGCCTGTCCATGATGATGGTGACCTGCCTCGTCGGGCACCCGCGTCGGGCCGGTGAAGGTCATGAACACGGCGCGAAAGGTGTAGAAGGCGGTGAGGAAGGCCGTGAACAGGCTCATCCCGTAGAGGATCCGGAACGTGCCGGACGAGTCGGCGGCGCCGGCCGAGGCGACCGGTGCATCGGCCCGGAAGGAGGCGGATTGGAAGGCTGATGGGCGGGGCAGGGCACCCTCACTCCGGCCCTCGCCCGGAGGGAGAGGCAGCCGGGCGTGGCTGTCGTGCGGGGCGTCATGGTGCTCCGCGTGGGCGTCGGGCCAGCCGCGGGCATGGAGGGCCGCGAGGATCTCGTCCTTGCTGAAGAAGCCGGCGAACGGGGCCACGCCCGCCAGCGCCAGCGAGCCCACCAGGAACGTGGTCGCCGTGATCGGCATCACCCGCCGCAGGCCGCCGAACCGCCGCATGTCGATCACGCCCCCCATCGCGTGCATCACCGAGCCGGCACCCAGGAAGAGCAAGGCCTTGAAGAAGGCGTGGGTGACGAGGTGGAAGATCGCGGCGGTGAAGCCGAGCAGGGTGCCGGTGCCGAGGCTCGCGAACATGTAGCCGAGCTGGCTGATCGTGGAGTAGGCGAGCACCCGCTTGAGATCGTTCTGCACGGTGCCGATCAGCGCGGCGACGAGCGCCGTCGTGGCGCCCACGATCGACACCACCGTCAGCGCCCCCGGGCAGGCGACGTAGAGCGGGGCGCAGCGGGCCACGAGGTACACGCCGGCCGTGACCATCGTGGCGGCGTGGATCAGGGCGCTGGCCGGGGTGGGGCCCTCCATCGCGTCGGGAAGCCAGACGTGCAGCGGCATCTGGGCGCTCTTGCCGCAGGCGGCCAGAAGCAACAAGAGGCAGATCGCCGTGCCGATCGCGCCGGCCACGTAGCCCGACGGGTCGCCCAGCCGCTCCATCCCGAGGATGCCCGGCAGGGGCGAGCCGTCGGGGAGCGTGGTGTCGTGGAAGTTGAGCGTGCCGTAGGTCATCCAGAGGAGGAACACCGCCACGGCCAGGCCGAAGTCGCCCACGCGGTTGACGAGAAAGGCCTTCTTGGCCGCGGCGGCGGCGGCCGGCTTCCGGAACCAGAACCCGATCAGGAGATAGGAGCAGGCCCCGACCGCCTCCCAAAACACGTAGACGAGCAGGAAGTTGCTGGCCGCCACGAGCATCGCCATCGAGAACACGAAGGCCGCGACGAGGGCGAAGAACCGGGGGTAGCCCGGGTCGTCGTGCAGGTAGCCGATCGAGTAGATCGCCACGAGCAGGCCCACGCAGGTGATCACGGCGAGCATCACGGCCGTGAGCGGGTCGAGCCGGAGATCGATCCCGATCGAGAAGGGCAGCGTCGCGGGGCGGCCGGCGGCCTTGGCGGCGAGATCGTCGCCCACGTCGAGGGCGGCCGAGCCGGCCGGAGGCGTGTAGGCGTCGGGGATGCTCGCCCACCGCCAGAGCGTCTGCACCATCTCGACCGGATGGGCGGCACCATCGGCGTGGCCGGAGCCGACGCCGGCCTCGCGGCCGAGGCCTACGAGCAGCGTCACCGCGGCGACGGCCGCGGCCGCGATCGAGAGAATCGCCGGCCAGTGGGCCCGGGGGCCGAGCACGCGGCCGAGGGCCACCGTCAGGAGGGCGCCCAAGAGCGGCAGGGCCGGCACGAGGACGAGCAGCGTCTTACTGTCGAGGTCGAACATGATTGGGGGTGTTCAGGTTGCCGGCGATGCGGCACAGGATTCCGGTCTCGGTGCCAGGCCGCTCACACGTGCTCTCGCTCGAGGGCGGCGTCGGGGTCGTGCTCGGGCTCGACGCCCGCCGGGGTGAGCCGCGGGAACTCCATCACGGCCGCGTCGCTCGCGGGCAGTTCGCGATCGACCACGCGGGGCAGGACCGACTCGCGGAGCGACTGCCAGGCGGCCGCGTCGAGCCGGCCGGTGCGGGCGAAGGCCTGGAGCACGAACACGAGCGCGATCGCTGCCTCACAGGCCGCCACCGTGAGCACGAAGATCACGAGCACCTGCCCACCCCAGTCGCCGTGATGCCGGCTCCAGGAGACGAGCGAGACGGAGACGCCCTGCAGCATCAGCTCCGCCGAGAGGAACATCACGATCAGGTTGCGGCGGGCGAGGATCCCGACCAAGCCGAGCGCGAACAGCATCGCGCCGACGACCAGGCCGTTGAGGACGAGCGGGGAGGGTGTCATGCGCCGGCTCTCCAGGCGGCCGCGTCGGCCCGCTCGTCGGGCGGCGTCCGCGACACGATCGCGATCGAGCCGATCAGGGCCACGAGCAGGAGGACTCCCGCCGCCTCGACCGCCAAGAGATGCCGGCCGAAGAGCTCGCCTCCCAGCCGGGCCACGTGGTTCGCCGCCAAGGGGTCGACGCCGGCCGAGTCGGCCGGTGGCTCGGGGGCGACTGGCGCCGGCGGCTTGCCACCGGCCAGGGCCGCGGCCCGGCTCGGAACGGCACAGCATTCGCCGGGCCCGGCCGAGAGCCGCCCGATGAACAGCGTGAGCAGGCCCAAGAGCACCGCCCCGGCCACGGCGGAGAGCAATGGCTCGTTCGAGACGCGGTCATAGGAGGCCATCCCGGTCGGCTGGGCCAGCATCAGCACGAACAGGAACATCACGAGGATCGCCCCGGCATAAACCACGATCGTGGCCACCCCGAGAAACTGTGCGCCGAGCACGAGCAGGACCCCCGCCACGCCCGCCAGCGCCAGCGCGAACCAGATCGCCGAGTAGACCGGCGAGCGCGTCACCACCGTCGCCGCCCCGCCGATCACGGCCACCAGCGCCACGATCAGAAACACCGCCTCCTCCCCCACGCCGCCGAGCCGCCGGCCCGTGGCCACGAAGAGGGCGAGCGCCACCGCGCCCAGGAGCATCCCGAACCGCCGGGCCGTCTGCTCGCGGAGGCCGCTCTCGCCCCGCGGCAAGAGCAGCCAGAGGCTCGCCGCGGCGCAGCCTACGGCAACGGCCAGGAGGGAGCCGGTGGTGGAGAGGCCGCCGTCCGGGGTCACAGCGTGCCTCCCAGGGCGGCAGACTTCATCGGCTCCGAGTCTTTCGTCATGTCGTAGACGCTCAACAGCTTCTCCTTGTCGAAGATCATCTCCTCGCGGCTCTTGCCGGTCAGGTCGAGGAGGCTCGTGAGCTCGATCGCGTCGACCGGGCAGGCTTCCTCGCACATCCCGCAGAAGATGCATCGTAGCTCGTCGATCTGGAAGGCCTCGGGGTATTTCTCGCGATCGGGCCAGGGGCTCTCGGTGGCCACGATGTCGATGCAGTGGGCCGGGCAGGCGGTGGCGCAGAGGAAGCAGGCCACGCACTTGACGCGGCCCTCCTCGTCGCGGTTGAGCCGGTGGACGCCGCGGTAGATCAGCGGGTTGCCCACCGTCGGTCGCTCCTCGGGAAAGCTCACCGTCACCTTGGGGCTGACGAGGTGCCGCGCGGTCGTGGCGAGCCCCTGGACGAACAGCGGCAGGTAGAGCCGCTCGGCCAGCCCCAGCGGCTTGTCCTCGAGCCAGGTGATCGACGGGTCATTCGGCTTCATCGTGGGTCAGACCTCCACCAGTTCGTGCTCGACGTCGAGCGGGCCGTGGGTGCGGATCGGCGTGTTGTCGGTGCCGGAGGGGGTGAGCAGGCCGGCGGCGATCCAGCCGGCGAAGAACACGCCCCAGGGGATGAGCAGGGCGACCCAGCCTGCCGTGCCGGCCCCGAGCGCCGCGACGAGCTGCGGCCGAAACTCCTCGACCGTGGCCACGGTCACGAGGTTCACCAGACCCAGTGGCAGCATCACCTTCCAGGCCAGGTTCATCAGCTGGTCGAACCGGAACCGCGGCCAGCTCCAGCGGACGAGCATGAAGAACAGGATCACGCCCAGGATCTTGGCCGAGAGCACGGCGAACCGGAGGAAGGCGCCGAGCCAGGTCACCTCCTGGCCCGAGCCGGTCACGCCCCAGAGGTGCCAGCCGCCCAGGAACATGATGACGATCAAAAACGCGGCCGTGACCATGTGGAGGAACTCGGACACGAGGAACAAGAGCAGCTTGATCCCCGAGTATTCGGTGTGATAGCCCCCCACGAGCTCCTGCTCGGCCTCGGGCAGGTCGAAGGGCAGGCGGGCCGCCTCGGCAAAGGCCGCCACCAGAAACACGATGAAGCCCAGCGGCTGGGCGAAGGCATACCAGATGCCGGTCTCCGCCTGGGCGTTGATGATCGCGTCGAGCTTGAGCGAGCCGGCGGCGAGCACGACGCCCAGGAGGCCGAGGCCGAGCGGGATCTCGTAGGCCACGAGTTGGGCGCTCGAGCGCAAGCCGCCCAGGAAGCCGTACTTGTTGTTGCTCGCCCAGCCGCCGAGCAAGACACCGTAGACCGCGATGCTCGAGAGCGCGAACACCCAGAGCACGCCCACGTCGAGGGCCGGGGCCACGAGGAAGGGCACGGGGTCGGGCAGGCCCTTGATGCCAAGAGGCGGCAGCACGCTGCCGAACGGAATCGCGGCGAAGATCGCCAGCGACGCGGCCAGGAGCACCAGCGGCGCCGCGGCGTAGAGCACCTTGTCGACGTGGCGGGGCGTGAAGTCTTCCTTGAGGATGATCTTGAGCCCGTCGGCCAGCGGCTGGCCCAGACCAAAGAGCCGGATCTTCGTCAGCGGGATGCCGACGCGGTTGGGTCCCTTGCGGTCCTGCACCCAGGCGGCCATCCACCGCTCCACGAGCACGAGGTAGGCCGCGGCCGTCATCAGGCCGCCGATCAAGAGGCCGATCTTGGCCAGGGCCGCGATCGTCGTGGGGGAGGGGAGCCAGTCGCTCATGCCAGTGTCCTCACGCTCATGCCAGTTGCCTCACGCGGAGGTCGATGCCGGTCGCCGGCACGTCGTCGGCGAGGGCGGCGAAGGCGGCCGACTGCCCGGCCAGTTCGCGGCGGATCGCGGCGGCGTCGTAGAGGCCGCGGCGGCCGAGCATATTCCAATACAGGCGGCCCTCGGGCCAGACGCCCGCCGGCGGCCGGATCGCCTGCCGGAAAGTCTGGGCATGGTGGGCCACGTTCACCCAGGTGCCTGCCCGCTCGGCGAAGCCGGTGGCCGGCAGCCGCCAGGTGGCGTGGGCCGTGAGCGGCGAGTCGAAGAGATCCTGGATGGCGAGGCAACTGAGGCCGGCGAAAACCTTGACCTGTTCATCGTCGATCCAAGGCCCCGGATAGCCGGCCGTGATCCAGGCCGCGTCGGCATGGCCGGCGGCGACGTGGGCCACGAGATCGTGCCAGGAGCGGCCGCCTGCGCCGAAGGCTGCCAGCACCTCCTCGACGCCCTTGCGATTGGGGCATTTCTCGCCGCGGATCGTGAACCCGCCGGGGAAGGTCTCGTCGTCACCGGCGACCGGCACGTTGCCGAGGGCCAGGAAGGCGGTCGAGTCGATCGACCGCGCGACCTCGCAGAGCATCCAGGCTTCTTCGAGTGTGAGCATCGGCGAGATGGCCACGGCCAGCCGGCCGGCCGCGGCGAGGTCGGCCCGCAATCCGGTCACCACATCGGCCCACTCGACGGCCCGGAAGGGAAGGGACGCGTGGCCGTTGCCGCCGGGCGCCTGAGTCACGCGGCGACCGGCCTCGAGGATCCGGGCCGAGTCGTGGAGGTGGTGCCAGCCGTAGCGACCCTCGTCGCAGATCCACCACTTGTTGACGTGCGGATTCTCACGCGGCTTGAGCCGGTAGACGGTGTCCTGGTTGTGCTCGGTGAAGATCGAGCAGCCCGCCGAGCAGCCGCCGCAGACGTTGGCCTCCCGCTTCAGGAACCAGACCCGCTGCTGATAGAGGAAGTCCTTGTCGCCGAGGGCCCCCACCGGGCAGAGATCGACCACGTTGCCGGCCAGCTTGTTGTCGAGGGGGAAGCCGGGGAAGACGTCGATCTCCTCCTTCGCGCCGCGGCTGGTCACCATCAGCTCGCCCGTGCCCGAGACCTCGCGGGTGAACCGCACGCACCGCGTGCACATGATGCAGCGGTCCACGAACAGGCTGATCGTGGGGCCGACGTCCCGCTTGCGGCTGGTGAAGGCATGGATGTCGGCCCGCCGCTCCGGCTGGCCGTGCTCGAAGTGATAGTCCTGCAGCAGGCACTCGCCCGCCTTGTCGCAGATCGGGCAGTCGATCGGATGGTCGATCAGCAGGGCCTCCTCGACCCGGGCCCGGCTCTCCTTGACCTTCTCGCTCTCGGTCACGATCACCGTGCCGTCCTTGACGGGCGTCTGGCAGCCGGGCACGAGCTTGGGCACCATCGTGACCTTGCCGGTGGCCGCGTCCCGCTGGCCGGTCTCGATCAGGCACATCCGGCAGCTGGCCACGACCGAGAGGCCCGGATGCCAGCAGTAGTGCGGGATCTCCTTCCCGGCCCGGCGGGCGGCCTCGATGCAGTTGAGCCGTTCGTCGGCTCCGATCTCGACTTCGTGCCCATCAACGATGACTGTTGGCATGGTGCGTCAGGAAACGGTGCCAGGCACCATTTTCATGGTGCTGGTCGGAGTGGAGGGGTCGTTGGTGAAAATGGTGCCGGGCACCGTTTCCTTCATCTTTTTCATCAGTGGGCTCCCACGATCTGGAGGGCGGGCACGGGGTCGGTGACCATCCAGCCCCCGGGGTTGGTCCGCTTGATGGTGTCCTCGAACTCGCCGCGGAACTTGTTGATCGCGTTCTTGATCGGCCAGGCCGCGCCGTCGGCCAGACCGCAGATCGTGGACCCGGGCATCATCCCCATGGTGTTGCCGAGCTCGAGCAAAAGATCGAGATCCTTGAGCCGTCCCTTGCCGGCCCGGATCCGCTCGAGCATCCGCAGGCTCCAGCTCGTGCCCTCGCGGCAGGGCGTGCACTGGCCGCACGACTCGTGGGCGAAGAACCGGCAGGAGTTGTGGAGGAAGTCCACGATGCTCGTCTGGTCGTCGATCACCACCACCGCCGCCGTGCCCAGGCCAAGGCAGCCGACCTTGCCCGGGCCGGCGAAGTCGAGCGGCGTGTCGAACTCGGCCTCGGTCATGAGGCCCATCGAAATCCCGCCCGGGATCGCGGCCTTGGCCCTGCGGCCCTTCCAGACGCCGCCGCCGAACTGGTCCACCAGCTCGCGGAGCGTGATCCCCAGCGGCGCCTCGTAGCAGCCCGGCTTTTCCACGTGGCCCGAAAGGCAGTAGAGCTTGGGGCCGTAGGAGCCCGGGTCGCGGGGGTTGTTCGGATCGGCCGGCACACCGATCGACTTGAACCACTCCACGCCGCGGCGGGCGATCTGGGCCACGCAGGCCATCGTCTCGATGTTGTTGACCACCGTCGGCTTCTTGAACACGCCCTCGATCGCCGGAAAGGGCGGCTTGATCCGCGGCCAGGCCCGCTTGCCCTCGAGGCTCTCGATCAGCCCAGTCTCCTCGCCGCAGATGTAGGCCGCGGCGCCGCGGTGGAGGTACACGTCGAGCGAGAAGCCGCTGCCGAGGATGTTCGTGCCGAGCAGGCCCGCGGCGTAGCACTCATCGATCGCCCCCTGCAGCCGGTGCCAGGAGTGGGGGTATTCGTAGCGGAGGTAGATGTACGCCGTGGAGGCCCGGGTGGCGAACGACGAGAGGATGATCCCTTCGATCACCTGGTGGGGGTCGTCCTCCATCAGGATCCGGTTGTTGAACGTGCCCGGCTCGCTCTCGTCGGCATTGACGCAGAGATAGATCGGCCCGGGATGATCCTTGGGCAGGAACGTCCACTTGAGGCCGGTCGAGAAGCCGGCTCCGCCCCGGCCGCGGAGGCCCGACGACTTCACCATCTCGACCACGTCGGCCGGCTGCTTCTGCTTGAGCGTGGCCTCGAGCGGCGCGTAGCCGCCGCGGCCGCGATAGCTCGCGAGCGTGTGGCCGTCGGGCACGCCCACGGCTTCGAGCAAGACTGGTTTGAACGGCGTCATCTCAGGTGGCCCTCCGGCGGGGCTTCTTCAGTTCGGCCTCGGCGGCCTCGGGCGTCATGTTCTTGAGCAGGTCGTCGTTGGCCAGGATGCAGGGGGCGAAGTCGCAGGCCCCCAGGCACTCGGCCGGCTCGATCGTGAGGTCGCCGTCGGGCGTGGTGCCATACGGATGGATCCCGTTGGCGTGGCACAGCTTCTCGAGCAACTCGTCGCCCCCCCGCAGGGCGCAGGAGATCGAGCGGCAGACGAAGGCCCGCACCTTGCCATGCGGCTTTTCTTGGTGGAAGAACTGATAGAAGGTCAGTGTGTCCTGCACCTCGGCCGGCGGCAGGCCGAGCACCGCGGCGACATCGACCACGGCGTCGAGCGGCACGTGCAAGAGCTCACGGTTGACGATGTGAAGCGCCGGCAGCACGAGCGCCCGCCGATCGGGATACCGCGGCGCGAGCGCCTCGATCTCGGCCACCATCGCGTCGGTGATCACGCGGCGTCCCTGGGCGATCATGACCGGGCCTCATGCGTGCAAGTTCGGGGTCGCCCATGCCATCTCGCTGGACGCTCCCTTCGGCCATCCTGGCCTCCGGTCGCTCGAAGGAAACCTCGCTTCGCCGACCAATCCGCTTCGCGGATCGGTGCCCGGGCTGCGCTCGGTTTCCTACGCCGCTCGATTGGCATGGGCGACCCCTCACGGTCCAACGAGGACGGGGCTGCCCGTGCCAATGGAGCCGGCCTTGCCAGCGAGCGCAGGCAGGATGCCGGAGCGAAGCTGGCATGGAGTGAGCGAAGGGCAGGATGCCCGCAGCGAACGTCCGGCGACATGGCACGGGCAGCCGCGTCCGGGCCACCACAAACGGCGCGTTGCACTCCTCCGCGCGTCCGGTGAGACGGCATGGGCGACTCCGAGCCGGCGTTGACGTGCAGGGTGCGCGTGCTCATCGGTCCAGCTCCGCGGCGATGATGTTGAGGCTGCCGAGCAC
Source organism: Pirellulales bacterium (assembly GCA_044355515.1). Taxonomy (GTDB): domain Bacteria; phylum Planctomycetota; class Planctomycetia; order Pirellulales; family UBA1268; genus QWPN01. The sequence goes on from JBIKXY010000047.1 coordinate 14,701, forward strand.
CGCCACCACGTCGGAGAGGGTGTGGCCGCGGATCAGGTACGGAAAGAGTGCGAAGTGGAGCACGGAGGGGGGGCGGCAGCGGGCCCGGTAGGCGGTCTCGTTGCCGTCGCCGACGATGGAGAAGCCGAGCTCGCCGTTGGGCGCCTCGATCGCGGCGTAGCTCTCCTCGCAGGGCACCTCGAAGCCACGGTTGCTCATCGAGAGTTCGAAGTGCGAGATCGTGCCCTCGATCGTGGAGTAGACCTGCTGCTTCGTGGGCAGTGCCGTCCGCTGGTCGATGCCCACGCTGACCGGGCCGGCCGGGAGGTTTTCCAGGGCCTGGGCCACGATCTTGAGGCTCTCCCGCATCTCCTCCATCCGGACGAGATACCGGGCGTAGCAGTCGCCGGCCGTCGCGCAGCAGATCCGGAAGTCATAGTCGGCGTAGGCGAGATAGGGCTCGTCCTTGCGGAGGTCGCGGGTCACGCCGCTGGCCCGGGCGACCGGCCCGGTGGCGCCGCGGTTGATCGCCTCCTCCTTGGTGAGCACGCCCACGCCCTTGGTGCGGTCGACGAAGATCCGGTTCCTCGTCAGCAGCCGTTCCATGTCGTCGAGCGTCTTGGGGAACGTCTTCACGAAGGTGCGGATCTTCTCGATCACCAGGGGCGTGAAGTCTTGCGAGACGCCGCCGACCCGCGTGTAGGAGTTGGTGAACCGGGCGCCGCACAGCGTTTCGAAGATGTCGTAGATCACTTCCCGCTGGTAGAAGCCGTAGAGAAAGAAGGTGAAGGCGCCCGTGTCGAGGCCGACGGCGCCGTTGCTGAGCAGGTGGTCGCTGAGTCGGGCCAGCTCGGCGATGATCGTGCGGATCACCTTGCAGCGGGGCGTGAGCTCGATGCCCAGGAGCGTCTCGACCGCGTGGTGCCAGGCCACGTTGTTGGCCATCGGCGAGATGTAGTTCATCCGGTCGGTGACCGTCACGTACTGGTTGAACGTGAGGTGCTCGCCGATCTTCTCGAAGCCCGAGTGGAGGTAGCCCATCTCCGGCATCGCATCGACCACCCGCTCCCCTTCGAGCTTGAGCACGAGCCGGAGGGTCGT
>JBIKXY010000208.1:0-5189 GCA_044355515.1 Pirellulales bacterium
CGGGCCGCGTCGGCCAGCGCCTCCGGCAGCGTGGCCGCCTCGACGCGGACCCCCAGGTCGGCCGTGTGTTCGAAGACCGTGAACATGAAGGGCACTCAGGCGGCAGGGCGATGGACCCGCTGGCCCGGCGGGGTCCCCGGGGCCGCGGCATTATCGCCCCGGTCCAAAAACCCGGCCACGCCCAGCCCGCCGGCCTCCCGCAGGTCGTGAATCTCCGCCTCCGCCCGGCGGCGTGCCTCCACATCGACACCTGTGTCGGTCGCCATGTAATGCGTCTGCGAGGGGAAGGCGAAGCCGCAGCCCGAGCTCGTGACCACGTCCATCACCTCGAGGAGCACGTCTTCCTGGATCGCCAGAAAGGCGGCCCAGTCGTTGGTCTCGGCCAAGGCGAAGACCTCCACGTCGAGCGAGTAGGCCCCGTAGCCCGTGAACCGCACGCGGACGCTCTCGGCATCGATCCGCGGATGGCTCGTGAGCAGCTGCCGCAGGGCCGCGAGCACGTGCCGCAGCTGGTCGGCCGTGGTTTCGTACCGCAGACCGAGCACCGTCTGGAGCAGGATCTTGTCGCGGCGGCTGTAGTTGACGAGCCGCGCCTTGGCGAACTCGGAGTTGGGGATCGAGACGACCGTCCGATCGATGCCCCGGATCCGCGTGGACCTGAGGCCGATCTGCTCGACCGTGCCCCGGTGCTCGCCGAACTGGCAGAAGTCGCCGATCCGCACCGGCTTGTCGGCGAAGAGCACGAGCCCGGCGATGAAGTTTTCGACCGTGTGCTGGGCCGCAAGGGCCACCGCCAGGCCGCCCACGCCCAGGCCGGCGATCAGCGGCGCCACCGAGATCCCCATCGAGTCGGCCCCGAGGATCACCATCCAGGCCATCGCCAGGACGGTGAGCACCCGGAAGCCGAGTCTCACCACCTGGGTGTCGATCGTGTCCGGCCGCAGCCGCCGAGAGCGGATCGTCGCCTCGCCCAGCCGCGCGAGCACGGCCTGCACGAGCACCACGCAGCCGCCGAACATGGCGGTCCGGAGCGCCGTCTTGGCCGCGAACAGCACGTCGCCGGTGATCCGGACCTGGTTGGTCAAGAGCAAGTCGAGCCCCAGGCAGGTGCCGATCAGCACCGCAGGCGCGGCGAGGGTGACCAGCAGCGGCCCCAGGCCCGGCCGGCCGGCCACGCGACGGGCGGCGGCGAAGCCGGCTGCGACGAGACTCGCCCCGCCGCCGAGCAGGGCCGCGGCGGCGGCCCACTGCCAAAGCGTCACGTCCCAGAACCGCCGGCGGGCCCAGTCGGGCAGGCCGCGGACCCAGGCTACCGGGATCATCCAGCCGGGGGCCTCGACATACATGTCGTGCAGGCCCGGGCTGCCGGCGTCGGGCCGGTAGGGAAGCGACTCGGCGAGCCGAAAGAACTCCTCGGACCGCTCGACGGTGTCGGCGGAGAAGACCCACTCGCCGGCTCGTCCGCCCTCGGAGAGCCGCACGAGCGTGATCTCGCTGCCCGGCATCCTCCAGCGGGCGAGCTTTTCGGCCGCCACGCGCTCGGTGTCGGGAATCTCCGCCCTGGGTGGCAGCTCGATCCGGTCGAGCACTTCCTTGAGGTTCACCGCCGCCTGCCGCCGCTTGGAGTCGACGAGCGAGGGGGCCACCTGCGAGAGATCGAGGCACGTGGCGACTCGGGCGATCCGCCGCCGGAGCCGGTCACGCTGCTCGGGCGAAGGCTTGCTCCCCTTGAGATCCGCGTAGATCGCGTCCACGTTCGCGACGAAGCTCTCGAGCGCGGCCCGCGGGCTCGAGGTGTCGGCCGGGGCGAGGGGCTTGTCCTCCGCCGCGAAAGCGGCCGCGGACCAGGCCACGACGACGAGGCCCACGGCCCAGAACTGCAAGCGGTGGCGGACGGGGCCGGGCATGGAGATCGTCCTTGGAAAGGTTCGGGCCGGGGGAAGTACCAGCGTCGTGCGCCCGGGGTCAACGGGTTCCCCCGGCGACCCCACCGCAGCCCCCGCCGCTCGCGGAAACATCGCAGCCTGCCCCGCCCGCTCCCGGCCGCTTCGCGGTGGCCCCGCCCGCCCCGGCCTGCTACAAGCCCGGGCCCGGATGCCGGCCGCGCCATGCCACGATCCCGCCACCGCCCGATCCCCCGCCCGTCTTTCGCAGCGCTGCTCTGCGCCGTGCTCGCGTTGGCGGCCTGCGGCTGCGGCACGACCCGCTGGAGCGACTCCAAGCGGACGGCCACCGAGCAGCTCTTGATCTCCGACGCCGTCGAGCGGGCCGTGATGCAGATCGACATGCGGCCGCTCGCCGGCCAGACCGTGTTTCTCGACACGAAGATTCTCGACGACGTGACCGACGGCAAGTATCTCGCCAGCGCGCTCAGGCATCAGCTGCTCGCCTCGGGCTGCCGGCTGGCCGCCGCCCAGGACGCCGCCGACGTCGTCGTGGAAGCCCGGGCGGGGGCGATCGGCACCGACCGCAATGAAGTGCTCCTGGGACTCCCCGCCACGAGCGTCTCCTTCATGGGCAACGGCACCTCGATCCCGGAGATCGCCTTCTTCAAGCGAACCGACCAGCGGGGCGTGGCCGACCTCAACCTGTTCGCCTACGAGCGGGCCAGCGGCCGCGCGGTCTGGCAGAGCGGCCTGACCCGGATCGACAGCAACACCCGCGACCGCTGGATGCTGGGCACCGGCCCCTTCCAGGACGGCGACATCCACGAGCGGATGGAGTTCGCCGGCGAGCGGGTCGTCCTCCCCTGGAAACGGAAGGAGGCCCGCGATCAGGCCGAGGCGGAGGCGATCGCCGACCGGACCGACCTCCGCCACGAGAAGGTGTTCGCCGCGTTGCCGCCCCCGGGTTCGCCAGCCGCCGAACGGCCCGTGACCGCCGCCGAGCGCCCGGCCGACCTGCCGCCGGTTCGCTAACGACCCCTTGCGACCCGCGGCCGCACGCGGTCAGAGGGCCGCCGGCAGCGGGCCGATCAGGCCGTCGCCTCCCACGATGATCTCGCTCGTCAGGGCGGACCGGGCCCGGATCGTGGCCATGTCCTGGTCGAGCACCCAGGAGTTGTAGGCGGCCAGGACGAGGCTCTCGGCCGACGCCGTGGCGTCGTTCGAGATGTCCCAGAACATCATGCCGCCCAGGCCGATCGACGCCGCCCACTGCGACTTCTGGGCGATCGAGCTGGGTGTCTCGAAGGAGCTGAAGATGCCCTCGCGGCCGTTGTAGAGGTAGGCCGCCTGGGCCGTGTCATCCCAGTAGAGCTTCCAGCCGGAAGCGGGATCCTGAAGCTTGGCGAGCAGGTCCTTGTAGTCGTAGTTGCCGGCCTCGAACGAACCCGGCGCCGCGCCTCGGGCCGCCTCCGCGTAGCCGCCGTCACCGCCGTCGGCCACGCCGCTCCAGGCCCGCGTGTAGAGCGGGGCCCCGAGCACGATCTTCGCCGCCGGCACGCCCGCAGCCAGGTAGGCCGAGACCGCCGTCTTCACATCGTAGCCGGAGGGGTCGGCCGTGAAGCCGGCGAGGTGGCCGGTGGTGCTCTCCCAGGTGCCGTGGAAGTCGTAGGTCATGAGGTTGAAGAAATCGACGCTCGGGGTCAGGCCCGGGAGGTTGAAGTTCACGATCTTGTCGATCCCGGCCGGGGAGGCGATCGACAACTCGTAGTCGCGACCCAGCCGGGTCCCGAGGGCATCGACTTTCGCCCGGACCTTCTGCATCAGGAGGGCGTAGTTGGCCCCGTCGTTCGGGCTCGCGGAGTTGCCGCCGAGACCGCCGCCGCCCGGATATTCCCAGTCGAAGTCGATGCCATCGAACATCCGGTAGTTGTCGAGGAACCGCACGAGCGAGTTGGCGAAGGTCTCCCGCCCCGCCTCGGTGGCACAGACCGTGCTGAAGTGGGTGGAGAGCGTCCAGCCACCGACGGCGATGCTCACCTTCAGGTGCGGGTTCTTCGCCTTGAGCTGGGCCAGCTGGTTGAAGTTGCCCCACACGGTCTGAGTCGCCCGGGGATCGCCCGGCGGGTAATACCACTGGTCGGCCTCGCCCGAGACCGTCTCGTTGGCCGGGAACCGCTTCTCCACGGCGGCGTAGGAATCGAACAGGGCCACCTCGCCGTTGCTCTTGAGATTGAGGAACGAGTAGATCAGGTGGGTGAGCCGTTCGGCCGGCACGTCGGCCACCTGGTAGTTGCGGCCGTAGATGCCCCACTCGGGGAAGTAGGCGGCCAGCACCCTGTCGTGGCTCGCGATCGGCCGGGCCGAGGGGTCAGCGGGCTGAGGGGCGGGAACTGGTGCTGGTGCTGGTGCTGGCGTCGGTGCGGGGGCGGGTGCGGGTGCCGGTATCGGCGCCGGAGTCACGCCGGGCGCCGACGGCAACACAAACTGCACCGCCCGCAGCGGATCGAGCTTCGCGGCGTTCACCGTGATCCAGTCGTCGGCGAGGATGCCCCCGGTGTCGCCCGAGTTGGGATTCCACGACCAGTAGGTCCAGCTCACCCCCTGGTCGCCGGCCGCCAGGTCGATCGACCCGTTGCCGTCGAGGTCGCCCTTCAAATACTGCACCAGCGCCGCAAACCAGGCCCGGTCGCTGGCAGTCTCGAGCTTGCTGCCAAACTCGCCGAGCAGCACCGGCGCGGTGCCGGTGCGGAACAGGTAGCCCCAGTTGCGATCCCAGACGTCAGCCAGGTTGGCAGGATAGTCGGCAGCGGCGAAGTACGGCTGCTGGTAGACGCTCGCCGGGTAGTCGTGGGCCGAGTAGACGAGCCGGTTGGTCACGGCCAGCCGCACCGGGTGGGCCCCGGCGTTCGAGAGGTTGCCGCCCCACCAGTAGTTGCCCGAGGAGGCCCGCTCAATGCCCTCCACGATCACCAGCAGGTTCGGGTTCTCGGCCAGCACCGCGTTGCCGGCCCGCTCGGCGGCCAGTCGCCAGTCGTTCGGGCCGCCGTCGCCCCAGGTCGCCGGTCCGTGCGGCTCGTTGTGGAGATCGATGCCGATCACGGCCGGCTGGCCGGCGTAGCGGCGGGCGAGCGCGCTGAGGTTCGCGATCCAGACCGTCTCGGGATAGGCGGCGGTGAACCACAGGCCCGAGCCGTTGGCGCTGTTGCCGGCATCGGAACGATGGTGGTCGAGCACCACCCGCAGCCCGATCGTGCCGGCGTAGGCGACGATCCGGTCCATGATCTGGAGGCCCGTCAGCCCTGC
>JBIKXY010000209.1:0-5172 GCA_044355515.1 Pirellulales bacterium
GCCGACGACGCGGCGGCGATCGCGATCGACGGCGACCTCGGCGACTGGCCCGCCGTGCCGGAGCGGGAGATCGAGGCCGGCGGGGAGAAGCTGGCGGGCGTCCGCATGGTCCACGCCGGCGCGCGGCTGCTGGTCGGCGTGACGGTCAAGGACGAGACGCCGCTGGTCAACGGCCTGGCCGATTGGCGGGCGGCCTTCCGCACCGGCGACGCGATCGACCTCTGCCTGGGGCCCGCCGGCGAGCGGGAGTCGAACCCCGGCCCGGGGGATGTCCGGCTGCTGCTCGTGCCGGCCCCGGACGGCGGGATCGTGGTCCGCTATCGGCCCGTCGTGCCGGGCACGGCGGCGGAGGCTCGCGTCCCCTTCACGTCTCCGGTCTGCACCACGACGATCGACGAAGTGGAGATCTCGAAGGAGTGCGACGTCGTCTTCAAGAAGACGGCCGCCGGCTACGTGTGCGAGGCGTCGTTGCCGCTGAGCGCGCTGGGCATCGAGCCGGCGGCCGGGCAGGGCTTCGCCGGCGACGTCGGCGTCCTCTCCTCCGACGGCGGCGGTCAGCAGACCGTGGCCCGCAACTACCTCTTCAACCGCACCTGGACGATGACGGCCGACCTCTGCTGCGAGGCCATGCTCAAGCCCGACACCTGGGGCGTGATCGTGTTCGAATGACGCCCGCCGGCGTCCGGGGGCGGGGCTTTCAGGCAAACGTGGGCGGCTGACCGGTCGCCTCCAGCACCGAGAGCCAGAGGTCGCCGTCGGGGCAGACCTGGTGGCGGCGGCTCACCGCCAGCGGCATCGGGATGTGGACGTAGCGGCCCCGCCAGCGGCCGATCACGAGCTCCGTCCGGCCGGCCAGAGCCGCGTGCACGGCGTTCTGGGCCAGGCGGATGCAGTAGACGCTGTCGAAGGGATTGGCCTCCACGCTCCGGATCGCGTAGCTCGGGTCGATGTACTTGAGGTTGAGCTCCAGCCCCTCGGCCGCGAACTGGTCGCTGATCCGCTGGCGGAGAAACAGGCCGATGTCGTGGAGCTTCTTGTTGCCCGAGGCGTCCATGCCCGCCTCCTCGGCCGGCACCAGATCCTGGCCGGCCCCCTCGGCCACCACGATCACCGCGTGGTCGCGGTCCCGCACCCGCCGGGCCAGATGGGCCAGGAAGCCGCCGGGGCCGTCGAGGGCGAAGGGCACCTCCGGGATCAACACGTAGTTGGCGTCGGGCTCGGCGAGCGCCGCATAGCAGGCGATGAAGCCCGAGTGGCGGCCCATCAGCTTCACCAGCCCCACGCCGTGCGGCGAGGCCTTGGCCTCCACGTGGGCCGAACGGATGCTCTTCGTGGCCTCGGCGAAGGCGGTCTGGAAGCCGAACGACTGGTCGATGTAAGGAATGTCGTTGTCGATCGTCTTGGGGATCCCCACCACGGCGATCCGGCCCCCCCGCTCCCGCACCCGCGCGGCGATCGTCATCGCCCCGCGGAGCGTGCCGTCGCCGCCGATCACGAACAAGGCCCCGAGGTTGAGCCGCTCCAGGCAGTCCACGATCTCGTCGGGATCCTGGCTGCCGCGGGACGTGCCCAGGATCGTGCCGCCGTCCTCGGCGATCCGGCTGACCACCTCGGGAGTGAGATCCATCACGTCGTGGCCGTAGCGGGGGATGAAGCCCTGGTAGCCGTTGCGGAAGCCGTAAATCCGCTGCACGCCGTAATGAAACGTGAGCTCCATCACGAGGCCGCGGATCACGTCGTTGATCCCCGGGCAGAGCCCGCCGCAGGTCACGATCCCCACCCGCAGCTTGGCCGGATCGAAGAAGATGCTCCGCCGCGGGCCGGCCGGCTCGAAGCCGGGCAGGTCGGCGGGCGGGAGGCCCGTGGCCGCCACGTCGCCGAGCGTGTCGTGAAACAACACCCGGTCGGACTCGTCCACGTAGTGCTCGGTGGTCTTGCGGGCGTCGATCAGCGGCTTGAGCGGCGAGTCGATCCGGCAGGGGCCGAGCGTGGCGACGGCGAGGTCGGCGGCTTGCATGGGGGCCTCCTAGCCCGTGGTCCGCATCCCCGCCGCGATCCCCTGCACGCAGAGGCGGAGCAGGTCGCGATGGGTCTCGCCGGCGGCGGGGTCGGCCGCGAGGGCGGCCCGCCGGCGGCGCATGAACTCGGCCTGGATCAGGTTGAGAGGATCGACCGACGGATTGCGGGCCTCGATCGACTTCTGGAACCAGGGCGTGCCGCCGAGCAGCTCGCGGCTGCCGACGAGGTCGAGGATCGCCTGCCGGGCCCGGTCATACTCCGCGGCGATCCGCTGCCAGATCCGCCGGCGGGCGTCGTCATCGTCGTCGAGTTCCGAATAGTGGCCCGCGATCACCATGTCGGCCTTGGCGAGCGCCAAGGAGGCGTTGTCGATCGTGGCCGTGAAGAAGGGCCAGCGGCGATACATCTCGCAGACGGTCTGCCAACCGCGGCGATCCTCGTATTTCACCTCCGCCAGCGCCGCCCCCAGGCCGTACCAGGCCGGGATCATGCACCGGCTCTGGGTCCAGGCGAACACCCAGGGGATCGCCCGCAGGTCGTCGAGCGTCCGCTCGCCCCGGCGGCGGGCCGGCCGCGAGGCGATCGGAAGGTTTTCGATGTCGTCGATCGGCGTGGTCTTGGAGAAGTAGCCGATGAAGCCGGGCTGATCGACCAGGTCGCGATAGGCGGCCAGCGAGTTGGCCGCCATCCGGGCGGCCAGCGCGGGCCATTCCGCGGGGGGCGGCGGCGGCGGGGCGGTCGAGGCCACGAGCGTGGCCCAGGTGACCTGGTCGAGGTGGCGGCGGGCGATCTCGACGTCGTCGTATCGCTCGGCCAGCACCTCTCCCTGCTCCGTGAGCCGGAGGCTGCCGTCGAGGGTCTCGGGGGGCAGCGAGAGGATGCCGCGGGCCGCCGGGCCCCCGCCGCGGCCGAGCGAGCCGCCGCGGCCGTGGAAGAAGGTGAGCTTCACGCCCCGGGCCGCGGCCGCCACGTGGAGCCGCTCCTGGGCCGCTTGCAGGCCGGAGCAGGCCGCCAGGTAGCCGCCGTCCTTGGTGCTGTCGGAATAGCCCACCATGATCATCTGCCGGTCGCGGCGACCGGCGAGGTGGGCCCGATAGGCCGGCTCGTCGAGGATCGTGGCCAGCGTGACGTCGGCCCGGGCCAGGTCGTCGATCTTCTCGAACAGCGGCACCACCGCGATGTCCTGCTCGGCCACCGGCTCGCCCGCCGCGGCCGCCCGCCCTCGGGCCCAGCGCCAGAGCCAGAGCACGCAGAGCACGTCGGCCGGGCACCGCGTCAGGCTGACGATCGCCCCGCCGAGGCACTCGGGGCCGAACCGGACGGTCGCCGTGTGCAAGACGCGAAACAGGGCGAGCGTGTCGGCGGCCAGCGGCGGGAGGGCAGCGGTCGGCACGTCGCCCACCCGGTCGAGCGAATCGACGAGCAGCCGGGCCCGGGCCGCCTCGTCGAGCGCGGCATAGGCGGCGGCATCGGGGAGGAGTCCGGCCGCGGCGAGGATCGCTCCCATGACGTCCAGGTAGGCTCGGGCATCCTGGCGGACGTCGAGCCGCGTCATGTGGAGGCCGAAGGTGCGGGCCAGGTCGAGCCAGGCCTGCGGCGGCGAGTCGAGCGCCAGCCCTTGATCCGCCCGCAGGCAGTCCACGAGCAGGGCCACGTCGGCCACAAACTCGGCGCCGGAGCCGTAGGCGAGCGCCGGCATGTCGGCGGCGGCGAGCGACGCGGCCCGGGCGGCCTCGAGCCGCAGCCGGATCATGGCCAGCCAGCGGCGGTAGACGGCGGCGTCGTCGCAGCGGTCGAGCGCGTCGGCCAGCGGCGGATGGACGGCGGCCAGGGCTGCCAGCCGTTCCGCGAGGGGCCGCCCGCCGGACGCCGCCTTGAGCGAGATCGTGAGCATGTCGGCCAGCCGGTCGCACCACTCCAGATGGCGGCCGATCGCGGCCCGCCGCAGCCGCTCGAGCGCCGCGGCGGTGACGTCGGCCGTCACGAACGGATTGCCGTCGCGGTCGCCCCCCATCCACGAGCCGAAGGTGAGGAAGGTGGGGATCCGGATCGAGTTGCCGGGATAGGCGTCGGCCAAGGCCTGCCGCACCGAGGCGTAGACCTGCGGCACCGCCTCCCAGATCCGGGGCATCACCGACAGGCCCCGGTCCACCTCGTCGAGCACCGTGGGCCGCGTGGGCCGGAGAAAGTCGCTCTGCCAGAGCACGGAGAGTTCGGCCCGGATCGCGGCCTCGTGCCGCCGCCGTTCGCGGGGCAGCAGGTCGGGGCTGTCGAGCGCCTCGAGGCTCTTCCGCATGCGCCTGAGCTTGGCCCGGACGCTCCGCCGCTTGGCCTCGCTGGGGTGGGCCGTGAACACGAGTTCGACGGCGAGCCGGTCGAACGCGGCCTGGACGTCGGCCGCGGACAGCCCCGACTTCTCGAACTCCGCGATCCCGCCGGCCAGCGATTCGGCCAGGGGCAGCGGGTCGCGGGCCCGCTCGCGGTCGCGGAGCACCCGCACCCGCTGCCGGTCTTCGGCGATGTTGACCAGATCGAAGAACACGCTGAAGGCTCGGGCCACGATCGTGGCTTGCCGCTCGTCGAGCCCCGCGATCCGGGCATCGAGGGCGGCTTCGGCCGCATGGTCGCCGGCCCGCCTGGCCCGGGCCAGCCCGCGGATCTCCTCGACCAGTCCGAGCGCCTCCGGGCCGGCCAGCGAACGGATCACGTCTCCCAGCATGTCGCCGAGCAGTCGCACGTCCCGGCGAAGGAGCTCGTCATCGACCACGGGCGGGTTCCGGAGGCGGGGGGGAGCGAGCCGGCGACAAGCGGTCGGTCGCGGCAACTCGTCCAGCATAGGAGCAGCAAATCCCGCGCCAACCCGCAGCCCCCGCGGGCGAAGATCAGGATTTCGCGGGCGATCCCCGCGAATCCCCGAGCGGGCTTTCGCGGGGCGACGATGGCGGCCGACTGGCTTGGCGTTTTTCGGCCGCTCGCTGCCGCGCGGGTAGGCACTGGCCGGCCGCCGGACGGCAAGGTCGCAGGCAGCGACCGCGGCTCCGCGACCGAGCGGTATCATGCGGCGATGACCAAACGCTGCCGCGGGATCGTGGTCGGTTTGTTCGCCGTCAGCGGCTGGGTGGAGTGCCATTCCGCCGCAGCCCAGCCCGCCAC
>JBIKXY010000210.1:0-5171 GCA_044355515.1 Pirellulales bacterium
GACCCGCCCGACCGGGTGCTGGCCAAGCTCCGGGAGGTCGTGCCCGAATATGGCACCCAGGCCGACGACTCGGTCGCCCGGCCGCAGTCCCGCAGGCTGCATGCCAAGTGACAAGACCCGCCGTTCGCCACGTCATCATGCCCGGTGAAGGCCCGCCCTTGATCCCCGAGTTTCACGAGGCGGGCGATCCCGCGCGGTTCGGGATCCGGGTGCCGTTCGTGCGGCCCGCGCTCCCGCCGGCCGACGTGATCGCCCGGCTGGCCGCCGGGATCATCGAGAGCGGCCGGCTGACGAAGGGGCCGTATTGCGACCGGCTCGAGGCGGCGACCGCCGAGCGGCTTGGCGTGCGGCATGCGGTGGCCGTGAGCAGCTGCACGGTGGGGCTGATGCTCGTCTACCGGGCCCTCGACATCTCGGCCGGCAGCTGTCGGAGCCGGCGGGCCGCCGCCGACCAGTGCGCCGTGGCCGCGATGGAGCCGCTGGCCCGGTTCGGCGTCGCGAAGACCGCCAGCCGCAGCGAGCCGCTCGGCGAGGTGATCATCCCCAGCTTCACGTTCCTGGCGGCGCCGGCGGCGATCGTCTGGAACAACCTCCGGCCGGTGTTCGTGGACTGCGAGCCCGACACCACGAATGTTTCCGTGGCGGCCGTCCGGGCGGCGATCACCCCGCGGACGGTGGCGCTCGCGGCCTGCCACAACTTCGGCAATCCCTGCGACATGGCTGCCCTCGAGGCGTTGGCCGCCGAATACAACCTGCCGCTGGTGGTCGACGCCGCCCATGGCTTCGGCGCGAGCCTGCACGGCCGCCCGGTCGGGGCGGGGGGCACGGCGCAGGTGTTCAGCCTCTCGCCCACCAAGCTCTTGGTGGCCGGCGAGGGGGGCATCGTGGCCACCGACTGCGATTGCCTGGCCCATTTCGTGCGGATGGGCCGGGAATACGGCAACGACGGTTCCTACGACGCGCTGTTTCCCGGCGTCAACGGCCGGATGCCGGAGCTGAGCGCGGCGATCGCGCTGGAGGGGCTGCGGCAGCTCGACCAGATCTCCGCCGACCGCAACGCGATCGCGCGGGCCTATCGGGGCGAGCTCGGCGATCTTCCCGGGATCGGCTTCGTGGAGACGCGGCCCGGGGGGGTGTCGAGCTTCAAGGATTTCTCGATCACGGTCGATCCGACCCGGTTTGGCCTGACCCGCGACGGCCTGCGGCGGGTGCTCGCGGCCCACGGCGTGGAGACCCGGGCCTACTACAACCCTCCCTGCCATCGGCAGACGGCGTTCGAGCATTTTCACGACCGCAGCCGGCCGCTGCCGGTGACGGAAATGCTCGCGGCCCGGAGTCTGGCGTTGCCGATCGGGGCGCACGTGGATGCCGCGGTGGTCCGCGACGTGTGCGACATCATCGCCAATGCCAAGCAGACGGCGTAGCGTCGAGCCGGAACCCGCTTCCAGTGTCGCCCGCAAGCCCGAAGGAACTGGCCGTGTGGTGCCTGGCGGCCGCCGCGCTCTCCGCCGCGCTCACCTATCTCTTCACCCGCGCCGCCCTGGCGACGGGGCTGATCGACCGGCCCAACGCCCGGAGCAGCCACGCGACGCCGACTCCCCGGGGGGGAGGCCTGGCGATCGTGATCGTGCTGCTCGTGGCGGTGGCCGCGTTGGCCGTCAGGGGAGCGGCGGGCCCGGCTCACGGGGCGTGGCTGTTGCTCGGGCTCGGTCTGATCGCGGTGGTCAGCGGGATCGACGACGTGGCCACGATCTCCGCCCGGATTCGGCTGCTGGCCCACGCGCTCGCGGCGATCGTGGCGACGGCGGCCGCGGGGCCCGCCCGGGTGATCGATGCAGGCTGGCTCGGGCAGTTCGATCTGGGGGCGGCTGGTTGGGTGCTGACGGTGCTCTGGATCGTGGGGATGACCAACGCGTTCAACTTCATGGACGGAATCGACGGGATCGCGGGGATCACGGCGGCCGTGGCGCTGGGCGTGGTGAGCGGCGGGTTTTGGCTCAGTGGAGACGGCTACGGGGCCTTGCTGGCGGCCGCGGTGGCGGCGGCGGCGCTCGGGTTTTTGGTCTGGAATTGGCAGCCGGCCAGGGTGTTCATGGGCGACGTGGGCAGCGCGTCGCTCGGCTACACGATCGCCGTGCTGCCGCTCGTGGCGGGCGAAGCGGAGCGGCGCTGGCTGCTGCCCTTGACGGTCGCGGTGATGTGGCCGTTTCTGCTCGACACCACGCTCACGTTCCTGCGGCGGCTGCGGAACGGGGAAAATGTGCTCGAGGCCCATCGCAGCCATTTTTATCAGCGGCTGGTGATCGGCGGCTGGTCTCATGCGACGGTCTCGTTGATCTACGGCGGTGCGAGCCTCACCGCCGGGTTGGCCGTGCTTGCGGCACGGGCTGCGTGAGCCTTGTACACCGGACTTGTGAAACGGCTGCTCGACATCCTGTTTTCCGCCACCCTGATCCTCCTGCTTGCGCCGCTCTTGCTCGTCGTCTGGCTGGCCGTGCGGCTGGTGCTCGGCAAGCCGGCCCTCTTTCGCGACGAGCGGGCCGGGCTGGGGGGCCGCCCGTTTCGGCTCCTGAAGTTTCGCTCGATGAGCGAGGCCAAGGGGCCCGACGGGAATCCCCTGCCCGACGCCGAGCGGCTCGGAGCGTTTGGCAGGTGTCTCAGACGGACGAGCCTCGACGAGCTGCCGCAGCTCTTCAATGTCTTGGCGGGCGAGATGAGCCTGGTCGGCCCCCGGCCGCTGCCGCTGCGATACACGGCCCGGTACACGCCCCGGCAGGCCACCCGGCTGCTCGTTCGGCCCGGAATTACCGGCTGGGCCCAGATCCACGGCCGCAACGCGGTGGCCTGGCCCGAGCGGCTCGAATACGATGCTGAATATGTCGAAAGGCTCGGCCGGGCAGGGGCGGCAGTGACCGATTTCTGGATCGTGCTCGTGACCCTCGTTCAAATATTCTCTCAAGCAGTGACAGGCCGAGGCGTGGCGGCGCCCGGCTCCACCACCATGCAGGAGTTTGCCCCGTGAAGTCCGATGTCGCCGCCGCGGTCGCCAACGCGATCGAGAGCGTGCTTAGAGACACGGGCCGCCACACCAAGCCCGTAGATCCCGCCTTGCTGCTGGCCGCCGACCTGGGCCTCGACTCGCTCGATCTCGCCCAGACGATCGTGCTCCTGGAGCGGTCGCTCGGGATCGACCCGTTTCGGTCGGCCTCCACCAGCCGCACTGTCCGCACCGTCTCTGACCTCGTGACCATCTACGAGACCGCCCTCGACTCCCGAGCCGTCTAGCCATCATGCAAACCGCCCCCGCCATTCCCACGCTCCTCGACGCCCCGGCCGAAGACCGCCTGGCCGCCGCCATCTCCGACCTGGCCCGCCGGGCCCCCGACACGCTCGCGATCGTGGCCCAGGCTGGCAGCGACGCCCGCAGGGCGATCGACTATGGCGCGCTCGCCGCCGCGATCGCCTCCCTCGAGGCCGCCCTCGACGCCGCCCGGCCGGTGGGCATCGTGGCCCGCGCCGCCCGGGTCGAGTCGCTCGTGGTGATCGCCGCGGCCTGCGGCCGGCAGCATGTGCCCGTGGCCTTCCTGGCCGAAGACTCCCGCGATTTGGTCGGCGAACTCCGCGACTGGGTCACGCTCGACGACTCGCTCTCCCTCCCCGCGGCTCCGGCCGGCGGCCGGGAGCGGCTGGAGTTCGAGACGGTGCCGCCGGAAGTGACCGTGGCCACCTCCGGCACGAGCGGCCCGCCCAAGCTCGTGGACCATTCCTGGGATTCGCTGCTCGCCGCGGCCCGGCTCTCCGAACAATGGCACGGCCTCGGCTGGCTGCTCGTCTACGACGCGACCCGCTGGGCCGGGATCCAGGTCTGGCTCCAGGCCCTGCTGACGGGCGGCCGGCTGGTGGTGCCCGCCTCCCGCGACCCCGACGTGGTGGCCAGGGCGCTCGCCGACGAACAGGTCTCGATTCTCCCCGCCACGCCCACGCTCCTGCGGCGGCTGCTCACCTCGGCCGACCCGACCCTGCTCGAGCAGGCCGTGCTCGACCGGATCACGCTCGGCGGCGAAGCGGCCGACGCGGCGCTCTTGGCGCAGGCCACCAAGA
This sequence comes from Pirellulales bacterium, assembly GCA_044355515.1. Lineage (GTDB taxonomy): Bacteria > Planctomycetota > Planctomycetia > Pirellulales > UBA1268 > QWPN01. The sequence goes on from JBIKXY010000210.1 coordinate 4,102, forward strand.
TCTTCCCCAAGGTCAAGATCACGCAGGTGTATGCCACGACCGAACTCGGCGAGGTGTATCGGGTGGCCGACGGCCGGCCCGGCTTTCCGGCCGCCTGGCTGGGCAAGTCGCTGCCCGGCGGCGCCCGGCTCTCGCTGCGGACCGATGGTGAGCTGCTCGTGCGGCTCTCCCGCGACACGGCGGAGATCGGCACGGGCGACCTCGTGGAGCGGCGGGGCGACCGCTACGAGTTCACGGGCCGCCGCAGCGACGTGATCGTGGTCGGGGGCGCGAAGGTGTATCCCAAGCGGGCCGAGGAACTCATCCGCGGCGTGCCCGGCATCGTGGAGGCCCGGGTCTACGGCCTGCCGAGCGCGGTGACGGGCGAGCTCGTGGCCGGCGAGATCGTGCTGGCCGACCCGCTCCCCGAAGGCCAGTCGCCCGAGGCCGTCCGCGCGGCCGTGCTCGCCGCCTGCCGCGCGAGCCTCGAACCCCATTCCGTCCCGCGGATCCTCGACATCGTCAAGCGAATCGCCACGACCCCGGCCGGCAAAACCCCCCGCCGCTCCCGCTGACGCATAAAAGCCCCCCGGCGCAAGCCGGGGGGATGCCGCCCGCCACTTCATCAACCGCCGCGTTCTTCCGGAAGCCCCCATGAGCACCGTTCACCCTCGGTTCGTCGTCGATGAAAACCAGCAGCCCACGGACGTCGTGCTGACGGTTGCGGAGTGGCGTGAGGTCGAGGAGGCACTCGACGAACTCGACGCCATCCGGGCCTACGACGAAGCGAAAAAAGGCCCGCAGGAATCGGTGACGCTCGAGGGCATGAGGCAGCTTCTTCGCGGGCGTTCAGAGTCGTGACGTACGAGATCGCTGTCCTGCGGACGGCGGTCAAGAGCGTCGAGAGGCTGCCAAAAGCAGTGCAAGATCGGGTGGTCGACGCGATCGCTGAGTTGGCGGAAACGCCGCGGCCTGCCGGCGCGAAGAAACTCGTCGCGCGAGATGCCCTGCGAATCCGAGTCGGTGACTATCGGATCATTTATGAAGTCGATGACGAGACGAAGACGGACCAGGTGGTAGTCATCTCGCAT
>JBIKXY010000048.1:0-15648 GCA_044355515.1 Pirellulales bacterium
ATTGACCCGGTAATTCTCTCGTTCGCTGATTCCGAAATGGTAACCCGGCGGGGAGTCGGGCAGAAAGTCGAACGTCAACCGCGGGCTCGGGGCTGTCCGTGCCCAGTCGCCGGGCGCTCGCTTCGGGCATCCTGCCCTTCGCTCGCTCCATGCTGGCTCACTCTCGGCATCCATGCCTTCGCTCGCCAGCAAGGCCGGCTCCTGGGCACGGACAGCCCCTCACTGCAGCGTCTTGCGAAGCTTGATCGACGCTGCGAAGAGCACGGCCGGACCGGATTAAGATGAACCCGCCCGGCTGATCCACGCCTCGTCCACCGCCGCCCGGACCTTGTCGTGGGCCGCCTCGAACGGCCCGTCGATGATCGCGCCGGCCGCCGCCCGGTGGCCGCCGCCGCCGAACCGGCCGGCCAGCGCGCTGCAGTCCACCGGGCCGCGGCTGCGGAAGCTCAGCTTGATCCGGCCGTCGGGCTGCTCGATCAGGATCGCCGCCAGTTCCGTGCCCTTGACCGCCAGCGTGAGATTGATCAGGTCTTCGGTGTCGGCCGGCTGCGCGGCGACCTCCTTGATGTCCTGCTGCCGCACCTGGGAGAAGATCACCCGCCCGTCGTGGGCCGTGGTCGCGCCGGCCAGCGTCCGGCCCACGAGGCGGAGCCGGGAGAGCGAGTCCTGTTCGAAGAGCTCCCGGTAGATCGCGGTGGGGCTCGCCCCGGCATCGACCAGCCGGCCGGCGATCCGGAAGCTTTCCCCGGAGACGCTCGGAAACCGGAAGCCGCCGGTGTCGGTGGAGAGGCCGGCATAGAGCGGCGTGGCGATCGCCTCGGTCAGCGGCACCTTCAGCCGCAGGCCGATCTCGTACACGATCCGGGCCGTGGCCTCGGCGGAGGTGTCTTTGAACCACAGGTCGGCGAGGTCGTCTTCGCTGACGTGGTGGTCGATCACGAGCACCCGCTCCCGCATGCCCTTGGCGACGTCGCCCATGGCGCCGAGCTGGGCCCAGGCGCTCGTGTCGAGCACGATCAGGAGGTCGCGGTCGGCCAGGTCGGCCGGCTTGACGCCGCCGGCCAGCGATTCGAGCCGGCGATGGGGGTCGATCCAGGCCAGGTTCGCCGGCGTGGCCTGGGCGTTGACGATCCGCACGTCCTTGCCGAGGGCGGCGAGGATCCCGGCCATGCCCAGCTCGCTGCCGAGGGCGTCGCAGTCGGGGCGGACGTGGCTCGTGAGCACGAACCGCTCGCGGCTCCGAAGCAGGTCGAGCAGGCTGGCCCAATCGAGTCGCATCATCTCTCCCGTGCGGGTGCTTCCTGGCCGGCGGCGATCGCCACGGCCCGGGCCACGTCGTCGGCCAACTGGGTCTTCAGATCCTCGACCGACGGAAAGCGGCGAGTCTCCCGCAGCCGCGCGAGGAAGTCAACGTCGAGCAGGCGGCCATAGCAGTCGCCCGCGTAGCCCACCAGGTGGGCCTCGACCGTGGGCCTGGTCGTCTCGAAGGTCGGGCTCGTGCCGATGTTGACCGCGGCCGGAAACCAGGCGGACGACCCGCCTTCACCGCCCAGCCGCGCCCGGGCCGCATACACGCCTGCCGCCGGAATGAGCGTGGCGATCCCGCCGAGGTTGGCCGTGGGAAAGCCCAGGCCCGCGCCCCGCCTCGCGCCCCGCTCGACGGTGCCGGTGAGGCGATATGGCGCCGTCGCCAGCGTTGCCGCGGCCGCCACGTCGCCGGCCACGAGCAGCATCCGGAGCCGCGAGCTCGAGACCGGCTCGCCGCCGACCGCGACCGCCGGCACCACCTCCACGGTCGCCCCTTCGGCGGCGGCCAGGGTGGTCAGGAGCGGGACGTCTCCCGCCCGGCCGGCGCCGAACCGGAAGTCTCGCCCCTCGACGAACGCCACGCCCCCCAGTTGGCCCCTGAGGATGCGGTGAAAAAACTCCTCGGCCGGGAGGGCGACAAAGGCGGCGTCGGTGGGCTGGACGAGCACCGCATCGAGCCCCAGCGCGAGCAGCAGCTCGGCGCGGCGGGCCGGCGTGGTGAGCGGCGCCGGGGCCTGCCCGGGCCGGACGAGGCTCGCCGGGTGGGGGTCGAACGTCAGGGCCACGGCGGGCACGCCGAGCCTCCCGGCGGCGGCGACGAGCCGGCGGATGATCGCTGCATGCCCGAGATGGACGCCGTCGAAGTTGCCGACCGAGACGGCAGCTCGGGCCAGCGGCGGCCTGCACCCGGGGGAACCGAAGACGAGCGGAGCGGAAAGCGGCACGGCAGCGAACGGGGCGGCGCGGGCGAAGAGCGTCCAATCGCGGCAGTGTAGTCGATCGGAGGTATCATGGCTGTCCCGCCGTCAGGCCGCCAGGAAGCCCTCCGTGGATCACGAGCACGACGACCGCCAGATCTGGCTTTCTCCCGAGATGGCCTGCCGGCTGGCGGCCATCGACATCGGCTCCAACAGCGTGCGGCTGTTCGTGGCCGAGGCCCTCCGGGGGGGCGCCTACCGGATCCTCGACGAGGAGCGGGAGCCCACCCGCCTGGCCCACAGCGTGGCGGCCGAGGGGCGGCTCGATGAGGAGACGATGAACCGCACGGTCGCGGCCCTGCGGACCTTCAAGGAGATCGCCGCCGGCTACCAGGTGACGGCCCTGCGGACGATCGCCACCTGCGCCGTTCGCGAGGCCCGCAACGGCCCCGAGTTCTGCCGCCGCGTGCGGGAGCAGGTGGGGCTCGAGGTGGAGGTGATCTCCGGCGAGCGGGAGGCGCGGCTGGCCTTTGCGAGCGTCCAGCAGGCCTTCGACCTCACCGGCCGCAACGTCGTGATGGCCGACATCGGCGGCGGCAGCACGGAGATCGTGTTCGCGACGGGCAACCTGATCGAGTCGATCTTCTCGACGCCGCTCGGCGTGGTCAGGCTGACCGAGCAGCATGGCCTGGGGGAGGGTGCCGATCCGGCGCACTTCCAGCAAGGCCTCGGCGAACTCGACGCCGGGATCGCCGGCGTCCTCAAGAAGCAGACCACGCGGCCGCTGTTCGCCCCGCACTTCCTGGTCGGCTGCGGCGGCACCTTCACCACGCTCGCCGAGCTGATGATGGCCGCCAAGCGGGAGACCGACGTGCCGGTGGCGGGCTACCGGGTCTCGCACGCGGAGGTCCGCCACCTGCTCGACCGGCTCAAGAAGATCCCGCTCCGGGTCCGGCGGACGCTGGCGGGCATGACCCCCGACCGGGCCGACATCATCATCGCCGGCCTCTCGGTCGTGGACGCGCTGATGAAGCGGTTTCGCGTCAACCAGCTCGTGGTCCACACCCGCGGCGTGCGGGACGGCCTCGTGCGGGAGATGATCGACGAGCTCGCCATGCCCGCTCCGGCGGGCGACGAGACCGCCCAGCGGGAGGCGGCGATCGAGCGGCTGGCGGCGGCCTGCTCGGGAGAGCTGGAGCACGGCCGGGCCGTGGCGGCCCTGGCCGGCCGGATCTTCCAGCAGCTGGCCGAGCCGCTGGAGCTGGCGGCGGCCGATCGGCCGCTCCTGGAGATCGCCGCCCGGCTGCAGGACGTGGGCTACGTGATCAACTACGACCAACACCACAAGCACAGCTACCATCTGATCCGCAACAGCCGGCTGCCGGGCCTACGGCCGCACGAGATCGAACTGATCGCCAACGTGGCCCGCTACCACCGCGGCGCCCTGCCCAAGCGGAAGCACAAGAACCTCGCCCGGCTCTCGTCCGAAGACCAGCGCCGCGTGCAGCGGCTGGCCGCGATCCTCCGGCTGGCCGGCGGCCTCGACCGCAGCCGCACCCAGCAGGTTCGGGACGTGGTCGTGGCGGTGGCCGACGGCCGCGTGGTGATCGACGTGGTGGCCGACCAGGAGCCGCAGGCCGACATCTGGGGGGCGGAACGGCGGACGGAACTGTTCGAGAAGGCCTTCGGCCTGCCGGTCGAGATCCGGTGGGCCGCCGGGCACGCCGCCGCCGCGGGCTGAGGCCTCCCGCACAACCGGCGCCACCCGTGCGGCTCGGCCGACCGCCGGGATAGCGAAGCCGGCGGGGCTCGATGGACGATGACGAAGCGAACAGGTTTCTCCCCGTCCCGCTCGATCCAGGCGCCGACCTGCCATGCATCGCTTTCTGACCGCCCTGCTCGTCGCGCTCGCGCTGGCGGCGGCCTGCCGGCCGGCCGAAGCCGCCGGCTGGCGCCGCTGGCGGGGGGCCTCGTCAGCCGCCTCGACCGGCACCCCCCAACGCCAGGCCCCGTATGCCCCGGGCGCGAGTCCCTACGTGACCGGCCAGGGCACGCGGCCAAAATATTTCGTGCCGCCCACCAACCCGCGGACGCCCACCTGGAAGATGTATGGCACGCCCCCGGGGGTCGTCCCGGGCGACTGGCCCAGCTACGCTCCCCTTGGATTCGGCGGCTACCGCTTCCCCGCGGTCGGCGCCCAGGCCTACCGCTAGGCCGGCACCGGGCTCCCGTCGATCCGGGATCCCGCCCCGTGCCTGACCGCCCGCCGCAGCTGCTCGAGGTCACCGACTCGGGGCTGTACTGCGCCGGGGGCGACTTCTACGTCGATCCCTGGCGGCGGGTCGAGCGGGCCGTGATCACCCACGCCCACGCCGACCACGCCCGCTCGGGCTGCGGTCGCTATCTCTGCGCCGCCCCCGGCAAGACCGTGCTGCGGACCAGGATGGGGGGCAACGCCGCGATCGACACGCTTCGCTACGGCGATCCGACCACGATCAACGGCGTGCGGGTCTCGCTGCACCCCGCCGGCCACGTCCTCGGCTCGGCCCAGGTGCGGATCGAGCACCGCGGCGAGACCTGGGTGGTGACCGGCGACTACAAGCTCCAGGCCGACCCGACCTGCGCGGGCTTCGAGCCGGTGTCCTGCGACGTCTTCATCACCGAGAGCACGTTCGGGCTGCCGGTCTATCGCTGGCCCGCCCCGCCGATCGTCGCCGCCGAGATCAACGCCTGGTGGCGGGCCAACCGCGACGCCGGCCGCACGAGCGTGATCCTGGCCTACGCGCTGGGCAAGGCCCAGCGGCTTGCCGCGCTCGTTGATCCCGAGATCGGCCCAATCGTGGCCCATGGCGCCGTGATGAAGCTCGTGGAGGCCTACCGGGCCAGCGGCGTCAAGCTGCCGCCGATCGATCGCGTGCCGCCGCGGGCCCGCCGCGTGGGCAATGGCCGGGCGCTGGTGATCGCGCCGCCGAGCGTCCTCGGCGGCTCGTGGCTCAAGCTGTTTGGCGAGTCGTCGCTCGCCGTGGCCTCGGGCTGGATGACGGTCCGCGGCATCCGCCGGCGGCGGGGCGTGGAGAAGGGCTTCGTCGTCTCCGACCACGCCGACTTCCCCGGCCTGCTCGCCGCGGTCGAGGCCTCGCGGGCCCGGCGGGTGCTCGTGACCCACGGCTTCGCCGACGTGCTGGCCAGGTACCTGCGGGAGACGAAGGGCCTCGACGCCGCCCCGCTGGCCACCCGGTTTACCGGCGAGGCGTCCCCCGACGCGGCCGCCGACGAGGATGACGGAGACGACGACGGGTTGTCCCCATGAAGCAGTTCACCGACCTCTACTGGCGGCTCGACGCCTCGACGAGGACGCAGGACAAGCTGGCGGCACTGGTGGCCTACTTCGCCGCGGCTACCCCGGCCGACGCCGCCTGCGCGGTGGGCGTGCTCTCTGGCGCCCGGCAGCTGCGGGCGGTCTCCACCGCGCTCCTGCGGCTGTGGGCGGCCGAGGAGACGGGCCTGCCGGAGTGGCTCGTCGAGGATGCCTACGCCCACGTGGGCGACCTCGCCGAGACACTCGCGCTGCTGCTGCCCGACGCGGCAGGCGGCGAGGCCGGCCCGCGGCCCGGCCTCGCCGAGACGGTGGCCACCACGATCCACGCGATCCGCGCCGCCGAGGAGGCCCGCAAGCGGGAGGTGGTCACCGCGACCTGGCGGCGGCTCGCCCCGCGGGAGCGGATCGTGTGGCACAAGCTGCTCACGGGCGGCCTGCGGGTGGGCGTGTCGCGGTCGCTCGTGGCCCGGGCGCTGGCCGAGGTGGCGGGCGTCGAGCCGGCGGTGATGACCCACCGGCTGATGGGCGTGGCCGGCGGCCCGCTCGACGCCGAGGGCTTCGCCCGGCTGCTCGACCCCGAGACGGCCGCCGACGATCGCCGCCCCTATCCCTTTTTCCTGGCCTCGGCGGTGGACCAGCCCGATCCTGCCGCCATGGCCGTCCTGCTGGGACCGGTCGCCGACTGGCAGGCGGAGTGGAAGTGGGACGGCATGCGTGCCCAGATCGTGCGCCGCGGCGACGACGCGACGCTCTGGAGCCGCGGCGAGGAGCTCGTGAACGACGCCTTTCCCGAGATCGCCGCCGCCGCCGCCCGGCTCCCCCCCGGCACGGTCCTCGACGGCGAACTGCTGGCGGTCGGCCGCGGCGGACCCGGCGGCGGGCTCTCGCTGCTCGGCTTCGCCGCCCTCTCGAAGCGGGCCAGCCGCCGCACGGTGCCCAAAAAAATCCTCGCCGAGATCCCGGCCGTGTTCGTGGCCTACGACCTCGTGGAGCACGGCGGCATCGACCTGCGGCCGCAGCCGCTCGCCCACCGCCGCACGCTCCTGGAGAGCGTCGTGCCCGACTGCTTCGGCACCGCGCTGGCGGGTCCGGCAGCCGACGCCGTGCTGTTTCGCTCGCCGCTCGTCGAAGCCGACACGTGGGAGCGGCTTGCCGCGCGGCGGGCCGAGTCCCGCAGTCGCGGCGTCGAGGGCCTGATGCTCAAGCGGCGCTCGAGCCCCTACGGCACCGGCCGCACCCGGGGCGACTGGTGGAAGTGGAAGGTCGAGCCGCTCGAGATCGACGCCGTGTTGCTCTATGCCCAGGCTGGCCACGGCCGCCGGGCCGGCCTTCACAGCGACTACACCCTCGGCGTCTGGGACGGCGACCGGCTGGTCACGATCGCCAAGGCCTACTCGGGCCTGGCCGACGCCGAGATCGTGGAGATCGACCGGATCGTGCGGGCCACCACGCTCGAACGGCACGGCCCGGTCCGGATCTGCGAGCCCACGCTCGTGATGCAGCTGGCCTTCGAGGGCGTGGCCGCCTCGACGCGGCACAAGGCGGGCGTGGCCGTCCGCTTCCCGCGGATCGTCCGCTGGCGGCGGGACAAGACTCCCGCCGAAGCCGGCACGCTCGCCGACTTGAAGCGGATGATCTGAGCCGGCGGGTCTTCCCAGGTTCACCGACCCGCAGGGCCAAGCCGGACGGCGATGCGGGGCTTGCCCAGCTTGCCCGGCCGCCTGGCACGGTCGAAACGATCGTCATGCGGCCTGCGGGGCAGGCCGAAAAAAAGGGTGACGGGAGGGCTGCCTCCCGGAGCGGTGGTGACGGCATCGGGGGGATACGTGATGAAGAGCCTGCGGCTGGGCGTCGCGCTTGCCTGTTGGGCCGCCGCGGCCCTGACGACGGGAGCGGCCCGTGCGGGCGAGGAGGAAACCTACTGGCTCGTCGACAGCGTGTTCCTCCAGCGGGACAACCAGTCAACCGACCAGATCCTCGCCGCCGTCGGGCCCGACGCGCTCGTCACGACCGGTGAGCCGCAGTTCGCGGTCCAGCCGGGGCTGCGGCTGTTTCGCGGCCACGTCGACGACTGCGGCCGCGGCTGGGAGGTGGGCTACCTCGGCGTCTGGAACATGTTCGCCGATCTCGAGCGGGGTGGAAACGGCGACATCAATGGTGGCGACCCGCTCTCGTTGAACGTCGACGGCTTCGACCGTCGATCCATTGCCCGGGCCACCTACGCTTCGACGCTCAACACGGCCGAGGCGAACATCCTCTGGCGGAACTGCCATCGCGGCTTTTCCCGCCATTCCGCCTACCCTTGGGAACGGTGCGGCAACTACCGCCGCGGCACGCTCGACTGGCTGGCCGGCTTCCGCTGGGCCGGCCTCGACGAGGCCGCCGGGCTGGAACTCTCCGGCGGCGACTTCCCCGGTCCGAGCCGCTACGACGTCCGCTCCTCGACCAACTTCTTCGGCGCCCAAGTCGGCGGCCGCGGCCGGATGGAGTGGGATCGCTTTGCCATCGATGGCTGGGCCAAGGCGGCGCTCGCCGGCACGGCGATGTCGCAGTCAGCCGACCCGATCGGCTCGGTGTTCGTGCCCGACCCGCCCGTCCGCCCGGCCCGCGCGGCCACCGAAGGGGGCGTGGGATTCATCGGCGACCTGAACGTCAACCTGTCGTATCGGGTCACCGACACATGGCGGCTGCGGACGGGCTACAACTTCCTCTGGCTCACCGGCGTGGCGCTGGCCCCCAACCAGTTCGACTTCGGCAGCACGAACACCGCCGGCACCGGGCTCAACGGCGGTGCCGGGGTGTTTCTCCACGGGGCCAACCTCGGCCTGGAAGCCGCCTGGTGACCTTCGGCGAGGCCGGCCGCACGAGCCGCCTTGCGCGTCTTGCTCCCGCGGGCCCGTGGCCATCCGGCCCGGTTGCCCGGCCAGCCACGGCCAGCCCCGACCGGGACGGCTAGGCTGCCCCCATGGCGACGACCTCACGCACCTCCGGCAAGCAGCCGCCCGCGGCAACCCCTGGCCTCACCGCCGCGACCGATCGCTTCCGTGGCTGGTTCGCCGACCGTGGCTGGCAGGCCTTCGACTTCCAGGAGCAGGTCTGGCAGGCGATGCACGGGGGCCAGAGCGGTCTGCTGCACGCCCCCACCGGCACCGGCAAGACGCTCGCCGCCTGGCTGGGTGCGATCGCGCGACTGATGCCCTTCGCGGCCGATCCGGCGGCGGACCACTCCGCTCCGGCCGGACTTCGCGCCGTGTGGATCACCCCGCTGCGAGCCCTGGCCGCCGACACGCTCGCCTCGCTCCAGGAGCCGCTCGCAGCCCTGCGGCCAATCACGGCGGGCATCTCCGTCGGCATCCGCACCGGCGACACCTCGCAGGCCGACCGCCGCCGGCTCCGCGACAACTGGCCGACCGCGCTCGTCACGACCCCCGAGACGCTCTCCATCCTCCTCTCCCTGGAGACCGCCCCCGAGATTTTCGCCGCGCTCGACACCGTGGTCGTGGACGAGTGGCACGAACTGCTCTCCACGAAGCGGGGCGTGCAGACGGAACTCGCGCTGGCGCGGCTGCGGGCCCTCCGCCCCGGGCTCGTCACCTGGGGGCTCTCGGCCACGCTCGCCAACCTCCCCGAGGCGACCGCCGCGCTGGTCGGGCCGGCCGCGGCGGGGAAGGCCAAGCTCATCTCGGCCGCGATCCCACGGAAGCTCGAGATCGAAACCTTGATCCCCGAGCCGATGGAACGCTTCCCCTGGGCCGGCCACATGGGGATGCGGCTGTTGCCCCAGGTGCTCGCCGCGCTCGACCGGGCCGAGACCTCGCTCGTGTTCACCAACACCCGCTCGCAGGCCGAGCGGTGGTTCGACGCGATCCGGCAGGCCCGGCCCGACTGGAAGAACAAGCTCGCCCTCCACCACGGCTCGGTGGATCGCGAGCTCCGCACGGCCGCCGAGCAGGGGCTCAAGCGAGGCAAGCTGAAGTGCGTCGTGGCCACGTCGAGCCTCGACCTGGGCGTGGACTTCGGCCCGGTGGACCAGGTGTTTCAGGTCGGCAGCCCCAAGGGCATCGCCCGGCTGCTCCAGCGGGCAGGCCGCAGCGGCCACGCCCCGGGCGCCACCGGCAGGCTCGTCTGCGTGCCGACCCACGCGCTCGAGTTGATCGAGTGCGCTGCCGCCCGCGGTGCCTGCGAACGGGGCACCGTCGAGGCCCGCGAGCCCCTCGAAGCCGCGCTCGACTGCCTCGCCCAGCACATCGTGACGGTCGCCTGCAGCGGCGGCTTCCGCGAGGCGGAGCTCTTGGCGGAGGTCCGCTCCACCCGGGCGTTCGCGAGCCTCGACGACGCGTCCTGGCGGTGGGCGATGGATTTCGCCGCCCGCGGCGGGCCCGCGCTCGCGGCCTACCCCGACTACGCCCGGATCAAGGAGCGGTTCGGCCGCTGGTACGTGGCCAGCCCCGCCAGCGCCCGGAAGCACCGGATGGGCATCGGCACGATCGCCGGCGACGCCACCGTGGAGGTCAAATGGCTCCGCGGCGGCCGGCTGGGCACGGTCGAGGAGTCGTTCATCTCGCGCCTGAAGGAGGGCGACCGGTTTCTGTTCGCCGGCCGGCCGCTCGTGCTCTTTCGCGTCGACGGCCTCACCGCCTGGGTGAAGCGGTCGCGATCCCCCGCCCCGCTCCAGGTGCCCCGCTGGAACGGCGGCCGGATGCCGCTGACCACGCTGCTCTCCGACGCCGTGCTCGACCTGGTGCGGGAGGCGACGCGGCCCGGCGGCCGGGCGGCCCGCGAACTCGAGGCCGTGCGGCCGCTCCTGGAGATCCAGGCCCGCTGGAGCCGGCTGCCCGACCGCGACATGCTGCTCGTGGAACGCTGGCGTGGCCGCGACGGCGACCACGCCTTCGTGTTTCCCTTCGCGGGCCGGCTGGTCCACGAGGGGCTCGCCTCGCTCGTCGCCTGGCGGCTCGCCAGCCGCACGCCGAGCACGCTCACCCTCGCCTTCAACGACTGGGGGTTCGAGATCGCCGGCCGCGACCCGCTGCCGGCCTCCAGCGCCGAATGGCGGCGGCTCTTCTCGCCGCTGAACCTGCTCGCCGACCTGATGGGCTGCCTCAACTCGACCGAGATGGCCCGCCGCCACTTCCGCGAGATCGCCCGCGTGGCCGGGCTCGTGCAGGGAGGCGGCCGCAGCGACCGGCAGACACAGGCCTCGGCGGGGCTGATCTATGACGTGCTCGCCGAGTACGACGCGGGCAACATGCTGCTCGCGCAAGCCCGCCGCGAGGTGCTCGAGCGGCAGTTCGAGTTCCGGCGGCTGGCTGCCGCGGTCGAGCGGATCGCCACCCAGGAGATCCGCGTCGTCGAGACCCCGCGGCTCACACCGCTCGCCTTCCCGATCTGGGCCGAGTTCATCCAGTCGCGGCTGACCACGAAAGACTGGCTCGCGCGGATCAGCGACATGGCCCGCGAGCTCGAGCAGGCGGCCGGTCGTGGGTGACGCAGGCTCGGGGCTGCCCGTGCCCCGTCGCCGGACGCTCGATTGGCATGGGCCTCCCCCCTCGCAGTCCATCGGTGGTCATGCGATGAATACGATCATCCGGGAGCCGGGGGTGGAAGCCGGAGGAGCCTGGAGATTTCGCCCCCGGGACGCGGCCATCACAATCCGTACCGCGGCGAAATATCCCAGCGACGGAGGCTTTCACCACCGGCGACCCACTCCGCTGGACAGCGCGAACGTATAACGGTTCCCGCTCCCGGAAAGCCCCCATGCGCATCCTCCCCGTCACGTCCGCCGCCCTGGCTCCGGCCGCCGAGGCCGACGTCGTGCTTCTGCCCGGGCGGGCGGCCTATCTGCCGGCGAGCCAAACGCTGCTCGTGGCCGATCTTCACCTCGGCAAGGCGGCCACGTTCCGGAGCAAGGGGATCCCGGTGCCTGAGGGATCGGCGCAGAAAGACCTCGCCCGACTGGCCCTGCTCGTGGCCGCCACGCGGGCCAAGCGGCTCGTCGTGCTGGGCGATCTGTTTCACGCCAAGAGCGGCTGCACGGACGAGGTGTTCGCCGAGTTCGCCGCCGCCCGGGCGGGGTTTTCCGACACCGCGGTGCTGCTCGTGGCGGGCAATCACGACCGCTCGGTCGGCCGGCTGCCGGCGGGGCTCGGGATCGACTCGATCCTCCGGACGCACGACGAGCCCCCCTTTCACTTCGTCCACGAGCCGGGCACGCCGCTGCCCGAGCCCGATCGCGACGAGCCGTTCACGATCGCGGGCCACCTCCATCCGGTGATCGCGCTGGCTTCGCCGTCGGGCGACCGGCTCACCGAGCGTTGCTTCGTGGCCGAGCCGGGCCTGCTCGTGATGCCCGCCTTCGGCTCGTTCACCGGCGGCCACCGCATGACGCCGACCGACCGCTCCCGCGTCTGGATCGCCCGCGACGACGGCGTCGTGGACGTCAGCCGGATGGTGCAGCTCGCCCGCTGACCGGGCTTCAGCCGGCGGCGAACCGCTTGGCGACCTCGTCCCAGTTGACCACCTGCCACCAGGCCTTGATATAGTCGGGCCGGCGGTTCTGGTAGGTGAGGTAGTAGGCGTGCTCCCAGACGTCGAGGCCCAACAGCGGCGTCTTGCCCTGCGAGAGCGGCGTGTCCTGGTTGGGCGTGGCCAGGATCTCGAGGCCGTCGGGCCCCTTGGCCAGCCAGGCCCAGCCGCTGCCGAACTGGCCCGCCGCGGCGGCCCCGAAGAGCTCCTGGAACTTCTCCACCGAGCCGAACTTCGCCGCGATCGCCTCGGCCAGCTTGCCCGCGGGGGCGTTGCCCTCCCGCGGCGGTCGCATCACGGTCCAGAACAGTGTGTGGTTGGCGTGACCGCCGCCGTGATTTCGCACGGCCGTCCGCACCGCCTCGGGGATCGCGGGCAGGTTGGCGAGCAACTGCTCGACCGTCTGGCCGGCCAGCGACGGCTCGGCGGCCACCGCCGCGTTGAGCTTGTCGATGTAGGCCTGATGGTGCTTCGTGTGGTGGATCGTCATCGTCTTTGCGTCGATGACCGGGGCGAGCGCGTCGGCGGCATAGGGCAGCGGCGGCAGCGTGAAGGCCGGAGCGGCTGCCAGCAGGGGCGAGCCACGCCCCACGACGGCGGCACCGCCCAGGGCGAGGCCCACGCGCAGGAAGCGGCGACGGCCGGGGAGCGTGAAGGGCGAGGCATTCATCGGGCGGGTTCTCCTCGGGAAACGGAAACGGCGAGACGGGAACTGCGCTCGAGCGTCTGGATCGTAGGCTCGACCGGCCGGGTCACCAGCGGGCGATCATGGTAACACGCTCGCGGCCCGGAAGCCGACGTGCAGCCGCTCGAGCAGGTCGCGGGCCGTGAGCGAGATCTGGCCCAACTCCGCGGCGGCTGCGTCGCCGGCGGCACCATGCACCCAGGCCGCGAGCCGGGCGGCGGCGAACGGCTCCATGCCCTGGGCGAGCAGGGCCGCCACCACGCCCGTAAGCACGTCGCCCGTGCCGGCCGTCGCCATGCCGGGGTTGCCCGTCTCGTTGACAGCCTCGCGGCCGGCTCCCACGACGAGCGTGCCGGCCCCCTTGAGCACGACCACCGCCCCCGACTCCGCGGCGAACTCGCGGGCCAGCCGCGCGAGCAGGTCACGGTCGGTGGCGTCGGGACCGGCCGGATCGCGGCCGGCCAGGCGGAGCATCTCGCCGGCATGCGGCGTGACCACCCGCGGGCCGGCGTGGCCGCGACGGGCGGCCGCGTCCAGCAGGCTGACCGCCCAGAGCGCGTCGGCGTCGAACACGGCGGGGATGGCCGCCTCCCGCCAGAGCAAGGCCACGAGCGTGGCGACCTCGCTCGACCGGCCGAGCCCCGGACCGATCGCCAGCGCCGAGGCGCGACCGCCGGCCGGGATGATCTCGGCCGCGGCGGCCGCGGCGAACGTGCCGGCATTCGTGGCCGCGAGCCCGCGGGTCATCACGCAGGGATCGAACCCGGCCGTGATCGCCGCGACCGGCGCGGGCACGACCGCCTCGACGAGCCCGGCACCGCTCTTGAGCGCCGCGGAAGCCGTGAGCGCGGGCGCCCCCGCCATCCCGAGGGAGCCGCCGACGACGAGCACGCGGCCGAAGTCCCGCTTGCTCGCGGCCTCGGGGCGGGGGGGCGGCGGTGGCAGATCGCGGGGCGGCTTGGCTGGCGAAGTCGTCATGCTTGGAGTCGCGACGGCTTCCGGGGATGTGGCCACGGCCGCGAGGCCGCCTGCGGCGACCGGCCTGCCGCCCGCCCGAAACGAAGCCGTACCTTGACCGAAACCTCCCGCGACCGCTACCCTCCCCCGAGTTTACCGCCGGTTTTCGGCCGCTCAGGCGGCCGCCCTGGAGACCCCCCACCCTCATGTGTGCCGCTCAGACCCGGGCCGACATCTTCGACGTCAAGAAGGTCCGCCAGCTCATCGAGCTGATGAAGGAACACGATCTGTCGGAGCTCGATCTGCGGCAGGCCGACCACCGGGTCAAGATTCGCCGGGGGGGAGAGGTGGTCGCCTACACCGGCCCCGTCGCCCCGGCCCCCGCCCCGCTGGCGGCCAGCCCGGCGGCGGCCGCAGCAGCGGCACCGGCCGCCGCCGCCGATTCCCGGATGCTCGTGATCAAGAGCCCGATGGTGGGCACCTTCTACAAGGCCTCTGGCCCCGACTCGCCGCCGTTCGTCAAGGTGGGCGACCGGATCGGCCCCGAGAAGACCGTCTGCATCATCGAGGCGATGAAGGTCTTCAACGAGATTCCCGCGGGTGTCTCCGGGCAGGTCGTGGCGATCCTGGTCGAGAACGGGGCCCCGGTCGAGTTCGGCCAGCCGCTGATCAAGGTCGAGCCCGACGCCTGAGACTCGTCCGGCACGCGCCCCCGGCCCGGCGCGGGTTGCCGGTCTCGCCGCGAAGCCCGGTCTCCAACCCGGAATCCAGACTGGAATCCCTCAGGGCAGACTCCCCATGTTCAAGCGGATCCTGATAGCCAATCGTGGCGAGATCGCCCTCCGGGTGATCCGTGCCTGTCGCGAGCTCGGCGTGGAAACGGTCGCGATCTACAGCGAGGCCGACCGCGACGCCCCCTATCTCGAGCTCGCCGACGAGGCGATCTGCGTCGGCCCGGCCAAGGCGGCCGACAGTTATCTCCGGATCGATCGCGTGATCAGCGCCGCCGAAATCGGCAACGTGCAGGCGATCCACCCCGGCTACGGCTTCCTCTCTGAAAACTCCCACTTCGCCGAGGTCTGCCGCTCCTGCGACATCGGCTTCATCGGGCCGGCGCCCGAGGCGATGCAGCGGCTGGGCGACAAGAACTCCGCCCGGGCGCTGGCCCGCGAGGCGGGCGTGCCGACCGTGCCCGGCAGCGAGGGGCTGCTCACGAGCGAGCAGGAGGCGGTCAAGATCGCCCGCGAGATCGGCTTCCCGGTGCTGCTCAAGGCCACGGCCGGCGGCGGCGGCAAGGGAATGCGGGTGGCCGCCAACGACCTGTCGCTGGCCACGGCCTGGCAGCAGGCCTCGGCCGAGGCCCAGGCGGCCTTCGGCAATCCCGGCATCTACATCGAGAAATACATCGAGCGACCGCGGCACGTGGAGATCCAGATCCTCGCCGACACCCACGGCCAGGTGTTTCACCTCTGGGAGCGGGACTGTTCGACCCAGCGGCGGCACCAGAAGCTGATCGAGGAGAGCCCGTCGCCCCGGCTGCCGCAGGCCACCCGCGAGGCGATGGCGGCCGCGGCGGTGCGGCTGGCCAAGACGGCCGGCTACTACTCCGCCGGCACGGTCGAGTTCATCGTCGATCAGGAAGACAACTTCTACTTCATCGAGGTCAACGCCCGGATCCAGGTCGAGCATCCGGTCAGCGAGATGGTGACGGGCATCGACCTGGTGAAGGCCCAGATCCGCGTGGCCGCCGGCGAGAAGCTCGCGCTCGAGCAGGAAAACATCGTGCCCCGCGGCCATGCGATCGAGTGCCGGATCAACGCCGAGGATCCCGCCCACAACTTCCGTCCCAACCCCGGCCGGATCGAGCGGATCATCGCCCCGGGCGGCTTCGGCGTCCGCTGGGATTCCCACGCCACGACCGGCTACGTCGTGCCCCC
>JBIKXY010000211.1:0-5120 GCA_044355515.1 Pirellulales bacterium
CGCCTCGCCGGTGCTCACGCTTGTCCTCTCCGGGCCCTACTCGCCCCGGGAGCTGTTCGTGTTCGCGAAGCTCGGGGTCAAGGAGGTGATCGAATCGGCGGCCGGGGTCGGCGGCGTCGGGATCATGGGCGCGGCCCCGCGGGCGGTGCGGATCGACCTCGACGCCCGGCGGCTGGCGGCCTACCGGACTTCGGTGCTCGAGGTGCGGGACGCGATCGCCAGGCAGAACGTCGAGATTCCCGGCGGCCGGGTCGACGCCGGCTCGCGGGAGTACATGCTCCGCACCATCGGCCGGGTGCCGGAGGTCCGCCGGTTCGCCGAGGTGGCCGTGACGACCGGGAGCGGGGGCACGGTCCGGCTCGGCGACCTGGCCGAGGTCAGCGACGGCACCAAGGAGGTGCGGCAGCTTGCCCGGCTCGACGGCCAGCCCGCGGTGGTGGTGCTGGTGCAGCGGCAGACCGACGCCAACACCGTGGCCACGATCCGGGCCGTCAAGGAGCGGCTGGCCAGGTCGCGGGAACTGCTGCCGGCCGACGTCACGCTCGAGGTTCTTCAGGACCAATCCCGCTACATCGAGGCCGCCCTCCACGAGGTCCAGGCCCACCTCGTCTCCGGCAGCCTGCTGGCCACGATCGTGGTGCTGTTGTTCATGCGGTCGTGGCGATCGACGCTGATCGCCGCGGTCGTGATCCCGGCCTCGATCGTGGCCTCGTTCGCCTTCATGCGGGCCTGCGGCTTCACGCTCAACAACGTGACGATGCTGGCCCTGGTGCTGATGGTCGGCGTGGTGATCGACGACGCGATCGTGGTGCTCGAGAACATCTACCGCTGCATCGAGGAGCGGGGGATGCCGCCTGTGGAGGCGGCGATCGAGGGCACCCGCGAGATCGGTCTGGCCGTCGTGGCCACCACGCTCTCGCTGGTGATCGTGTTTCTGCCGGTCTCGTTCCTGTCGAGCGTGGCGGGGCGGATGCTCTATGAGTTCGGGATCACCGCGACGGCGGCGATCCTGGTGTCGATGTTCGTGAGCTTCACGCTCACGCCGATGATGTGCAGCCGGCTGTTGCGGCCGGCGGCCGGCGCGACCGCTCGTGTCGCCGGGGCCGCGCCGGCGGCGGCCTCCCGCCGCGGGCCCTACGCCTGGCTCGAGGCGGGCTATCTTGCGGCCCTCCGCTGGTCGCTCGCCCATCGCTGGGCGGTGGTCGGGGTCTCGCTCGCCGTCGTGGCGGCCAATGGCTGGCTGGCCCGGGCGGTGCCGCGGGGCTACATCCCCACCAACGTCGATGAGTCGGAGTTCGAGGTCGGCCTCACGGGCAACGCGGGCATGAGCCTGGCGGCGATCGACGCGGCCGCCGAGCGGGCCACGGAGCGGGTCCGGGAGGTGGAGGGCGTGGCGTTCGTGCTCGCGACGGTGGGCGCGGCCGCAGGCGAGGTCAGCCTGGGCAGGCTCTATGTCCGGCTCGCCGACATCGAGGAGCGGGCCTTCTCCTGGCGGCGGCTGGTGGCCGGCCTCCTGGCGGGTGACCCCGCCGCCGCCTGGCGGGGCAACTTCACCCAGCGGGAGAAGATGACGGAGGTGCGGCGGGCGCTCGCCGACCTGCCGGATGTCCGCGTGGCCGTCCGCAACCTCACGTCGCTGCGGCAGGGGGCGCCGGTGGACATCGATCTGGCGGTCACCGGCCCGAGCTTCGCGACGCTGCTGCCCTTCGCCGAGCGGCTCCGCGAGCGGGCGGCGGCCATTCCCGGCGTCGTGGACGTGGACACCACCCGGCGGATCGACAAGCCGCAGCTGCTCGCCCGCCTCGACCGGGAGCGGATGGCCGACGCCGGGATCGACGTGCAGGAGGTCGCCGACACGCTGCGGATCGCGGTCGGCGGCGACGACCGGGTGTCGCGGTATCGCGATCCGGCCGACGGCGAGGTCTACGACGTCGAACTGCGGCTGGTGGGGATCGACCGGGGCGACGCCGAGGCGATCTCGCAACTGTTCGTCCGCGGGCGGACAGACAGCGGGGGCGGCCCGGGGCCGGAGGCGGAGCTGCTCCGGGCGGCATCGGGAGAGGTGCTGATGCGGCTGGACAACCTCGTGGATTTCGAGGTCGTCGAGCAGGCCGGCCAGATCGACCGGCTCGACCGCCAGCGGATGGTGGCCGTGCGGGCCAACGTGGCCCCCGGCTTCGCGCTCGGCGACCGGCTGGCCGAGGTCCGGCGGGCGGCCGCCGAGATCGGCCTGCCGCCGGGGGTGACGGCCCGCGTGATGGGCCAGGGCCGCGAGCTCGAGCGGACGCTGGGGGAGTTCGGCTGGACCTTCCTGCTCTCGATCGTGTTCATGTACATCGTGCTCGCGGCGCAGTACGAGCATCTGGTGCATCCGCTCACGATCCTGCTCTCGCTGCCGCTGGCGGTGCCCTTCGGGCTGGCGAGCCTGTGGGCCGGCGGCGAGACGCTCAATCTGTATTCGGCCCTGGGGATCCTGGTGCTGTTCGGGGTGGTCAAGAAGGCGGCGATTCTCCAGATCGACCACACCAAGGATCTCCAGGCCGCCGGCCTGCCGCAGCGGCAGGCGATCCTGGAGGCCAACCGCGACCGTCTCCGGCCGATCCTGATGACCACGATCTCGTTCGTGGCCGGGATGCTGCCGCTGTTGTTCGCCAGCGGTCCCGGGGCGGAGGAGCGGCGGTCGATCGCGGTGGTGGCCAGCGGCGGGCAGGCCTTCTCGCTCGTGCTCACGCTCCTGGCGGTGCCGGTGATCTATTCGCTGCTCGACGATCTGGGCCGGGTGTTCCGCACAACAAAGGGGACGGAACCGCAAGGATCCGCGGCGCGAGCGGATTGCCTGGGCGAGCGACGGACCTGACCGCGGCGTGGTGCCCCGGTCCGGCGGCTTCGACCGCGGGTTCGAGCACTTCGTGATCACGGAAATCATCCGGGCCGCGGACTATGCCCGGAACGATTTTCGCTTCTTTTTCCCGGGCACGAAGGACGACGCGGAGATCGATCTGATCGTGGAGCGACCGGGTCGTCCGCATTTTCCGCGTGCTCGCGCGCACGTTCGCGGCCGGGATGCTGCCGCTGTTGTTCGCCGGCGGCCCCGGGGGCATCGCTCGATCTGGAATCCCCCCGCCAGCCCAAAAAATCTGACCAGTCGCGGCAGCCGGGTATGATCTGGATCCCCGCCGCGGGCGGTCTGCTCCGACCCGGCCTTCGATAGGTTCTTTCCAGCCTTCCAGGTACCTGGCGATGCCTCACCAAACCAATCGAGTCGAGACCGTCAACGCCCTCGACCCGCCGCGTGCCGAAGAGCGGCGGGGCCCCGCGGGATCGCGTCCGAGCGGCGGCCGGCTCGCCGCGCTGCTCGGCATCGCCGTGATCCTGCTCCAGGCCTCGTGCGCGGGCAAGAAGCAGGCCGAGGCCGAGCGGCCCCGCCAGCGGCCCGTCGCCACCGCGAAGGAGGCGAAGCCCGAGCCGCCCGCGTCCCGCGCGGTCGAGTACCCCGTCTCGCTCCTGACGCTCGTCCCCGCGGCCGCGGAATACGGCACGAAGCCCGATCCCGAAAAGATTCAGACGCGATCCGGTCCCGGCGTGATCGACACCACCCCGGTGCCCCCCCGCAACAACGCATCCTGGTTCTGGCCGGGAGCGCTCAAGATCGTCACCGCACTGCCCGCGGAAGATTTCGAGTTTCCCGAAGGGCAGGCGTATGGGAGCGCCCGGACCGACCTGTTCGCCAGCGAAGGCTTCTTCCTCACCGGCGTGGGCCTCTGGGGCCGCACCCGCAACATGTATCACTGGGTGGACTACGACGTTCCCCCCGGTGCCACCCGGTTCACGGGCGATGTCTTCGTCACCGACGATCCATTCGGCTGGTTCGCCGGCATGAAGGACAGCCTCAATCAGCAGTTCGAGTGCTTCGTGCAGGTGGACGGCCAAGACGTCTTTCGCCAGGGCGCGACCCGCCACCGCAAGCTTGCCGGTTCCGGCGAGAAACTGCACTCCCTCGACCTTCCGCTCCCCGCCGGAGCCAAGCGGATCCGGTTCGGCCTCGAGGTCACCCCCTGGGGGGCCGGCAATAAGAACATCGAGCTTGTGATCACGGAGGGCATGTTTCATGGCGATACCAAGTAGGCATCCGACGACTCCGGCTCCCGCCGGGCAGCCGGTCGGGCCCCCGGCCGGTGCCCGGCCCATCGCGTGCCTGACCCTGGCCCTGACCTCGGCCCTGGCGGTCGGTTCCGGGGCCGCCCGCGGCGACGTCACGAAGGTCGAGTGGGGTCCCGGCCGGCCGCCGCGCTGGACCGAGCAGACCATCACCTCGCCCCACCGGGTCGAGGTCTCGCTCCCCGCTCCGCCGGCCGGCCACGAGTTCGTCACGGTCGTCGTGGAGACCGAGCAGGGGCGGCGGGTGCGGAACCTGCACGGGCAGGTTCCGCTGGCGTCGGTCGGCGGCGGCTCCGGCTCCGCTCCGGGGCCGCTCTCGGTGGTCTGGGACGGGCTCGACGACGCCGGGGCGGTCGTGCCGGCGGGCACCTACCAGCTCCGCGGCCTCACGATCCCGCGGCCGCGGATCCACTACGACTACTCCTTCTACAATCCCAACCCGCTCCCCTGGCAGGGCTACGCCCACAGCGGCTGGGCCGCCGACCATACCGGCCCGAGCGACATCGCCTGCGCCCCCGAGGGATCGTCCCGGCAGACGGAGGTCGTGATCTCGTGCGGCGTCGCGGAGAACCCCCATGCCGTGCTCGGCCTCGACGAAACCCACCGCAAGCTCTGGGGCTACAAGCGGGAGGCCGGCATCAACGGCATCAACGCGATCGACTATGCCGACGGCCTGCTCTGGATGGGCTTCAAGAACACGCTTCTCAAGATCGACGCCGACAGCCGGGCCGACGTCGGCTGGAAGCGGCCGGCCGGCAAGGCGGCCGCGGTCACCATGCCCGGGCTGGTGACGCGGATCGCCGTGGCGCCGGAGCGGGGGGCGGCGCTGGTTCGTCAAGCGGCCGGTCCGGATGACGGCGTGAACCTCGCGGCCGACACGCTCGTGATCTTCGACAAGGAGTCGGGCACGGCCCGCAACAAGCGGGCTTTTCCGCTGCAACTGCCGCTGCCCGGGAAGGCCT
>JBIKXY010000212.1:0-5113 GCA_044355515.1 Pirellulales bacterium
GCATCGACCTGTCGGTGGCCTACGACCACGCGGGCGCTCCCCGCACCGGCCCGCAGCCCCCCGGGGCCTTCACCAGAGCGGGCGGGACGGTCGCGCCGCCACCGGTGTCGCCGCCCGTGGTGGACACGGTGCGGCCGACCATCCTGGCCGTCTTGGCTCCGGCGGCGGGCCTCTACCGCCCTGGTTCGGTGCTCACGTTCACGGTGCGGCTGAGCGAGCCGGTCGCGGTCACAGGCTCGGCCCGGCTGGCTTTCGCGGTCGGCCGGGTCGTGCAGCGGGCGGAGTATCTCTCCGGCGGCGGCACCGATCGGCTCGTCTTCCGCTGGACGCTGCCCCCCGGGCTCTGGGCACCGAGTGGCATCCGCCTGGCGCGGCAGATCGCCCTGCCGCCCGGAGCGGCGGTCGCCGATCTGGCCGGCAACGCCGTGGTGCCCACCTTCACGCCCCCCGTGACCAGCGGGATCCGGATCCTGCCCCGCCGCCGCTAGCGGGGACGCCGCGTTCGCCGCCGGAAGTGGGTTCCGAGTACCGCGAGGCCGTGGTTGGCGTGCTCCTCGAGGCCGCATCCGAACTCCGCAGCCCGGCGTTGACGCTGGCGACCGCCCCGGCCATCCTGACGCCATGGATGCGACTCCGGCGGACGAGGCGGCGACGGACGGCGAGCCGGCCGGCAAGGCCGTGCGGCCCCTCGACGCCAACGAGCGGCGGGTGCTCGGCGTGCTGATCGAGAAGGGCAAGACCACGCCCGACCAATATCCGCTCTCGCTCAACGCGCTGGTCAACGGCTGCAACCAGAAGAGCAACCGCGACCCGGTGATGACGCTCGACGAGGAGCAGGTGATGCGGGCGGTGCGGAGCCTGCAGACGGCGGGCGCCGTGGCCGAGGTGTTCGGCAGCGGCAAGCTGCCGCGGTACCGCCACCTCGCCTACGAGTGGCTGGGCGTGGGCAAGGAGGAGCTCGCGATCATCGGCGAACTCCTCTGCCGCGGCGAGCAGACCGAGGGCGACCTGCGGGGCCGGGCCAGCCGGATGGACGAGATCCCGGACCTGACCACGCTCCGCGGCCACCTGGATCGGCTGGCCGCGCGGGGCCTGGTCGTCTGGCTCTCGCCCCCGGGCCGCGGCCGGATGCTCACCCACGGCCTCCTGCCCGAGGACAAACTCGAGAAGGTGCGCCGCGAAGTCGATGCCGCGGTCGCGGCGGGCCCGGCCGCCAAGCCCGCGGCGGCGGAGTCGGGCGAGGTGGCGGCGCTCAGGCAGCGGATCGCCGAACTCGAAGCCGAGGTGGCCGAACTCCGCAGGCGCCTGGTCTGACTGGGTTTCCGGCAGGAGGCCCATCCTCAACCGTCAGTCGGCTCGGGCAGCCCCGAGCCCGCGTCACCTGCGACGGCCGGAGTGCACGAGCGCCAGCCCCGCGACCACCGCCACCGCCGCCGCGGGGACGATCCAGCCCGAGAGGCCCGTCGTGTCGCCGACCGCCAGCCGCCCCGCTTGCCCCTCGGCGGCCAGCGTCATCAGCACGATCGGGACGGCGTTGTGCGCGAGGTGGGCGAGCATGGCCGGCACGATGCTGCCGGTCACGAGCGTCATCCAGCCGAGCATCACGCCCAGCATGAAGGTCTGCGGCATCCTCTCCGGCAGAAGGTGAAAGGCCGCGAACACGGCCGCCTGCACGAGCACCGCCGCCGCCTGCCGGCGCCGTCCTGGCTGCTCGCCCGCGCAGGCGGCCAGCAGCCAGCCCCGGAAGAAAAGCTCCTCGCAGATGGCCGGCACGACGGCCACCAGCAGCCCTGCCACCCACCAGGGGCGGGCGAGCACGAACTGCATGATCCGTTCGGCGAGGTCGCGGGCGGCCGGCGAGAGGTCCATGCCCCGCACCGCCAGCAGCGCCGCCGCGCCCACGATGAACAGGCCGGCCCCGGCCAACAGGGCCCCCGCCGCCACCAGTGGCCAGCGGCGGCCCCCGGGGGCCACCAGGCCGAAGGTCGCCGCCCGATCGACCCGCTGCCAGACGGCAAACATCGCCAGCGGCAGGATGACCGCCGCCTGCTGGATCGGCACGGCCAGCAGCAGGTCGGCCGGGGCGATGCCCTGGGCGTACCACAAGCCGGCGAACGCCATCAGCACCGTCGCGAAACCCTGCCCGGGCGTCGGCCGCAGCCGCGGTGCGGGCCGCGCGAGCAGCCTGCCGGCGGCGTCGGGTCCACGAAACAAGAGCTCCTCGTCGCCGAGCGCCACGGCCGCGCCCCGGAGCAGCAGCCAGGTGCTCGCCGCCGCCGCCCCGAGCGAGACGGCCAGATGGGCCGCCAGCGTCGCGAGCGGCGTGCCGGCCAGGGCGTCGCGGGCGAGCCCCACCTGCCCCGCGAAGGGCACGGCCGCCAAGGCTGGCCCGCCGGTGCCCGGCAGGAGGGCGGAGCCCGCCAGGCCGCTCACGAGCAGAATCACCGGCGTGAGCGTGTTTTGCGCCTCCTTGCTGCTCCGGGCGCCGCTCGTGACGGCCAGGCAGGTGGCCGCGGCCACGGCCGAGAGGCCGATGTAGCCGACGAGCGTGACCCCCACCGCGGCGGCGACCCGGCCGGTATCCACGCCGAGGTCGAGGCCCGCCGGCAGGAGCCGCAGCAGCACCAGGCCCGTCAGCCCGATCGAGATCGCGTTGACCAGCAGCGTCGCCAGCGTCACGCCCCAGATCGCCAGAAACTTTCCGGTCACGATCTCGCCGGCCGTCGCCGGCGCCAGGAGCAGCGTCTCGATCGTGCCCCGCTCCTTCTCGCCGGCGATCGCGTCGATCGCGGGATAGAACGCACCGGTCGCCGTCAGCAGGGCCAGGAGCACGAGCACGCCCCCCGCGGCGGTCGGCAGGACGCCCTCCATCGAGCCGCGGACGTCGCGGCTCGGCCCCCCGGCCACCGTGAAGGCCAGCGGCTCGAGCAGGCTCACCGGCAGCCCCGCGGCCGCCACTCGCCGCTGCCGGGCATCTTCGGCCAAGGCTCGCATCACCGCCAGCAGGTGCAGCCGCAGCCGGTTGTCGAGCGGACGGACCGCCGAGGTGCGGGCATCGAGCCGAACGGTGCCGCGGCCGTCGAGCGCCCCGACCGTGCCGCCGGGGGCGGTGATCCAGGCGTCGGCCGCTCCGGCATCGAGCCGCGGCTGCGCCTCCGGATCGGGCACGGCCTCCGCCGAAACCGTGGCCGGCCAATCGGCGGGCCGTTCGCCCGGCGGACGGCCGCAGACCTCGGCCAACCGGGCCGCGAGCGGGGCGGCATCGGCGCCGGTGATCACGAGCCGCAAGGCCCGGGGGACCTGGCGGGCGTCGAGATCCGCCAACGCGGTCCTCAGGCCGAGGGTGCTGGCCAGCGCCAGCACGGGATACATCGCCAACGGCATCAGGAGCGTGACGAACAGGGTTCGCCGGTCGCGGACGAACTCCAGCAGGTCCCGCTGGGCGATCGCCCGCACCGCCCGCCCGCGATCCCGACTCGCCATCGCGTTCATGAGGCCCGCTCCGGCTCGACGGCGGCGAAAAACGCCCCCTCCAATCCTCCCGGTGCGGCCGCCATCTCGGCGCTCGTGCCGGCGGCCACGATCCGGCCGGCATGGATGATCAAAAACCGATCGCACCGCCGCTCGATCTCGTGGAGCCGGTGGGTCGAGATCAGGATCGCCCGCCCCTCACCCCGGAGCCGCTCCAGCAGGTCGAGCAGGTCGCGGGCCCCGACCACATCGAGGCCGGAGGTCGGCTCGTCGAGCACCAGGGCCGGCGGATCGTGGACGAGCGCCCGGCCGAGCGACACCCGCTGCCGCTGGCCGGTCGAGAGCCGGCCGCAGGGGCGGTCGGCCGAGCCCGCAATCCCGAGCGTGGCCAGGAGTGCCGGCACCCGCCCGGCCAGTTCCTCGTCGGCCAGGCCGTGCAGCCGGCCGAACGAGGCGAGCACCTCCCGGGGCGTGAGCCGGTCGGGCACGCCGGTCGTGGCGGAGAGATAGCCGAGCCGGCGGCGAACCCCGAGCGGGTCGGCCACCACGTCGCAGCCCGCGATCCGGGCCGTGCCCGCGGTGGGCTTGAGCAGCGTGGCCAAGAGCCGCATCGTGGTGGTCTTCCCCACGCCGTTGGCCCCGAGCAGCCCCACCATCTCGCCGGGCAACACCTCGAAGGAAACCCCGGCGACGGCCTTCACGGTCGTGCCGTCGGCGGCGCGGAAGTGCTTGACCAGCCCGTCGGCCTCGATCATCCCAGGCCTCCCTCGGCGGTCGCGGGAGCGATCACCCTTCCATGACCTCGGCTTCCTTGGTTCGGGCCAGGTCGCCGACGAGCCCCTCGTGCTTCTTGGTGAGCTCCTGGACCTCGTCCTTGCACTGCTGGGAGTCGTCTTCGGTCAGCTCGCCCGCCGTCTGCTCGCCGTCGGCCGCCTTGTTGGCGTCGCGGCGGACGTTGCGGATCGCCACCCGGGCCTCCTCGGCGAGTTCCTTGATCCGGGCGGTCATCTTCCGGCGAACGTCGGCGGAGAGCGGCGGGATGATGATCCGGATCACGCGGCCATCGCTCTGGGGGTTGAAGCCCAGGCCGCTGGCCTGGATCGCCTTCTCGATGTCCTTGAGCGTGCCGGGATCGAAGGGGCGGACGACGATCTGATTGGGCTCCGGGGCCCCGACGTTGGCCAGGGCCTTGATCGGCGTGGGGGAGCCATAGACCTCGACCCGCAGCGTGTCCACGATGCCGGGATTGGCCCGGCCGGTGCGGATGCCGTTGAGGGCATGGCGAAAGACCTCGACGGCCTTCTCCATGCGTTCCTCGGCGTCGAGCAGGATGTCATCGGCCGGCATCGGGCGGCTCCTGGGGTGAGGTGCGGATTGTGGCACGGCCTCCGCGGCCGGGGCAAGCGGCCGTCCATGAGCCGGGCGTGATCGGACGTTGTGGATCGCGCAGGCTCGGGGTTGCACGAGCCTTGGAGCCGGACGTCCAAGGTGACGCAGGCTCGGGGTTGCCCGTGCCCCGTCGCCGGACGTTCGCTATGGGCATCCTGCCCTTCGCTCACTCCATGCTGGCTTCGGCTGGTATCCCGCATCCGCTTCGGCATCCATGCCTGCGCTCGCCAGCAAGGCCGGCTCCGGGGCACGG
>JBIKXY010000049.1:0-15528 GCA_044355515.1 Pirellulales bacterium
CCAGCCGGCCTGCAGGAGCGTGGCCACCGCCGGCGAGCCGGCCCTCGTCTCCCGCCCGGCGAGCGCGGGAAACTGCCCGGCCCGGGCCATCGCCGCGGCCACCCGCGGCCCCGTGACCACGTAGGCGCTCGCCGAGGCCACGAGCGCCAGGCCGATCGCCACCGCGAGCGGGTCGGCCACCCGGGGCCCGAACAGCCGCTCCGCCGCGAGCTGGGCGATCGGCGCCACGGCGTCGAGGCCCCGCTGGGCGACGACCGCCTCGATCTCGGCCGCGGGAATCGCCAGCGCGTAGACCAGGTTGAGCGCGAGGTAGAGGCCGGTGACCAGCCCGGTGCCCAGGAGGATCGCCCGGGGCACGTCCCGCCGGGGCCGGGCCACCTCGCCGGCCACATAGGCCGCCCCATTCCAGCCGGCGTAGGCGTAGGAGATGTAGACCAGCGACGAGGCCATCGCCACCACAAGGGACGGCGACAGGGCGGGCCGATCGGCGAGGTTTTCCCAGCGGCCCCGTCCGGCCGCGAGGCCAGCCGCCGCCAGCGTGACGAGGATCACGAGCGTGGTGAGCGTCATGGCGGCCTGGGCCCGGATCGTGGAGCGGCGGCCGAGGCAGTGAACGACGGCCAGCGCGACGATCAGGGACGTGGCCAGGCCGAGCTCGGCGGCCGCGGCGGGCCGGCCCTCCAGTCGCAGCGGCACGAGCAGATATTTCGCCGCCGCGGCCGCCGAGGCCGCGATCGGCCCGCCGAAGCCGATCAGGAACGACACCCAGCCCGAGAGAAACCCGGCCAGCGGCCCGTAGGCCTCCCGCAGAAACACGTAGTCGCCGCCGCTCTCCGGCAACGCCGCGGCCAGTTCCGCGAGCGAGAGCGCGCCGCACAGGGCAAGCACGCCGCCCACCGCCCAGAGGCCCAGCATGAGCTGGTTGCTGCCGGTGAAAAAGACCGTAAATCCGCTGGTGGTGAGCACCCCCGTCCCGATCATGCTCGAGACGACCACAAACACCGCCGTCGCCAGCCCGAAGGGGGCCGCTGCCGCACCGGCCGACGTGGCCCCGCTCGTCGGCTCGCCGCGGGCGGGATTCATGCGGCCGGCCGCCGGCGGGCCGACCGCCGCACGAGCGGCATGGGCAACCCCTCAAACCCAGGGAAATACCGCAAGCAGCCCATGGAAAGCCGAAGGAGGAGCAGTTGATCAGGCGAGTTTCACGAGCCGGCGGACGATCCACTCGAGACACAGGCAGCCGCAGCCGACGGCCAGGAGGGCCGTGTTGAGCCGCTGCTTGAAGAGGGAGTCGGCCGCGCCCGTCTGGTACTCCCGGCGGGAGCGGTCGGGCAGCGTCGCGGCCAGCTCGGCCGCGTCGGCCGCCGACCAGCCGCCCGGCTCTGGGAAGCGGGCCGTGCCGCCGGTGCGGGCGGCAAGCTGCTCGAGCAACGGGCGGTCGAGCCGGGGGCGGGCCAGTTCGCGGTCGGGCAGCTGCACCTGAATCCGCTTCACGAGCGGCTCCTCTCCCAGGCTGGCGGGCAAAGCCACCTCGATCCGCCAGGCTCCCTCGCGGGCCGCCACGAAGACCCCTTCGAGCGTGCCCGGTCGGTCGGCCGCCGCGGCCAGCGGGATCGGCACGACCGTGTCGTCCGGGCCCACCGCCCGGCAGGCCGGCGGCCTGCCGGCGGCCGCCGCGAACAGGTTTTCATCGGCGAGCGCCAGCCTGACCTGCACGCTGCCGCCCACCGGGTGGCGGTCGCGATCGACGAGCAGTCGCGCCCGCTCCGCGCCCCGCATCAGTCGCCCCTGCGACACGTGCCGCACCAGCTGCGCCACGAGCCGCTCGTAGGCGGCGTCGGTGATGCCCCGCAGCCGCCACAGCTCCCCGCTGCCCGCATAGAGCACGCTTCCCGACCCGTAGAGCTGACCGGCCAGAAAGATGCTGCTTGGCTCGCCCGCAGCCGCGTCTGGCCGGGCCACCCGGGCGTAGGTGGTGGCGCCCGGCTTGGCCTCCGCCGCGGGATAGCAGGCGTAGATGCCGGGAAACTCCTCCCACACCACGCGGCTGGCCTCCCCGCTGCCGGCCAGCCAGAGAAACTCGGCTTCGATGCCATCGCGGGTGAACTCCAGCGGCAGCGGGTTCTCCCCGCCGTCGGCGGCCCCGACGGGCAGCTGTCCCGGCCGCCTCAGCTCCACCGGATAGAGGCCGCGGAGCGGGGCCGACCGCGGGTCGCCCAGCCAGCCCTCCATATGAATGCCCCCCGCCACCAGGAACAGGCCGCCCGACTCGCGGGCCACCCAGCGCTCCAGCCGCGACCAGCCGGCCGGCTCGACGAGCCGCCAGTCGTAGTCGATCGCCACCACGGCGTCGTAGGCGGCCAGCGGCTCGTCCGCCGGCGGGAAGGCGTCGAGGATTCGCCGGGAGTCCTGCGAGATGCCTGCGGCGGCCGTGCCGAGGAGCACATCGACCTCGAAGCTCGGGTCGCGATGGAGCACGTTGCGCATGAACTGATACTCGCGGCCCGGACCGCCGGCCATGAGCAGCACGCGGGTGACGCGGTCCACGACCTCGATCCCCGCTGCCTGGAGATCGTCACCCGGAGTGGAATCGCCGGCCGGCGCGGCGACCCGCACCGCCAGCGTGCGATCCCCGGGGGTCGGCAGCCCCGCGACGTCGAACCGCACCGCCGCCAGTTCGCCGTCGGGGCCGAGCACGGCCTCGAGCGTGTCGACCACCCGGCCTCCCCGCACCGTCGACGAGCCCTCGTCCAAGGGCTCTTCGAGGAGATCGACCCGCACCCGTTGCCCCGCGAATCCCTGGGCCTGGAGGTAGGCCGTGACGGCGAAGGCGTCGCCGGGAAACACCCGGGCCGGCACGATCAGGTCGGCCACGCGGACGTTGGCCGGCAGCCCGTCGCTGCCGAGTCCGAGCGGAACCACCGCGACGCCCGCCTTGGCCAGCCGGGCCGCCGCGGCCAAGGGATCGAGGCCCGCGTTGCTGCCGCCGTCGGTGAGTACCAGGATCCCGGCCAGTTGCCCGCCCGGCTCCCGCTCCGCGACGGTGGCCAAGGCCTCGCCCAGCCTCGTCTCGTAGCCCCGGGGGGCGACCGCCTCCCGCCACCGCGGATCGCTCGCATCGGCTTCCCGTCCGGCCGGCGGCAGCACGACCAGCGGCTCGGCATCGGCGTCGAACCGCCAGATCGAGACCTCGTGGCGGGAGCCGAGCGCTGCGAGCAGACCGCCTGCTTCGAGCAGCTCGAGGGAGCGTTGCCCGCGGCTCGTCGCGTCGGCGTCGGCTGCGTCGGGCAGCGACATGCTGGCGCTTGAATCGACGAGCACGGCCACCCGCGACTCGAGCACGATCTCATGCTCGGCGATCCGCTCGACGTCGAGCAGGGCCACGACCACCGTCGCCACGGCCGCCAACCGCAACACCGCGAGCAACGCTCGCACGGCGCGGGGTGTCTCGGCCGCATCGCGGCTGATCATCCAGGTCACATAGGCCACGAGGGCCGCACAGGCCGCGACCGCCGCCGGGAGCTGCCACCAGGCGTCGAAGCCGTCGAGCAGCCGGCTGGCGAGCCGGTGTTCGACGGCGGCGGCGAGGAGCGGAGCAAGGCTGGCAGGCATCGGGAAACCGGGTGCGGGCGAAACGGGCTCAGCGGCGGCGGACGGGGGCCGCGTGATAACTGGCGGCGAAGGCGACGAGCTGCTCGAACACGAGCACGACGAGCAGGCCGAAGAGCAGCGGCCGCGCCAGGGATCCGCCGGCCAGGTCGCCGCCGGAAGGATCGAGGTCGTCGGCCGCGTCATACTCGAAAGGCACGCCGGCGAGCTGGCGGGCGAGCCGCTCGCGGCCCGCCCGTTCGAGCCGCCCTTCGGTGGCGTCGATCTGGGCGGCGACGACCCGCTCCCGCTCCGTGCCGTCCGCCCGCCGCCAGCGGGCGGCGTAGGCGCCGGGCTGGTTGGCCGTGAGCCTGGCCTCGAAGCCGCCGCCGGTCGTCGGGGTCGCCACCTGGCGGACGAGCGTGGCGTCAGGGGGCACGAGGAAGTCCACCTCGATCTCGTCGCTGCCCGCGACCAGCGGGATCCGCAGGTCGGCGCCGACGGCGAGGGTCTCGCCCCGCCGTCGCTGCCGCGCGAGGTGGCTTTGCAGCTCGAGCATCACCACCACCCAGCTCGGGTTGCCACGGGCCCAGTTGTTCCAGGTCGGGGCGGCCGTGGTCAGCACCGCCGCCACGAGCCCCTTGCCGAACGGCCGCTCGATCACCAGCGGCCGTCCGTCCCGCAGCGACAACAGCCGGCGGCCGCCCGGCACCGCCGCATCGTCGCAGCCCCGCTCGACCGCCATCACCCGCTCGACGCGGACGGCGTCGAGCAGCGGGTTGCGGGTGCCCGCCAGCACCGCCACGACCGGGTGCGGCTCGACGACCAGGTCGGGCACGCGGCCGGGCCCGGCCGCGGGCAGGATCTCGACCGCGCCGGCCAGCGGCACCGGAAACGGCCCCTCGCCGCCGCGGTGGAGCGATCGGTTCACAAACTCGGGTCGCGTCCGTGGCCCGCAAAAAAAGACCACGCCCCCACCGCCGGCGGCATGGGCCTCGACCGCGGCGACCGCCGCGGCGTCGAGCCGCTCGACGTCGAGGATCCAGATCACGTCGAACAGCCCGAGGTCGGTCGCGGCCAGGCCAGTGGGCGGGACCACCCGCGGCAGCAGGCCCGTGGCCGCGGCCGATCCCGGCGCCAGGGCCGTGGCCACGAAGAAGGCATCGCTGCCGGGGCCGCTGCCGGCGGCCTCGTCGGCGACGAGCAGCACGTTGACGCGATCCACCACCTCGACCACGCAGCTGCGGACGTCGTCGCCCGGCAGTCGGTCGGGCGGGAGCCGAGCCTCGACCACGTGCCCTCCCGGCGCGGCGAACCTCACGTCGAATCGGCGGACGACGCTCTCGCCCGGGGGAATCTCGGCCAGCTGCAGGCCTGGCCGGCTCGCCCCGTCCTCCCGCAGCTCGAGTTGAACGTCACGGGCCGTGCCCGGCCCGTCGTTTCGCACCTCCACCTCCAGCGGCATGAGCACGCCGGTGGCCGGCACGCCGCCGACCGCCTCGAGCCGCGCGATCGAGAGGTTGACCGCGTCGGCCGCCGGCTCGGCGCCGCAGTCCACCAGCCGGATCGCCGCGCCGGTCTCCGCCAGCCGCCGGACCGCCGCAGCGGCCTCCCCGTCGGTCCAGTCGCGGAGCCGGAAGTCGCTCGCGAGCCAGAGCGTGCAGCCCCCCGGACCCGCCTCGGCAGCGACGGCCGCGGCGCGGTCGACCGCCGCCCGCGGCCCGGTTGCGAGCCACGACCGCCGCGTGCGGCCGAGCGCCTCACGGATGCCCGCGACCGCATCGGGCCCCAGCGGCTGCCGCGGCACGACCCACGCCCGGCGGTCCTCGGCCGCGGCGACCTCGGAGAACAGGCCCGCCGCCAGCTCGTCGCCGCGGGCGGCTGTGTCGGCCGCGATCCGCTCGACCACGCGGCGGCCGCGGTCGAAGGCCGCTGGGGCGTCGCCCGCGCCGGCCCGGTCGTCCATCGAGAGGCTGTCGTCGAGCAGCACCAGATGGAGCCGGCCGCCGCCGAACAGGCCGCCGAGGGCCGACTGCCAGCGGGGCTGGGCCAGGGCCAGGATGATCACGGCCACCGCGGCCGTCCGCAGCGCGAGCAGCAGCAGCTGCCTGAGCAAGATTCGTGTTTTGTATTTCCTCTGGCTCACGACGAGCAGTTCCATCGCCGCCCAGCGGACCCGCCGGTGCCGGAGCAGATTGATCAGGTGGATCAGCACCGGCGCCGCCATCAGTGGCAGCCCCCACCACACGAGCGGCGGGAAATCGAAGGCGGGCATGAGGGCTCCGGAATCCGCTAGTGGGCCTGGCGGGCCCGGCTCGAGAGGAACCGCACAAGCGCGGTCTCGGCGGACTCTCCCGTCCGGGCGAGCCCGTAGTCGGCCTGCGCGCCGGCCGCGGCCCGCCGGACTTCCGCCAGGAAGCCCGCGAGCGCCTCGAGGTAGCCGGCCCGCAGGGCCCGCGGGTTGCAGCCGAGGCTGGCCGGGAGTTCGAGCCCCTCGAACCGTGTCGGCCCGTCGAAGGGAAACTCCAGTTCGTCGTCGTCGAGCACGTGGATCACCGCCAGATCGTGGCCCCGCTGCCGCAACAGCCGCAGACCCCGCAGCAGGCCAGCGCGGTCGCCGAGAAAATCGGAGAGCACGACCACGAGCCCCCGGCGGGGCAGCGTCTCGGCCAGCCGCCGCAGCGGCGGCAGAAACTCGCTCTCGCCGGCATTCCGCGGCGCCTCGAGCAGCCCGCAGATCTCGGCCAGTTGGCTGGAGCGGGTGCGGGGGGGGATGGCCTTTCGCACCCGGTCGTCGAACACGGTGCAGCCCGCGGCATCGCCGTGCGACAGCGCCAGCCAGGCCAGGCTCGCCGCGAGCGTGGCGGCATGGTCGTATTTTGTGGGCCGGCCGGACGGGGCGCCCGGGTCGTAGTCCATGCTCCCCGAGCCGTCGACCACGAGCGACAGCCGGAGGCTCGTCTCCTCCTCGAACTCTTTGACGGTGAGCCGGTCCTGCCGCCCCCAGACCTTCCAGTCCACCCGGCGCAGGTCGTCGCCACGGACATAGGGTCGGTGCTGGAGAAACTCCACGCTCTGCCCCTTGAAGGGGCTCTTGTGCAGGCCGGCCAACACCCCCTCGACCACGCCGCGGGCGCGGACCTCGAGCCGGGCGATCCGCCGGATCGCCTCAGGACGCAAATATCGTCTGGAACCGCGGATCACGGGCGAGTTCGTCCTCCTGCGACGGGGTGCTGGAAACAATCCGCTCGATGACCGCGTCGGGAGTCACCCCCTCGCTTTCGGCGGCGAACCCGACGACGATCCGGTGCCGGAGCACCGGCGGGGCGAGGATCCGGATGTCGTCGGCGACCACGTGGCTGCGGCCCTGGAGCAGGGCTCGGGCCTTGGCCCCCACGATCAGAAACTGCACCGCCCGGGGGCCGGCGCCCCAGACGAGCTGGTCGGAGACAAAGTCGGGCACGCCCCGCTCGCCGGCCCGGGTCTGCCGCACCAGCGCCAGCGCGTAGCGGACCAGGTGGTCGCTGATCGGCACCTCGCGGACGCTCCGCTGGAGGGCCACGATGTCGGCCGCCGAGAGCACGGGCCGGGCCTCCTCGGCGGGCACGCCGGTGGTCCGCCGGGCGATTTCGAACTCCTCGTCGAAGGAGGGATACCGCACAAACACCTTGAACATGAACCGATCCTGCTGCGCCTCGGGCAACGGGTAGGTGCCCTCCTGCTCGATCGGATTTTGCGTGGCCAGCACGAAGAACGGATCGACCAGCGTGTGGCGGACGCGGCCCACGCTCACCTGCCGCTCCTGCATCGCCTCCAGGAGCGCGGCCTGCGTCTTGGGGGGCGTGCGGTTGATCTCGTCGGCCAGCACCACGTTGGCGAACAGTGGCCCCTCCAGAAACCGCAGCTGCCGCTGCCCGGTAGCCCGATCCTCCTCCAGCACGTCGGTGCCGATGATGTCGGCCGGCATCAGGTCGGGGGTGAACTGGATCCGGCTGAACGACAGGTCGAGGCTGCGGGCCAGCGTGCTCACGAGCAGCGTCTTGGCCAGCCCCGGCACGCCCTCGAGCAGGCAATGGCCCCGGGCGAAGAGACTGATCAGAAGCTCCTCGATCACCTGCTCCTGGCCGACGATCACCCGGCCGAGCTGGGCGAGGATCGCGTCGTGGGCGGCGTGCAGCCGCTCGACGGCCGAGGCGTGGGTCATGGTGGCTCCAGGGACGGGGCTGGCAATGGGGCTCGGCGATCCGGGTGGTCGGCTCAGCGTTGATAGATGGGCAGCATGCCCTTGTCGAGTTGCAGGATCGTGAGGTTGGTGGCGGTGGTGTAGACGTGGCCGATGTAACCCTGCGACCAGAACATCCCGTCGCGGTCCCGCTGGGCCTCCGCCACCAGCCGTCGCTCGACCTGGTCGCGGTAGGTCTCCCACTTGGCACCCCCCTCACGATACATCACCTGCGCGTAATAGAAATGCGCGTAATGCCAATGGCCGAAACTGTTGTTGGCGATGTTGCCCAGGTGCTTCTCGGCGTAGGCAAGCATCCGCGGCACATGGGTGTCGTCCTCCTCGCCGGCGTTGAACAGCGAGGCGATCGCGGCCGCCGAGATGGCCGGCCGGCCGCCGCCCCCCTTGGAACTGTATTGGACGCCGCCGTCGGGCAGCGTGCACTTGTGGACGTAGGCGATCGCCTTGTCGATGACCTCGCGGGGCACCGGGATCCCGGCGTTGCGGCAGCCCCGCAGGCCTTGCACCTGCGTGATCGTGGTCGAGCCCTCGTCGAAGTCGTTGCCGTCCGCGGCGCTGACGTAGCCCCAGCCGCCGTCCTTGGTCTGGGCCCGGCCGGAAAACTCGACCGCCCGTGTCAGCACGCCGATCAGCTCCTCCCGGCGCCGCTCGTCCTCTTCCTCGCCGAGCACCTGCGAGAGAAACAGCATCGAGAAGCCGTGTCCGTAGGTGTAGCGGTCGTCGGTCTTGGGGTCACCGATCAGACCGTTGGGGCGAGCCCGGCTCACGAGGTAGTCCACGGCCCGGCGGATCGACTCGGCGTAGCGGCCCTGAGAGGTGGTCGAGCCCTCCATCAAGAAGGCGATTCCTGCCAGTGCCGTGATCGCCGTCGGGTAGCGACCCTCGTTGGCCGACCAACTGCCCCGACGGGCCTGTTTGGCGGCGAGCCACTCCAGTCCTTCGTGCACGACATCGGCACGGGGCGGGGGTGCGGCGGCGGCGGCCAGCATGACGAGCGCCAGCGGAGCCGCCGCGAGCCCGCGCACGAGGGTGGTCGAAAACCTGGGCATGGGTCAGTCCGGAAGGCCTTCGACCTGGAGCGGAGCCCGCGGGCCACGGC
Source organism: Pirellulales bacterium (assembly GCA_044355515.1). Classification (GTDB taxonomy): domain Bacteria; phylum Planctomycetota; class Planctomycetia; order Pirellulales; family UBA1268; genus QWPN01. The sequence continues at coordinate 8,931 of JBIKXY010000049.1, forward strand.
CGCGAAACGGCGGCCTCGGCGCGAGCGGCAGGCCGGAGAATACGAGTTCGACGGGCCGGGCGTCGCCGAGCGTGATCGTGGCCCGCCGCGGGTCGCCCGCGATGTCGCAGCCGAAGGCCAACGGCGTCTGCGGCGTCAACCGGTCGCTGTCGAAGACGGCATGGCCGGTGCGTTTGTCCAGGCAGAGCACGCTCAGGGACGGCTGCCCACCTCCCCGCCGCTGAAGCAGCCGGCAGAAAGTCAGGATCGGGAGCCCCGGCGGCTGGGCCGGGTGCAGGCAGTGCCGCTCGACGAGCGCGGGCACCGGCCACAGGGGCCGGCCGTGCACCCGATCCACGGCCCAGATCGCGGCCGAGAGGGGGGCGGCGGCGCCGCCGGACAGCAAAAACTGCTCCAGCGGCGCGACGTCGGTGGCGGGTTCCTCGTCACGAGCACCGGCGAGCACGAGGTAGCGATCTTGCCAGGCCTGCACCTCCAGCCGCTCCAGTCGGCAGGGCATCTCGGCGAGCGTGATGGCGAATACGAGGGAACCGTCGGCCATGTCGAACAGCGACAGCCGTCCGCCGGGCTCGAGCACCGCGAGTCGCCCGTCCTCCGTGGCCGTGGCTCGTGACTCACCGGCGAACTCACCCAGCGGACGCGTCTCGCGATCGACGGGGTCGACGAGTTCGAGCCGCACGCGCTCGGCGATCCCGACCAGCGGATGCTCATCGACCAAGCCGACGGCGACGAACCGCCGGCCGTTCTCGGCCACGCGTTGCCGGCGATGGGGGACGTCGGTCGTGTGCAACAGCCTGCCGTCGCTCGCCTGCAAGACGACCGATCCGCGCCCGTCCCCGGTGCAGCCGCACAGAAACTCCTCGTCCGCGAACCATTCCAAGGCCGGCGGGAGGCGATGCCGTTCCCAGAGCACGCGTCCGGTCGCCGGGTCGAGCAGCGCCACCGATCTCGCTTCGGGAACCAGGATCCCGTTCGGGAGGGCGACCATGCCCAGTCCGCTCCGCTGGGGCCGATCGCCCGGCTCTACGATGCGCAGGCCGAGCGGAGCGGACCCATCCCGGGCGATACGGCCGGCGGTGCCGCCCCGCCAGCGCACGCGATCGTCCAGCGTGGTGCCGAAGGTGGGCCGCCGCCAGAGCCCGCGACCTGACCCGGCGTCGGCCTCCAGGTCGTAGGCGGCGATGCCGGCGGTCGAACGCACCAGCAGCCGACGGCCGGTCACCGCCAGTTCGAGGGGAATGAAGCGGTTGAAAAAAGGCATTTCGCCGCCATGGCCCAGGCCTTTCACGAGCAGCGAGTCGGCGATTGGCCTGCCGAATTGATCCTTGATCAGCAAGCGCTCGCGGACGATGTCGATCGCAGCCTGCACCGCGGTCGTGCCGTCGGCACCGCCTCCGGCCAACGGCATGGGGAGTTGCTGCGGCGGGGCGGTCTCGGCCTGCGCCGGGCCGCGCCGCCCGGGCCGAACATCGACCCGGCCGAGCGGCCACGCGCCGGGCTCACCGCGCTCGGCCGGGCTCCGGGGGGAGCGGGAGACGAGCGTCGCTCCCAGCGCATCAGCGGCAGGGTGAGGCCCCAGTCGGTCCCGGAGGATCTCCATCCGCCGCCGGCGGGCCAGCGGGTCGGGCGTCGCGATCGCGGCTGTCACGGCCGCTTCGCACGCGGCCGTGATTCCCCGGCGGAGCGCCGGGTCGGCCGCGGCCGAAATCCGGGCCAGCCGGCCTTGGATCCAGCGCTCGGACGTGATCGAGAGTGCGGGGTCCGTCGGGTCGGGGAACGTCTCGAGCGAGTCGGCCGGGCCGCCGTCGACGGTGAGCAGTGATTCGAGGCTCGCCCATGCCGAGGCCGCGTCGCCCGCGGCGAGAAAGCCATCGACGGTCATTCGGCCGACCGCCGGCGCGACCGGCGTCGGCTCGCGGCCGGGGAAGGCGGCCCAGAGCCTGGCAGCGGTCGCGAAGTCGCGGCTCATCGCCGCCAGGACCGCCTCGTCGAGCGCCTCGGGAGGAAAGCGAAATCCCGGCGCCTTGGCGGCTCGGGCCAGACTCGCGAGTCCGGTGGCGACATCGTCCGAGTCGATCGCCGCCTGCCCCTCCCAATACGCGACCCAAGGGTCGTCGGGCGCAGCCTTGCGAGCCGTCTCGATTCGCTCCTCCAGCACCGCCTCTTGATGAAAGACGTCGAGCGAGTCGACGCCCCGGGAAATCACCTCGCCCCGGTGGGCGATCAGGTTGCCGGGGATGCGGCCGCCGCGGGCGACGGAGCGGCCGACGATGCGGCCGTCGGCCACGGCGATCTCGAGCACCGTGGCGTCGTCGCAGGGCACGAGCAGGCTTTCGGGCGTCAGCAGGCTCCGGCCGCTCGGCCGAACGCCTTCCCCCAGGCCGCGATTCCAGAGTGGCCGCCCCGTGGCCAGGTCGATCGCCTCGGCTGCGGTGTCGTCGACGATCAGCACCCGGGCGTCGGTCACGCCGGCGATTCGGGTGCCCGCGGCCCGGGGCCTGCGCCAGGCGGTGTTGCCGTCACGCAGGTCGAGGCAGATCAGCAGATCCGTGTCGAAGGGGGCGAGGATCACGCGGCCTCCCGCGATGATCGGTGCCGGCTCGCCGCCGGGGCGAACGCCGCCGTCGGCGGCCGCTCCCGCCGTATCGGTCATGCCCCTGACGTCGGCGGCGGCACGCGGCCGCTGGTAGGCGTGCGCCCAGAGCAGCGACCGCGTGGCGACATCCACCGCGACCACACAACCCGCGCCGATCGGACAAACGAGCATGCCCTCGTCGAACGCCGGCGTGAGCCCGGCCCGCCGCCGCCCGCTGGCGGCGGGCGAAGCGATCGCGTCTGCTTCGTCGAACGTGGCGAGTGGCTGCGACCAGCGGAGCGAACCGTCGGCTGCTGCCCGCGCCTCCACGATCACCTCGCCCCGTTCCTCGACGAGCACGAACAGGTCGTCACCGACCACGAGCGGCGGTCCCATGTGCCAGCGGCCGGCAGCATCCGCGACCGGTCTGGCACCGTGGCCGGCCGGCACCGCGGCCGGCTGCCGCCACGCGATGGCGCCGTCGGCGAGTCTGTACGCCGAGAGGGTGTTGGTCGGTTCAAAATCGTCCTTGGCGACCAATCCCCGGCCGAAGCCGGCGACCGGCGCGGCGGCCGCCGTCACGGACTCCGGCGGGCTCTCGACGGCGAACGCGAATCGCCCATCGCTGGCGAGGTTGCCGCTCGTGGCGTCGCCGAAGACCTGTCGGGCCACCGGATCACCTGCCCGCTCCGCCGGCCAGCCGTCGCCTCCCTCGACGACCTCGACCGCGGCGCGGCTGGCAGCGACGGACAGCCAGACTCGACGTCCCGATTCAAAATCGATCGCCAGAATCCCCAGTGGCGTCTGGACAACGAGCCGATCACCGACGGCCAGCGGCGTACCGGCGGGCAGGAGAGGCACGCCCGCGTCCGCAGCCGCATCGCGGACGCGCTCGAGCCGGCGGGCCTGTTCCGGATGGCTCACCAGCGGCACGCGGTAGCGGGGGACGAGCAGCGGTCGGGATGCCGTCGCCACGCCAGACCGGGTCGGGCCACCGCCGACCTGCCGCCATTCGATGCCCGCCCGCGGCATCCGGCCGGTCCCGCCGGCGTGCCCCGCCAGCCACGCGGGGGCGGCTTCCGGCCCGGGCGGCAGGGGGACATCGCGGCCGGCGAGCCTGAGGCTGCTGCGGCCCTGGCGGCCGGCGGCAGTGAGCAGCCGGACTGCGGTCGGCTCGTCGCCCGCCTGATAGCGGGCGATCGAGCGCAGCGCCAGGAGCGCGGGCCCCAGCTCGGCGGATTTCCCCAGCTCGGCGGATTTCCCCAGCTCGGCGGATTCCTCAAGCCCGGCGAGCCGCTCGAGCCAGGCCGATGCCGCCAGCGGCTGGCCCGATTCCAGCATCGTGACCGCGGCCAGGATCGCGGCCTGACGGCCGGCCGGTGTGTGCAGCCAGCGGCGGGCGACGGCGATGATTGCCCCCCGGTCGTCGGACGCGATAGCGGTGGCAAGTTGTTTGGCGGCGCGGGCATCGAACAGCATGTGGTAAGCGTCGAGGCCGGGCCGCGGCAGCGCCGCCAACTCGGCCGCCGCGGCCGAACGGATGCTGCCCCGAGTGGTCCCCGGGCCGGCCGTGACGAAAGCATCCCGTTCGGTGGCCAGCAGTTCGTCAAGGGCGACGGCGGCGTCGGACCAGCGCTGGTCGGCGCTCAGGCGACGAGCCCGATCGAGCTGTCGCTCTCGGCCCCGGTCGCCCGGCAGAAAAACCCCCGGCTCGGCCGCGTCTTGGTGCCCGGTGCCGGCCGCTGGCTCGTCGCCGTCGGCGAACGCGTTGAGCGGCTGTGCCCGGCCTGTCGCGGGGATCACGACCGCGATCACGACCGCGAGCAGAAGGAAGCGTCGGCCGCGAGTCCCGACGACCGAGGTCGGCGTCGCGGGCGCATCGCTGGCCCCCGAAGCAACGTGACACGAGGCTGCTGGCATGACGGGTCGGACCCGGGCAGATGGCCGCCCCGGCGATGACGCGGGTTCCGTCGCGACGCAACCCGCCACCGTGTTCACGGCCGATCTCCCGGCATCGTATCACTCGGCCGCATCGGCGGGCCAAGAGCGGTCGAAATCCCCGCCCTGGCCGTCTGGCCGGCAGTCCCCTCAGGCCCGGGAGCGGGATTTTTCCCCGGGAGCGGGATTTTTCCTGAGATTCGGCGGCCATTCTCTGGGCTGTCCCCGGGCTTTCGGCACGCGAAATAAGCGGTTTTTCACGACGGAGAGGGTTTTTTTGGGTTGCAATTTCCCCTCTAGCCCGTCTAATCAGCGTCGCATTCGGCGGTGGTGGCCGAGTTTGAGGGTAACGTCGACTGTCCCGCGGCGGGGGTTCTGCCGCTCACACACTGGCATTTTTTGGAGGTTTTGGCACATGGCGAAGAAGTCCGGCAACAAGCCCATGACGAAGACGGAGATCATGCGGAGCATCTCGGAGACGACCAACCTGCCCAAGAAGGACGTGGTGGCCGTGATGGAGGCGCTCGCTGACGAGATTCAAAAGGCCCTCAAGGGCTCGGGCACCGGTGTGTTCTCGATTCCCGGCCTCGTGAAGATCGAGCGCCGCAAGGTTCCCGCCCGCCCCGCCCAGAAGGGCGTGAAGAACCCCTTCACTGGCGAGCTGCAGGATCGGCCCGCGAAGCCGGCGAGCGTCAAGGTCCGCGTGCGGGCGCTCAAGAACCTGAAGGCGATGGTCTCCGGCTGAGTTTGCCGTTCTCGACCGAGTGAGAAACCACGGACGGCGCCGCCCTGCGGCGCCGTCCGTTTTCCTTTTGGTGGCCGGGTGAAGGCGGGCGGGCCGGGGCGGCCTGGCAAGCGGGGTGGCGGGGCACGCGGCCGGCCGCGTGCCGGGGGACACCTTCGCTCGCGAAACGGGCGGCTGCCTGCCGATCTTGAGCAGGGCGTTACGACCGTCACATCCTTCCCGGGCCTCCGGCATGAAAGCCAATCACCATGCTTCGCGTCCCTGCCCGCTGCTCGGCCGTCCCGGGGCGTCTCGCCCGCTCGCCGTGGCGCCGGTCCCTTGGGACGTGCGGGAATGCCTGGAGACGGGGCTGGTGTACCTGGCGAATCCGCCTGCCCAGGAGCGGTATTGCGAGGAGTTCGCCTGGGAGGTGACGCATGCCGACGAGTCGGCCCGCCGGCAGCGGGAAGAGCCGCTGCTGTACGCCGCCAGCCGGGCCTTCAAGACCTTCCGTCATCGCTGGCTCAAGCGGGACAAACTCGTCGGGATGCTGCGGAGCATCGCCTGCCGGCGGCCGGCCGGGCCGATCCGCCTCGTGGACATCGGCTGCTCCGACGGCGGCTTGTTTCGGCGGCTCGTGGCCGGGCTGCCGGCCGAGGTCGCGGGCCGGATCGAGCCGGTCGGAATCGAGATCTCGACGCAGTTGGCGGCGGTCGCCGATCGCCGGCTGCGGTTCCACGGCGGCCGCTGCATCCATGCCGCCGGCATCGATGGGCTCGAGCAGTTGTCCGCGGGCAGCGTCCAGGTGGTGATCCTCTCCTGCGTGCTCGAGCACGAGCTCGATCCCGTCGCGCTTCTGGCGGGCTGCCGCGCGCGGCTGGCCGACGACGGCGCGGTGGTGGTCAAGGTGCCCAACTACGGCTGCCTGGCCCGCCGTATGCGCGGCCGCCGCTGGTGCGGCTACCGCTGGCCGGACCACGTCAACTACTTCACGCCGGCGACGCTCGCGGCCACGGCCGCCCGGGCCGGGCTGGCCGTGGCCCGGATGCGGCTATCCGATCGCTCGCCGCTGAGCGACTCGCTGTATGCGGTCTTCGCCCCAGATCCGGCCGCCGCGCGATCGCGGCCCAGGCTGGTCCGGGCCGCTGCCTGACGGCGCGGCCCCCTCCGCGCCTCCCGCTTCCGGCGGCTCGGCGTCCTGCAGCTCGTCGATATGGACCGGTGCCGACCAGCCGGTGGGGGCCGCCCCCTAGGCCCCCGAATGCCGCCGCAAAGCGGCGACCAGCCGCATGCCCCTGCCGCTGAGGGGCGGGCGAGATCATGGCCGAGAACGTCAACCAGGCATCGAGGGGCTCAGGCGG
>JBIKXY010000213.1:0-5096 GCA_044355515.1 Pirellulales bacterium
TCCTGCCACCGGACGCGGACCGCCACCCTCGGCCCGCGGGCCGGCACGTACTCCGGGTCGAACGACACGGGATTGCCCGGCTCGAGCCCGATCGCCAGCAAGCCCGCGTGCACGAACCGGGCCGGGGAACGGGTGGCGACGATCGCCTCGTGCTCCTTCGAGCCGGCCGGGCAGGCGAAGACCTCGATCTCGCCGGCCGCGATCGCGATGTTGCCCCCCACGACCACCCGCTTGCCCGGCACGTCGATCCAAATCTCGTCGGTCTCCGAGAGCCGCCGCAGATCCGGATGGCGGTCTGCCGGGGCGGCCGGCTCCGTGGCGGCGGCCTGGCCGCCGAGCAGCAGCGCGACCGCGAGCAATCCGACCGACTGCGGCGGTCTGCGGCCTGAAACTCGAGCCCTGGAAACGGGGCCTGTCATCGCGTCCTCCGGAAGCGAACGGGTTCGTGGCTGGCGACTCCTGCCTCCGTTACGATACTCCCGCCGCCGCAACCCTGCGCGGCCGCCCCCCATCCCCGCGAGATCTCGATGGCGTCCCAGACCCCACCCCGACGCCGATCGGGCTCCCGCTCTGGCGGGGCGACCGCGGCCGTTCCCCGCATCCCCGCCGCGGCTGCCGCGTCCTCCGAGCCGGCGGCCGCGCATCCTCCTGCGCCGCGGGTGAAGCGCGCAGCCGCCGCTGCCCGGATTCGCACGGCGGCCGAGTTGGCGAGCACGCTGGGGACTCGCGATCGGCTCCGGCGGCTGGGTGACCTCGTGGCCAAGGGGGCAGGCGACCCGCAGCGGGCCGAGTTCATCGAGACGGCGATCGCCGAGTGCCTCGACGACGCGTCCGCCGCGGCTCCGGCCGATCGCTGGCTGGCCTGCGAGGCCGCCGCTTGGGCACTCGCCTGGATGGCGCGGGCCCGCCGGGCGGGAGGCTCGGCCGGGGGGCTGCTCGAGCGGCTCGTGGGGGAGGCCCGGTCGGCCGAGCCGATCCTGGCAGCCGGCGACACGCTGCCGGCGAGGTTCGTGCTCGGCCTGGCGCGGCTGTTTCGCGATCTCGAAGCCTGCCGTCAGCTCGAAGCCGGCGCCAGCGGCGCGGTCTCCGCCGAGATCGAGCGGCTCTCGTCGGCCGGCGGCATCGTCGCGGTGGCCGGTGGCGGGTCGATGGTCGAGCGCGTCGTTCGCTGGACGACGGTTCGCGACGTCGCCACCGCCACCGGCGAACCGGCTTGGAGCGAGGCCATCGACCGCCGCTGGCGGGAAGCGGCCACGACCGCCATCCGTCTGCTGGGTGACGACGGCCGACGAGTCGCCGCCGGCGGCCTGATGCCGGTGGGATTCACCGCACCGCTGCTGGAGGCCGCGGCGGATCTGGGCGAGCGGCGGAAGCGGTCGGTCGAGGCCCTGAGTGGCGGCCGCCAGTCCCGGGGCAAGCCGGGCCGCTTCATCCGCCGCGACCTGCACGACGCCGCGGCGGCCGTCGCGATCATGCGCACGGGCTGGGCGCGAGGCAGCCTCCGGGTGCTGGTCGATTACCGGCAGGCCGTGCCCCATCTCGAGATCGCGGCCGGCGACCGGATGCTGGTCGATGGCCCGTGGGAGTGGCGCGTGGCCCACGCCGGCGACCCGCTCGACATGGAAGGCCCCTGGACGGCGTCCTGCTGGGAGTCCGATCGGCAGGCGACCTTTCTGGAAATCACCGCGCCCCTGGCGGGTGGGCGGCAGTTCGAACGGCAGGTGGTGCTCCTGCCGCGGGAGCGGATCGTGGTGCTGGCTGACGCCGTGACCCGGCCCGGCGGGGCTGACGCCGTGACCCGGCCCGGCGGGGCTGACGCCGTGACCGCCAACGCCGCGGCGGAGGTGAACGGCCGGCATGATGACGTGCGGTCGGCGACGCTGCGGTATCAGTCCGTGGTGCCGTTGGCCCAGGGGCTCGACACCGACCTCGCCGCGGAGACCCGCGAGGCGATCGTGTTCGACACCCGGATGCGGATGCTGGCGCTGCCGCTGGCGTTGCCGGAGTGGCGGGCCGGCCGGGGAGGCAGCCTCGACCGCACGGCCGACGGCCTGACACTCCTGCAGGAGTCGGCCGGACGCCGGCTCTATGCCCCGCTGTGGCTCGACTGCGATGCCGCCCGGATCGGCCAGCCGCTCACGTGGCGGCAGCTGACGGTGGCCGACACCCGGATCAACCTCCCGGCTTGGCAGGCGGCCGGGTTTCGCGTCCAGGCGGGGCAGGAGCAGTGGCTGCTCTATCGCTCCCTCGACACGCCGCGGAACCGCACGCTGCTGGGCTGCAATGTCTCGTGCGAGTTTCTGCTGGGCCGGATCCGGCCGCGGGGCACGGTCAAGCGGGTGCTGGAGATCCAGTGAGCGCGACCGATGGCCAGCCGGGCGAAGCGGACCCGCGACGCGACCGGATCGGCGGCAATCTGGCGGAGATCCGCGACCGGATCGCCAGCGCCTGTCGGCAGACGGGACGTGAGCCCGAGAGCGTGCGGCTGGTCGCGGTCACGAAATACGTCGCGGCCGACGTGACGCGGCTCGTGCTCGAAGCCGGCGTCGCCGATCTGGCCGAGAGCCGCCCCCAGGCGGTCTGGTCCAAGGCGGCGGCGCTGGCCACGGCGACGCCGGCGGCTCGCTGGCACCTGATCGGCCATCTGCAACGCAACAAGGTTCGCCGCACGCTCCCGCTGCTCGCCATGCTCCACACGCTCGACAGCCTCCGGCTGCTGGAGGCGATCGCTGAGGAGACTGCCGGCGCTGGGGCGGCCGGCCGGGCGGTCTGCGAGCTGCTCGTGGAGGTGAATCTTTCGGCCGATCCCGGCCGCTCGGGGGCCGCGGTCGCGGACGTGCCCGCGCTGGTCCGCGCGGCGGCGGCGGCGCCGGGCGTGCGGCTCCGGGGCCTGATGGGGATGGCGGGCCACCCGGATGCGGCGGCCGCCGACGCCCGGCGGGACTTCGCCCGCCTGCGGGAGCTGCGGGACAAACTCGCGGCAACGCTCCCCGACCCGGGGCTGCTGGCCGAGCTCTCGATGGGCATGAGCGGCGACTTCGAGGCGGCGATCCTCGAGGGGGCGACGATCGTCCGAATCGGGTCGGCGCTGTTCGAGGGAATCACGTAGCGCGATCGCCTACTCGATCCGGACTTCGAGGATCTCGTATTTGAGCGTGCCGGCGGGCACGTCGATCGCCACGGTCTCTCCCACCTTGCGGCCCAGGAAACCCTGCGCGAGCGGGCTGGCGACGTTGATCCGGCCGGCGTCGAAATCCTCCTCGCCCGCCCCGACGAGCACATACTCCTCCTCGTCGCCGAACTTGAGATCCTTGACCCGGATCGTGGCTCCGAAGACGACCTCGCCGGTCGATTCCTTGGGCCGCTCGACGATCACCGCCCGGGCCAGCTTGTCGCGGAGCAGGTTGATCTTCGCCTGCAGCATGCCCTGGCTCTCGCGAGCGCCGTGGTATTCGGCGTTTTCGCTCAGGTCACCCTCGCTCCGGGCCGCCGCCACCCGCTGGGCCAGCTTCGGCATTTCCACCGTCTCCAGCTCGTCCACCTCGGCCTTGAGCTTGTCGTAGCCGGACCTGGTCATGGGAATGCGGTCTGACATGAAGGGGAACTCCCGCGGAATACCGAGACTCGAGGAAGGGAAACTGGGGGGGAAACTGGATGACAGGGCGGAGCCGAGGGCCCGCCGGCAGAGACCTGCCGGCGTCAGGCCAGGCTGGCCGACTCGGGCGTGTAGAGCAGCCTGCCACAGCTGCGACAGGTGACGATCCGGCCCGCGAGCAGTTCCGAGAGCTGGTTGCTCGTGATCTGCTGGTGGCAGCCGCCGCAGTCGCGGCCCTCGGCGGCGGCCATCCCGTCGGCCCCCTTGTGCCGCACGGCCCGCAGGTATTTTTCCCGCAGGTCGTCGGCCAACTCGGGCTCGAGGGCCGCCAGTTCGCCCGTGATGCGGGCCACTTCCCCCTCGAGCTGCGCGGCCTCGTCGGCCACTCGCGCCTGCTCGTCGGCCAGCTTCTTTCGGGCCGCGGCGATGCCCTCCTCGGCCGCCGGCACCGCCGGCTTGAGCGTGTCGATCCGCTCCAGGGCCTCGAGGATCTCGTCTTCCAGCACCTTGGTGGCCATCCGGTCGGCCGCGATCTGGTCGCGGAACAACTGGTATTCCTTGTTGCTCTTGGAGGCATTGAGCTTCGCCTCCAGTTCGGCGAGCTTGACCTCGGCGGTCTTGAGCTGGAGCTGCTTGCGGTCTGCCGCGAGGCGGGTCTGCACGACCGCCTCCTTGGCGGCGTCGCGCCGGCCCTCGGCCTCGGTCACCGCGGCGGAGAGCACGGCGACCCTGCGCGGACCGGCGGCCAGGCGGCCACGGAGGTCCTCCAGCTGCCGGTGCATCCGGTGAAGCGTCCGCAGCGTTCCGGTGGTGAGGGCGACGGGCATGGTGATCTCCGGCGGGGCGGCTGATTCGCCCCGCCGGAGAGTGTACCACAGCCGTTCCGCCTGGCCACGGGCCCGCGGCGTCAGCCCCGGCCGCCGGCGACGAAGTTTTCCAGCTGCCGCGACCGGACCGGATGCTGGAGCTTCTTGACCGCCTTGGCCTCGATCTGCCGGACCCGCTCGCGGGTGACGCGGAAGATCCGGCCGACCTCCTCGAGCGTGTAGGTGTAGCCGTCGGTCAGGCCGTATCGCAGCCGGATGATCTCCCGCTCCCGGTAGGTGAGCGTCTTCAAAAGCGAGTCGATCCGGTCCCGCAGCAAACCGTGGGTCGTGGACTGGGTCGGACTCACCCCGCCGACGTCTTCCACGAACTCGCTGAAGCTCGCGTCCTCGCTCTCCCCCACGGGCCGGTCGAGGCTCATGGGCTGGCGGCCCATCTCCAGCACGCGGCGGGCCTCTTCGACCGGCACCTCGGCCACCTCGGCCACCTCCTCGGGGCTCGGCTCGCGGCCGAGCTCGTGGAGCAGCTTCTTGGCCGTGGTCCGGAGTTTCGAGAGCACGTCGATCATGTGGACCGGGATCCGGATCGTGCGGGCCTGGTCGGCGATCGCCCTGGTGATCGCCTGCCGGATCCACCAGGTGGCGTAGGTCGAGAACTTGAAGCCGCGGCGATACTC
>JBIKXY010000050.1:0-15495 GCA_044355515.1 Pirellulales bacterium
CATCGCCGACGTCTCGCACTTCGTCCGCGAGGGCGCGCCGCTCGACCAGGAGGCGCGGGCCCGGGGCACGAGCGTGTATCTGCCGGACCGGGTAATCCCGATGATCCCCGAGATCGTCTCCAACAACCTGGCGAGCCTCCAGCCACACAAGGTCCGCTACGCCAAGACCTGCTGGATCGAGTTCACGGCCGACGGCGTGCCGGTGCACTCGGCGGTCGAGCCCTCGGCGATCAAGAGCTGCCGGCGGTTCACGTACGAGGAGGTGGATGTCTTCCTGGCCGATCCCGAGACCAGGAAAGTCGAGCTGACGCCCGAGGTGCGGGCCCTGCTCGGCCGAATGCGGGATCTGGCCCGGATCCTCCGCAGCCGGCGGACGGCCCGCGGCTCGCTCCAGCTCGAGATGCCCGAGGTGAAGATCGACCTCGACCGCGACGGCCGGGTGACCGGGGCCCACGTGACCGAGAACACCGAGAGCCACCAGATCATCGAGGAGTTCATGCTCGCGGCCAACGAGGCCGTGGCCGGGGCGCTGGCCGCGGCCGGGGCGGGCTTCCTCCGGCGAATCCATCCCTCTCCCGACATGCGGAAGCTCCGCCAGCTGACGGAGTTCGTGACGGAGCTCGGCTTCGAGGTCGATTCGCTCGAGAGCCGGTTCGAGCTCCAGCGGCTGCTCGACATGGCCCGCGGCCGCCCGGAGGAGCATGCCGTCCACTACGCCGTGCTCCGGAGCCTGACGCGGGCCGCTTACGGCCCCCAGGAAGACGGCCACTTCGCCCTGGCGAGCGATTGCTACTGCCACTTCACCTCGCCGATCCGCCGCTATCCCGACCTCACGATCCACCGGGCGCTGGAAGCACTGGCCAAGGGCAAGCGGCCCCCGGCCGACGGCCTGATCCAGCTCGGCCAGGACTGCTCCGACCTCGAGCGGCGGGCCGAGGCGGCCGAGCGGGAGCTTGTGAAGCTCAAACTGCTCTTGTTTCTGTCCACGCGGATCGGCGAGGAGATGGACGCTGTGATCACGGGCGTCGAGGCCTTCGGGCTATTCGTGCAGGGGCTGAAACTCCCCGCCGAGGGGCTCGTGCCGCTCGACAGCCTCCCTGACGACTCGTACCGCTACGACCGCGCGAGCCACACGCTCTCGGGCCGCCGCGCGGGCCAGAGCTACCGGCTGGGCGACCGCGTGCGGGTGGCGGTGGACCGCGTCGATCTCGACCGCCGCGAGCTCAACTTCCGGCTCGTGGACGGCCACGTCAGCCGGGGCAAGCGGCCCGCGAAGTCGGCCCGCCCGCCGGGCCCGGCCCGCGGCCGGAAAGCCGGGCAGCCGCGGGGCCGCGGCAAGCCCGCCGAGCACCCTGGCCGCCCCGCCAAGGGCGGCCGCAAACGCTCCCGCCGGCTGTAGGGAACTGTCTCCGCAGCCTCGCGGCATCGGCCGCTTCTCTTCTGGGCGCCACTTGCCAAGTGCCGCTGATCGGCTTAACGTTCGGCCTTCCTACCACCCTAAAAGGCTCCTCACCGATGACCATGCTACGCTTCAGCCTCCTGACGCTCGCCGCCTTGGCCCTGGCCGGCCCGCTGACCGCCGGCGCTGACGCGGCACAGCCCAAGCAGCCCAACATCCTCGTCATCTGGGGAGACGATGTCGGCCAGTCGAACATCAGTGCCTTTACCCGCGGCCTGATGGGGTATCAGACACCGAACATCGACCGGATCGCCCGCGAGGGCATGATGTTCACCGACTACTACGGCGAGCAGAGCTGCACGGCGGGCCGGTCGTCGTTCCTGCTGGGCCAGAGCGTCTTCCGGACCGGGCTTTCGAAAGTCGGCCTGCCTGGAGCCAAGGAAGGCATCAGCACGCTCGACCCCACGATCGCCGGTCTGCTCAAGGACCAGGGCTACGCCACCGGGCAGTTCGGCAAGAATCACTTCGGCGACCGAGACGAGCACCTGCCGACGAATCACGGCTTCGACGAGTTTTACGGCAACCTCTATCACCTCAACGCCGAGGAGGAGCCGGAGAACGAGGACTATCCCCGCGACCTGGTGCTGCCCGACGGCTCGACCTTCCTGAAGAAGTTCGGCCCCCGCGGCGTGATCAAGTCGTTCGCGGGAGGGGCGATCGAGGACACGGGCCCGCTCACCCGCAAGCGGATGGAGACGGTCGATGACGACACGAGCGACCGCGCGATCGACTTCATCCGCCGCCAGCATGCCGCCGGCAAGCCCTGGTTCGTGTGGTGGAACGGCACCCGGATGCATTTCCGCACCCACGTCAGCGCCGAGCGGATGGCCGAGATCAAGAAGCAGAATCCGCACGCCGACGCATACACCGCCGGCATGATTGAGCACGACATGCACATCGGCAAGTTCCTGGCGCTGCTCGACGAGCTCGGCCTGGCCGACACCACGATCATTCACTACTCGACCGACAACGGCCCGCACCTCAACACCTGGCCCGACGCCGCTGCCACCCCGTTTCGCGGCGAGAAGAACACGAACTGGGAGGGCGGCTGGCGGGTTCCCTGCCTGGTCCGCTGGCCCGGCGTGGCCAAGCCCGGCAGCGTCTCCAACGGGATCGTCCATCACATGGATTGGCTGCCGACCTTCCTGGCGGCCGCCGGCAAGCCCGACATCAAGCAGGACCTGCTCGACGGCTACAAGTCATCGGCCTCGGGCCGCGAATACAAGGTGCACCTCGACGGCTACGACCTCACCGCCCACCTCAGGAATCCCCAGGGTGTGCCGAGCCCACGGCAGGAGATCTTCTACTTCTCCGACGACGGCGACCTGACCGCGTTGCGGTACGACGACTGGAAGTTCATCTTCATGGAGCAGAAGACGGAGGGCACCCTCCGCGTCTGGATGGAGCCCTTCACCCCGCTCCGCATCCCGCTGGTGTTCAATCTCCGTCGCGACCCTTACGAGCGGGCCTCGATCACGTCCAACACCTATTACGACTGGATGATCGACCGCGCCTTCATGCTGGTGCCCGCCCAGGCTTACGTGGGGCGGTTCCTCGCGACCTTCAAGGACTACCCGCCGCGGATGAAGGCCGCCAGTTTTTCACTCGACAAGGTCATGGAGAAACTGCAGGAGGGCGCAGCCGGCGGCCCCTGACGGGCTCACCGGAGCGGCGCTCAAAACGTGGCGTTGGCCCGGATGCCATACACGAAGGCGTTGTCGGTTGAGAGCGCCCCCAGCCCCGGGCGGATCCACTGCAGGTCGGGCGTGATATTCAGCCAGGGTGTGGCCTGGATGTTGTAGAACCACTCGACGCCCATGCCGATGCGCGGGCCGAACAGGGCCCGGGGCACCGGACCGAACTCGTCGCTCGAGCCGACCAGGAACCAGCCCAGGCCGAAGGTGTCGCCCCGCTGCCGCCCCAGGGGGCTATAGCCGCCGACCCCGGTGCTGATGAAGTATTCGATCGGGTTCGGGTTGCCGTCGCCGATCGAGGCGCGGCCGAACAGGCCCCAGCCCCGGTCGGGATCGTCGGTGTAGCGGACGAAATACTGGTCAAAGCCGTAGTAGACGAGCCAGGAGTCCCAGAGCGTTCGCGGGCCGGCCACCGGGGGCCCGTAGCCGGGTTCGTAGCCGGGCTCCGGCGGCGTGAACGCGAACCGCAGGTCGAGCTGCTGCTGGTGCTTCCAGACGCCGCCCACGTGCTGCTGCCCCGGCAGATCGAGGAACATCGTCTTCGCCTTGACTTCGCCGCCGATGATGATCCCCTGCTGAAACAGGTCGCCGAACTGCATGAAGTCGGCCGTGCGGTTCTTGGGATCCATGACGAACATCGCCAGGCCGCCCCAGTCGCGGGGCGAGACGATCCCCGCAGTGAAGAACGAGTAGGGCATCCCGAGCAGGAACTGCGGATTGGCGATCAGCGCCTGGTTGACGAACTGGTCGGTGCCGTCGCCGCCGGCGAAGACGTCTTGGTCGAAGGAGCCGAGCACGTCCTTCTTGCCGCCGAACACCACCCAGTTGGGTGACAGGGGCTGCGTGAACAGGAAGTTGGTGATGTAGGGCACGCCGGGGTCGTTTGGTCGCGGCGGCAGGAGCGCGGGGAACACCGTGGGCGTGAAGGTGCCGGCGCGGAGTGACACGTTGCCGTACTCGCCATACCACTGCTCGGCCCGCACCAGCAGCCGGCCGTGGGGCAGGCCGCCGAACTTCTCGAGATCGAAGACCGCGTCGTATTCACCGCGGCCGGTGTACTTGAAGACGTCGCCTTGCCCGAGTGGCGGAGGCACGGGCTGATCGATGCCGCCGGCGAGCCCGAAGGCATACTGCGTGACCCGGCCGCCGAAGGTGATGCCCGATTCCTTGGTGGACAGCCAGCGATCGAAGAGATCTCCCGTGACCGTCTTGCGGCCGAAGGCGTCGCCGGCTTCCGGCCGCGGCCCTCCCGGCTCGCCGGGCGCCGCCTCGTACGGCGGCGGCGCCGGATCATCGGGCAGCAGATCGATGGAATACGGGTAGGCCAGCCGTTCGGTGACGACCTGCTCGTCAGCCTCGACAGCCTCCTGGCCACCGCTCTGGATTGCCGCCCCCGAGAGCAGCAGGCCGACGGCGATCGAGAGCCGCGTGTGTGTCATCATTCGTTGTCCTCAGAAGACGGCGACGACCTGGGCCCGCACGAGCAGCCCGGTCTGGCCCGCCACGAAGCCGGTCCGGTTCTGGCCGGCGGGTGAGTTCTGGAGCCAGGCGGCATCGCAGGTGAAAAACAGGTTGTCCTTCCCCGGCAGGAAGAACTGGTTGAACCCGCCTCCGAGTTCGTAGCCCGAGCCGTAGGCGCCGGTGACGTACGACGAGCGGGCGTAGACCTCGGTCTCCCGCGGCACGACGAACAAGCCCCCCTTGACGAAGCCGCCGAAGGCCGACGTCGAGGCGATCGGCAGCGGCCCGGTGGCCTGCAGCCCGAGCAGGTCCTGGAAGTACAGTTCCGACGACAGGCTCAGGCCGCGGTATTTCCAGGCCCAGTCGATCGCCGCCAGCGAGATGTCGTACGACTGCAAGGTCACGCCGGGGGCCAGTGCGCCAGGCGTCGTGATGATCGTGCCGTCCGAAAGCCGGACCGGCGAGTTCTCGACCGCGTCGCTGTCGGCCTGGTTGCCGGCGCCCAGCGCGAAGGTGTAGCAGGCTCCCAGCCTGACCGCGGCTTCCTCGTGATCCTGCAGATCGGAGTAGCCGCGGCCGAAATCGCCCCACGGCTCCCACCAGGCCGAGGCCGACCAGGCGAAGCGGTTGTTGAGATCCTCGGGCAGAAGGTTGAGCGTGTTGAACCCGTTGGACACCATCGCGTGGTAATACAAATCGTCGAGCGGTTCGCCCATCAGCCATACGCCCTGGCTCAAGCTGGGCCGAAAGAACGTCGTCGCCATGGTGCGGTCGGCGCTCTGGAGCGGCGCGAAGGCGCTCTCGATCCACTCCCGCGAACCCGGCACCTTCGACTGGCCCACGTACAGTTCGAGGGCCTTGCTGAACCGGTAGCTGAGCCAAAACGCGCGGAAGCCGATCGGCTGGCTGGTGACGGAGTTGTAGTCGATGTTCAAGAGGTACGAGAGCTTCGGCAGCAGGGCATTACCCGAGAAGATCAACCGGCCGCGGGGGATGCCGAAGTAGTTGGAGTTGTTGATCGGAAGCTGGTTGCCCGCGCTGTCGGTCCACGAGGGCTCGGCCCGCGAAAACCCGTCGTAGCGGAACATGTTCTGATTGCGGATCCGCAGCGAATACGGCGTCCCGTCGGGGTCGCGGGGCAGGATCGCGAAGCCGTCGTCGTAGTCCGCGTAGAACCGGCCGCCACCCCGGGCGGAGTCGGATCCGGCGCAGCCAGTGCACGACGATCCTGCCGCGGCGAACTCGGCCTCCCATTCGGCCGGCACCGGCGGCGGAATCGCCTCCACGACGATCTCGTCGGCGAGAGACTCGGCGGCTTGGGCGAGCGGCGAGTCTCCAGCGGCCACCGCAAGACAGACGGTGATCGCCAGACAGCCGCGGACGGCCCAGGCATCGAATCGCGTTCGCAGTGATTTGATCATGACGCGGCCGTTCCGCCTGGAGCAGAGCCCGGCCCTCAGGGGAGGACCCGCTGGCCGACCGCCGTGTTGAGCCGAAACATCGAGCGGCGGTGCCGAACGAGCGCTTCGAGGTACTGCCGGGCGATCTCGCCGTAAGCCCGCTGCGCCTCGATGATCGCGATCGTGCCCTCGTTGTCGTTCTCGGCGTCGGGGTCGGCCCCACGGAGGGCCAGATCGAGGTTCTCCCGGGCCGCAGGGAGGATCTCCGCCTCGATCCGGCGGATCGTGGCGCGGGTGACGTGAAATGCGGCCTCGGCCCGCTGGACCTCCAGCATCACCTGCCGCTCGAGATTGGACAGTTGCGTCCTCGTCTGGGCCACCGTGTGCTCGGCCCGGGCGATGTTGCCCTGGTTGCGGTTGAAGACCGGCAGGGGCACGGTGACCCCCATGGCCCACGAATAGGCGGCCCGATCGCCCGGCTTCAGGCCCTCCTGGGCCGTCATCGGCTGATAGATGAGAAACGCGTCGTCGAGCCGGTTGGCCCGCGCCAGCCGGACTTCCGCATGCGCCCGGTTCACGCCGAGCCGGAACGCCATCAGATCGGGGCGACAGGCCCGGGCTCGGGTGACCAGGTCCTCGACGGGCGGCAGCTGCACGTCCTCGACGCGGAGCTGGCCACGAATGGGAAACGTTTCGGCCTCGTCCGGCGGGATCCCGAGCAGGGCGGCGAGCGTCCGCATCGCGTCGTCGTGGGTCTCCTGGGCCTCCAAGAGCGTCAGGTCGGTGCTGTCGATGAGAATCTCGACGTTGTTCACGTCGCTGCGACTCAGCTTGCCCCTGGGAACGAGCGCCTCGGTGGCCTGCTTCTGGGCTTCCAGGCTCTCGATCCCCGACCGCAGAAACCGGATGCTCGCCCGGGCGGCGAGCACGTCGGACCAGGCCGTGCAGAGGTTGTCGATCTGCAGCCGGGCGGCGTCCTGGAACAACGCCTCCGTGACCCGCTGTGCCTGCGCGGCCACCTCGATCCGCCGCTGCCGCTTGTTGTTGACGTCGAGCGGGAGGGTGATGTTCGCGTCGTACTGCGTGGGCCCGCCGGCGCTGTCGGCGAAGTTGCCGTAGGGGATGAGCGCGGCGTCGGTGTAGACGAGCGGATTCCCCCGCAGCCCCGCGGTGAGCACGTCCGCGCGGGCCTTGGCGATCTCCATCTCCTGGGCCCGCAGCTCGAGGTTCGTTTGCAGCAGCCGCTCGATCGCCTCGTCGATCGTCATCCCCTCGGCCGGCTCCGGTAGCAGTTCGGCCGGCCGGCCCAACCGGCCGCCGAGAGGAACTGACTTGCCCGGTTCCGGCAGCGGCGCGACGGTCTCGATTCCCAGACCCGGCTCGAGCCCGAACGGCTCGGGCGGCTGCGTGATGCCGCGGGGCACCCGCGGATAGCTCGGGCCCGGCCCGACGGGAATCACCGTCTCGGTCCGGCCGGCGCCGCCGATATCGACCGCCCCGCTCCGCCCCGGCGAAGCCCGCAGCGCAGACCCGCCGGGATCACCGGGATCGCCGCCGCGGCACGGGCCCGCTCCCGACCACAGCAGCAGCCCGTGCGTCACCAGTGCGACCCGGCAGACCGTCCATGTTCTTCCGCAGACCACGGTCACCTTCGGGACCCCCGTCGGAAGAGTGGCTTGGCATACGATCCTTCCGTTTCGATCTCGTATCGACCGTATCGGTCATGACGATCATCCGGCTTGAGGAAGGCAGGGCGCCCTGGCTTTCCAACCCGCCGGCCGTCTGCCCCGAGCGCCGAAAACCCCCGGTTTCAAGCCGCCGACGCGGCTCCGGCCACCGCCGGTCACTCGGGGATCGACTTGCCCGGCACGGCCTCGTAGGGGTTGGTATGGAGGACCTCCTCCTTGCCCCGGGTGCCCGGCAGGATCTCGAACCGCGGGTCGAAGTCCACCATCGTCGCGGCCAGCTTGGCCAGGATCGAGACGTCGCCCTCGACCTTCGCCGTGCCGTCCTTGATCTGGGCCTCGAGCGTCTTGGCCCCCGTCATCGTCTGCTCGAGGTCCTGGCGATTGATCGTGAGCGTCAGATCGGGCTTTGCGGCGAGGAAGCCCGGCAGGTTCGTGAGCGTGGCGTTCTCGAGCTCCACCACGAACTTCTCGCCGTTGTCGGGCGTGATCAGGTTGATCGTGAACCGCATCCCCTCGGCCTTGCGGCTGTCCATCCGGATGCCGAGGAAGTCGAGGAACAGCTCCGTGCTCATCGCCCGGATTACGTCCGGGCCGCTCGACTTGGGCGAGGCTCCCGCGGGCACGCCGTCGCGAAGCTCGTAGGCGCCGGCCAGGAAGCTGTTCCGGAGGCCGGGGTTCTCCTGCTGGTAGCCGATCTGCTCGAACACATCGGCCAGCAGATCCTTGGCCGCCTGGTTCTTGGGCTCGGCGTGCACGAGCTTGTCGAGGATCTCCATGGCCAGCATGTATTCGCCCGCATCGTGCAGTTGCCGGGCCTTGGCGAGGATTTTGTCGGCGCCCCCCATCAGATCGACGTACAAGGGCGCCGAGTCCTCCGGCGAGAGCGGGATCAACGTGGCGGGATTGCAGTCCCAGTAGCCGAGGTAACGATTCACGACCGCCCGGGCGTTGTGGGGCACCGAGCCGTGGTAGCCGCGGCAGTCCCACCGCTGCTCGAGGCTCTTGGGCAGATCGTAGACGTTGTGAATCTGGTTGACCGTCACGCCCTGGTTGGCCAGATGCAGCACCTGGTTGTTGAAGTGGGCGTAGAGATCCCGCTGCCCCCGGAGAATCTCCTGGACCCGGTCGTTGCCCCACCGGGGCCAGTGGTGGGCCCCGAACATCACCACCGCCTCCTGGCCGAAGCGATACAGGGCCTCGTTGATGTACTTCGACCAGTTGAGGGCGTCCCGCACGAGCGCCCCGCGCAGCGTGTAGATGTTGTGGAGCGTCGCGCACACGTTCTCGGCGATCCAGAGGGCCTTCATCTCCGGGATGTAGGTGTTCATCTCCGACGGGGCCTCGGTGTTGGGCGTGTTCTGGAAGATCATCCGCACGCCGTCCACCTCGAACTCCTCGATGTCCTGCTCCACGACGCGGGTCGGGGCGATCAGGCCGGAGGTGCCCCGGGAGATGGCATGGCCGAGCCCCTGGGTGACGTAGCCGTAGGGGCTGACCGGCAGGAGCACGCCGTATTGATAAAACAGCCGCCGGTTCATGGCGTTGCCGGCGAACACGTTCTCCGAGATCGAGAAGTTCATGAAGTCGCGGGGGGCGATGACCTGCACCTTGCCGGCCCGCACGTCGGCCTCGTCCACCACGCCGCGGACGCCGCCCCAGTGGTCGCCGTGGGAGTGGGAGTAGACGACCGCCGTGACCGGCAGACCCTCCCCCTGGTGCTCCTGGAAAAGTTTCCAGGCGGCCTGCATGGCCTCGGCCGTGACGAGGCAGTCGAACACGATCCAGCCGGTCTTGCCCCGGACGAACGTGGTCTGGGCGAGATCGAGCCCGCGGACCTGGTAGATGCCGGGGATGACCTCGTAGAGCCCGTAGTTGTTGTTGAGTTGGCCGATCCGGTGCATCGAGGGATGCACGGAGTCGAACTCGTCCTGCTGATCCAGGAACTGGAACCGCGTCATGTCCCAGACGACGTCGCCGGCCTCGGTCTTGATCGTCAGGTCCTTGAGCGGGGCGATCAGCCCCTTCCGCTGCTCGTCGAAGTCGCGGGTGTCGGCGAACGGCAGCGCCTGCTTCGCCTTCCGCAGCACCGCCTTGGTGAACTCCGATGGCGGCTTGCCCTTGGGGTGAAAGTGGCCCGCGGCGGGGGCGACGGGAGCCGGGGCGGCGGGGGCGGCCTCCCCCTCGAGCATGTTGGCCGCCACGGCGAAGGCGGGAAGGCTCTGGACGAACTGCCGGCGGGTGGTCATGGGGAGGCTCTTGGTGGCGTGACGGGAGTTCGGCATCAGACCAGCGCCGCCCGCTGTTGACAATCAGCGGAACAGGTCGGCTGCTAAACTCCCGCCTTCGCCATGACCCAGGATTCGCCCATGACCACCCTGCTCCTCGAGACTCCGCTCGCCGCCTGGCACGCCGCCCACGGTGGCCGGATGGTGGACTTCGCCGGCTGGACGATGCCCGTCCAATACGCCTCGATCGTCGAGGAGCACCTGGCCACGCGGCGGGCGGCGGGGCTCTTCGACGTGTCGCACATGGGGCGGCTCTCGGTCACGGGGCCCGATGCGGCCGCCTGGCTCGACTCGCTGCTCACTCGGCGCGTGGCCGATCTCGCGCCCGGCCAGGTCCGCTACACGCTCGTGACGAGCGACGAGGGGCCGACGAGCCTGAGCATCCTCGACGACGCGCTCGTGGGCCGCGAGCCCGACACCGCCGACGGCACGCCGCGGCTGTCGCTCGTCGTCAACGCGAGCAACCGCGACCGCGTGGTGGCCTGGCTGCAAAGCCGGCTGCCGGCCGCGGGCGTGTCGCTCACCGACCACACCCGCGACACCGCGATGATCGCCGTGCAAGGGCCGCGGGCGGTCGAGCTCGTCGCCGGCCTCTGCCCCGCCGCCGACGCCGGGGCCATCAGGGCGCTCAAAAACTACCGGGCCACGACCGCCACGGTCGCCGGGCGTTTCGTCGCCGTCAGCCGCACCGGCTACACCGGCGAAGATGGCGTCGAAATCGTCGTGGCGGCGGCCGACGCCGTTGCCGTCTGGGAGGCAATTCTTTCGGCGGGCTCCGCGCACGGCGTGGTTCCCTGCGGGCTCGGCGCCCGCGACACGCTCCGGCTCGAAGCCGGGATGCCGCTCTACGGCCACGAGCTCGTCGCCACGAGCAACCCCTTCGCGCTCGGCCTGGGCTTTGCAGTCAACCTCGCCGCGGCCGACGGTTCGCCGCGGGAGTTCCCCGGCGCGGCGGCGCTGCGACAGATGCAGGCCCAGCCGGCCGCGCGGGTCCGCGTGGGGCTCGTCTGCGAGGGCAAGCGGGCCGCCCGCGAGGGCTCGCTCGTGACGCGGCCCGGCGATCCGACGGCCGTCGTGGGCAGCGTGACCAGCGGCAGCTACTGCCCCACGCTCGGCACGGCGGCCGCGCTGGCGCTGGTCGATCGCGACGCGGCCGCCGAGCGTACGCCGCTCGACGTCCTGATCCGCGACACGCCCGCGCCGGCCCGCGTCGCCCCCCTGCCCCTCTACCGTCGGCCTGCGACACCATCCTGATCCCGACCCATCCGCTATCCTGATCGAGTCATCCGCCCCTCGGGCGGCTCACCCCAACCCAAAAATCCCGGAGCCCGCGATGGCCGCCGCACCGAAGTTCGCCAAGACCCATGAATGGATCCGCCTCGACGATGACGGCCTGGCCACGGTCGGCATCTCCGCCTACGCCGTCGAGGCCCTCACCGACCTCGTGTTCATGCAGCTGCCCGACGTGGGCCGCACGGTGAAGGCGGGCGAGTCGATCGGCGAGATCGAGAGCGTCAAGGCCGTGAGCGACTTTTACGCGCCGGTCTCGGGCGAGGTGGTCGCGGTTAACGCCGCCCTGCCTTCCAGCCTCGAGACGCTCGGCCAGGATCCCTACGGCTCCGGCTGGCTCGTGAAGCTCCGCCCGAGTGACGCGGGTGAACTCGCCACGCTGCTCGACGAGACCGCCTACGACGCGCTCGTCAAGAGCCAGCCTCACTGATCCCCGTGGCAAGCGCCTCACGCACGAGCGGACTCGTCGTCTGGTGGGACGAGCCCGCCCCGGGGCCTGAAAACATGGCGGCCGACGAGTTGCTGGCGGCCGAGGCCGTGCTCCTTGACCGCCCGCTCGTGCGGGTCTACGGCTGGTCGGAGCCGACCGTCTCGCTGGGGGGCTTCCAGCGGCTGGCCGACGCCCGGGCCGCAACCGTGATCGCCGGGTTGCCGCTCGTGCGTCGCCCCAGCGGGGGCGGCGCGATCGTCCACGGCACCGACCTCACCTACGCGGTGGCCGTGCCCCGCGGTCACGCCTGGGGAAGCGATCCGCAGGTGCTCTACGACGCCTTCCACGAGGCGCTCGCGGCGGAACTGCGGCAGCGGGGCGTGGCGGCCGAGCGGCATCCGGGCCGCGACCGAGCCGCTGGCGACGACGAGCGACTGCTCTGCTTCAACCGGCGGGCCCGCGGCGACCTGGTGGTGGGGACCGCCTCGAGCGGGCCCGACGGCCACAAGATCCTGGGGAGCGCCCAGCGCCGGCTCCGCGGAGCCGTCCTCCAGCACGGCAGCCTGTTGCTCCGCTCGCCGCCGCTCGCCCGAGCCGCCGCTGGTCACCCTGGCCTGTGGGATCTCCACGAGCCGGCCGCCGCCTGGAGCCTCCGAGACCTGGTCACGGCTTGGCTCGGCCGAGTGGCGAATGCGGCCGGCGGCCTCCTCGAATGCCGCACCGAAGCCTTTGGGTCAGTTCGGCCGGAAGCCGTCGCCACCGCCGCAGCGCGGTTTCGGGATCCGGTTTGGCTGGCCCGCCGGTGAGGCCGACGGGTGGCGGGCCGGGGGACAGGTCTGCTAAACTCCGGTTTTCAGGGTTCGGGTCGCCTGCTCTTCCGCCCGCCGCCTTCCCCGCAGCCTCCCGCCGCCTTCAGGTCGGGTCTCCGACATGGTCACGAAGCTCATCGTCGCCTCCGGCAAGAGCGCCGGCCGAACCATCTCGATCAAGCGCAACAAGCTCTTGATCGGCAGGGCTGAGGAATGCGACGTGCGGCCGCTGAGCGAGGAGGTCAGCCGGCGGCACTGTGCCGTGATCGTGGGGCCGGCCGACGTCTGGATCGAGGACCTGGGCAGCCGAAACGGCACGTTCGTCAACGGCACGCGGATCGAGGCCAGGACCAAACTCGCCGACGGAGACATGATCCGGGTCGGGTCGCTGGAACTGCGGGTTTCCTGCCAGGCGGCAGTTGCTCCGGGGGGTGAGGCCGACATCTCCCGCTGGCTCTTGGCCGATGACAAGGCCGCTGCCACGACGGACACGACACGAACACTGCCCGCAGCCGCATCCGATCCGGACGATTCCTCCGAAAGTTCGTTCGTGGGGGGGCTCGCCTCGTTGCCCGCCGACTCTCCGGATGGCTCCGTGACACGGTCCTGGGCCACGATCTCGCTTCAGGACCTCAAGGACACGAGGAGCAAGCCGGGCACGCTGCCGCAGGCCACGGCCAAGAAGTCCGACTCGTCCCGCGACGCGGCGGCCGAAGCGCTGAAGAAGTTCTTCGAGCGGAAGTGACCCTGCCTTGACCGCTGCGAGGCCATCGCTGGAGCCCCGTGAGCGAACCGCAAGCCAGGGGTGATGACGTCCGCCGCGTCCACCGACGCTGGTCCTCGGTTCCCCGGGTGGGGTCGTGACGGTCGGGCAGGACCTGCCGGCCGCACGACCGTGATCCGACGAGAAATTTCGCCGACCGGCAGGTCTTGCGCCGCCCGCAGCGGTCATGCTTCCGGCAGAGTTTCACGCGTCGGCGGCCGGCCGACGCGGAACCGCACAGGAGAACTCCCCCATGTCCACCGCCACGATCCCCGCGCCCCGCACCGCCCGCCGCTCCCCCGCCGCCCGCGCCACCGTCCGTCACGGCCGCCGGCGGCTGATCGACCCCGCGACCTGCGAGCGGGATTACGCCGCTGACGAACTGGAGTTCATGCAGGCCCTCGACCACTACAAGCGGACCAGCGGCCGGATGTTCCCCACCTGCAGCGAGATCCTCGAGGTGGTCAAGACGCTCGGCTACCGCCGCCAAGCGTGAGGCCACCGTGGTCATTCGGCGTGAAATGCGTCAGCCCCCCGGCTCGCGGCGGGGGGGCTTTGAGCGGCCGAAATGAAGGGCCACAAGCGCTGCCCACCAGGCTTGGGCCGGGGTTGCCCCGGGGCCGCGGGCCCCGGTACCTTCCCCCCCCTTGCCCCCTTCCCCCGGAGCCGGTCTGCGCGTGCGTTCCTCCCTCGTCATCCTGAGCCTGCCGCTCTTCGCGGCGGCCCTCGGCTGCAAGCCGATGGGGGGCAACGAGTCGGCGCAGGGAGTGCAGCTCTACCAGCAGGGCAACTACCTCGGCGCGGCCAACTCCTTCCAGGAGGCCTTGGCCCGCCAGCCCGGCAACCCGGACTGCTTCTACAACCTCGGGGCGACGTATCACCAGCAGGCCAAGGTGTTCGGCAGCGCTGCCGACCGCCAGGTGGCCGAGCAGTATTACCACCTCTGCCTGGCCCGCAATCCGGATCACGTCGCCTGCCGGCGGGCACTGTCCGTCCTGCTCGTCGAAGAGGGCCGCGGGCCGGAGGCCGTCTCCAGCCTCCAGGCCTGGGCTGTGGCCCGGCCGACGAACCCTCAGCCCCACATCGAACTGGCCCGGCTCGCGGAGGAGCACGGCGACCTGCGCGAGGCCGAAAACCAGCTCGTGGACGCGCTGGCCCTCGACCCGGATAATCCGCGGGCGTTGGTGGCCCTCGGCCAGTTGCGGGAATCCGCCGGCGACAGGGCCCAAGCGGTGGCCAACTATTCGCGGGCCCTGGCGGCCGACCCGCAGCAACCCGTCGTGGCGGCGCGGGTCGCCTCACTCACGACCCCGCCCGCGCCGGGGGTCACGGTCGCCAGCCTGCCGCCGCCTGCGGGAGTCGTGCCCTACCCGGCCGCTCCTCCCGGCCCCGTCGCGGCGGCGCCACTGCCGCCGGGAACGCCGGCCCGTTGACCGGTCCCTGACCCGCTCCTATCCTGCGAGCGGTTCTTCCGGATCCTCGGTGCCCCACGATGGCCGACCGCGTCTTCAACTTCTCCCCCGGCCCGGCCGTTCTGCCCCTGCCGGTGCTGGAGCGGGCCCGGGACGAAATGCTCTGTCTGCCGGGCGTGGGCAGTTCGATCCTCGAGATCAGCCACCGCAGCCCGGCCTTCGACCGGATCCTCGACGAGACGCTCGCCGGCCTCCGGGGTCTGCTGGGCATCGGGCCGGACTATGAGGTCGTGTTCCTCCAGGGGGGGGCGAGCCTGCAGTTCTCGATGGTGCCGATGAACCTCCTGCGGGGCCAGCCGGGCAAGGCCGACTACATCCTCACCGGCACCTGGGGCAGCACGGGCATCAAGGAGGCCCGCCGCGAGGGGTCGGCGCACGTCGCCTGGGACGGTAAGCCGACCAACTACGACCGGCTCCCCTCGGCCGGCGAAATCACGCTCTCCGACCGCCCCGCCTACGTGCACGTCACCAGCAACGAGACGATCCAGGGCGTGCAGTGGAAGGCCGAGCCCGACGTGGGCGACGCCCCGCTGGTCTGCGACTGCTCCAGCGACTTCCTCTCGCGGCCGATCGACGTGGCCCGCTACGGCCTGATCTACGCCTGCGCTCAAAAGAACGCCGGCATCTCGGGGGTCACCGTCGTGATCATCCGCAAGGACCTGCTCGAGCGGTCGCGGGACGACCTCCCCCGGATGCTCGATTACCGGACTTTTGTCAAGGAAGGCTCGCGGCCCAATACGCCCC
>JBIKXY010000214.1:0-5073 GCA_044355515.1 Pirellulales bacterium
CGCGGCCTCGAGGTGGGGGCCTTCGGCTGCGGCTGCGACGGCAAGGACCTGTGGGGCACGCCGGCCGAGCCCGGCATCGACGACATCCGGGCGAAGATCGCCACGCCCGACCCCGATCGGGTCTGGTATCTGCGGTATGCCCTCCTGGCCGGGATGACGGTGGACGAGATCCACGAGATCACGGCCATCGACCGCTGGTTTCTCGATCAACTCGCGCAGCTCGTGGAGTTCGAGAGCCTCTTGAAGACGGTCGGCTCGCTGGCCGCGATCGACGACGGGCTGTTGCGGGCCGCCAAGCAGGCCGGCTACTCCGACCGACAACTGGCCACGCTTCTGGGCTCCGCGGAGATGGAGGTGCGGGCCGAGCGGAAGCGGCGGGGGATCGTGGCGGTCTACAAGGCGGTGGACACCTGCGCCGCCGAGTTCGAGGCCCAGACGCCCTACTACTACTCCTCCTGGGAGGAGGAGGACGAGACCCGGCCCAAGGAGCCGGGGCGGAAGCGGGTGATGATTCTCGGTGGCGGGCCCAACCGGATCGGCCAGGGAATCGAGTTCGACTACTGCTGCTGCCACGCGAGCTTCGCGCTCCGCGAGTTGGGCATCGAGAGCGTGATGGTCAACTCGAATCCGGAGACGGTGAGCACCGACTACGACACGAGCGACTTGCTCTTCTTCGAGCCCTTGACCTGCGAGGACGTGCTCAACATCGCCGACCGCGTCCAGCCCGACGGGGTGATCGTGCAGCTCGGCGGGCAGACGCCGCTCAACCTGGCCCGGGCGCTGCAGGCGGCGGGGCTGCCGATCATCGGCACCTCCGTGGATACGATCGAGACCGCGGAAGACCGGGAGAAGTTTCGCGACCTGCTCGACCGGCTCGGCCTCCGGCAGCCGGCCAGCGGGATCGCCAAGACGCTCGAGCAGGCCCGCCGCGAGGTGGCCCGGATCGGCTACCCGTCGCTCGTGCGGCCGAGCTTCGTGCTCGGCGGGCGGGCGATGGAGATCTGCTACGACCAGACGCAGTTCGAGCGGTACGTGGCCGAGGCCTTCGCCGTGGCCCAGGGACAGCCGGTCTTGATCGACCGGTTCCTGGAGGACGCGATCGAGGTGGACGTGGACTGCATCTGCGACGGCCGCGACGTGATCGTCTCGGGCGTGATGGAGCACATCGAGGAGGCCGGCGTGCACTCGGGCGACTCGGCCTGCTGCATCCCGCCCCACAGCCTCTCCGACGAGGTGATCGCCGAGATCAAGGCCGCGGCGGCCGGGCTCGCCCGGAGCCTCGGCGTGGTCGGCCTGATGAACGTGCAGTTCGCCGTCAAGAAGGAGTCGGACGCCGAGGGGGCGACGAAGCCCGCGCTCTACGTGATCGAGGTCAACCCGCGGGCCAGCCGCACGGTGCCCTTCGTGGCCAAGGCCACGGGGCTGCCGGTGGCCAAGGTGGCCGTCAAGGTGATGGCCGGCACGAGCCTCGCCGAGCAGGGGATCACGGCCGATCCCGAGCCGGCCCATGTGAGCGTGAAGGAGAGCGTGTTCCCGTTCGTGAAGTTCGCCGGCGTGGACATCGCGCTGGGCCCCGAGATGCGGAGCACGGGCGAGGTGATGGGGGTGAGCGAGAGCTTCGCCATCGCGTTCGCCAAGAGCCAGGTGGCCGCCGGCATTCTGCTGCCGGAGAAGGGGCGGATCTTCTTGAGCGTGGCCAGCGAGCAGGCCAAGGAGCAAATGGTGGGGCTCGCGCGGCGGCTCGCGGGCCTCGGCTTCGAGCTGCTGGCGACCGCGGGCACGGCCCGCACGCTGGCTGCGGCCGGCATCGAGGTGGAGGTGGTGAAGAAGCTCCAGGAGGGGCACCCCAACCTGATCGACCACCTGATCGACGGCCGCGTGCAGCTGATCTTCAACACGCCCCGGGGCAAGGGGGCGCGGACCGACGAGGGGCGGATCAGGGCCGCGAGCGTGCTCTATGGCGTGCCCTGCATCACCACGCTCCCGGCCGCGGAGGCGTGTGTGCGGGCGATGGAGGGGCTTCGCTCCGAGCCGCTGTCCGTCGAGCCGATCCAAGACCGTTTCCCCCAGACGGTCGCTGCCCGTTGAGCGGGAAGAGCCGGCGGGCCGCGCGGGGTCAGTAGTAGCCGAAGAGCGTGAAGTCGCGGGCGTACGTGCGTCGCAGGGTGGCGACCGCGGCGGGGCCGAGCCGGTCGGCGGGCGGGGCGGCCGGCTCGGCCCGGCGATTGACCGGGGCCAGGTCGCGAAACCGGATCGAGGTCTCCGCCCGGATCACGTCGAGGTCGCTCGCGAACGACTCCGTCTTGAAGACGCGGTTGACCGCCAGCCGGCCGCGGATCTCGAGGAAGGAGTGCTGCGGGGCGAACCAGGGCAGGGCGAGGATCTCGGAACCCGCACCGAGCCCTTCGGCAACCTCTGCAACGCTGGCCCCCGCTCGGTCGAGCCGCCGCTTGATCTCGGGCAGATAGTCCCAGAGGTCGCCCGTCTGGATGTGGTCGTAGGCGGAGATGAACCGGGCCAGCGGGTTGCGGACGAACGTAAACACGTAGGCGGAGTCATAGAAGGCCGGGTCGGCGGCCTGATACGCCTCCGCGGTCACGTGCCCCGTCTGGAAGCCGAGCCAGGCGTCGAGCAGGGCGGAGCCGGCACACTTGGGCACATGGATGAAGACCGCGGCGTCGCGGCGAAACTGCCGGGGCAGGAGGCCGGGGGCGGCGGAGCGGCGAAACAACGGCATGCGCATCACGGCGGCGACCCCCGAGGTCCATCCAGGGCACACCCGAGGCCGTGGGGTGATACCGCAGGGGCCGGTCTGGCGGCAAGGTTTGCCCGAGCCGGCAAGGGCGTCATGGTTTGGAACGATGGCGATGGGTAGAGTCGAGCGACATGGAGTTTCCAGCCTTTCCGCCGGTGCAGCCCGAACCGCGGCCGCTCCCGGCCCCCGTGGTCGAGGAGCCTGCTCGGCTCACCGCCCGCACGCTGGGTGGGCTGGAGTGGGTGGTGGCGCAGGAATTGGAAGCCATCGGGGCGACTGACCTGCGGGTGGGCCGGCGGACGATCGAGTTCTCCGCCCCGCGGGGACGGGAGCGGGAGACGCTCTACCGGGCCGTGCTCGAGAGCCGCACGGCGATCCGTGTGCTGGAGCCGCTGGGCCGGTATCGGGTGGACTCGCCGGCCGCGCTTCATGCGGCCCTGCAGGCGATCGACTGGACCGAGCAGCTGAAGGTGTCCGACACGCTGCGGGTCGATGCGGCGATCCACGACACGTTTCTCACCCACTCGCTCTACGCCTCGCAGGTGGTCAAAGACGCGATCGTGGATCAGCTGCGGACACCCAGCGGCAAGCGGCCGGGCGTGAGCCTGCGCGGGGCGACGCTTCGCCTGGCGCTGCATCTGGTGGGCGACGTGGCAACCATCTACCGCGACGCCGCGGGCCGGTCGCTCCACCAGCGGGGCTGGCGGATGGGCGAGGTGGAGGCTCCGCTCTCGGAGGTGCTGGCGGCGGGAATCCTGGGGCTCGCCGGCTGGTGGCAGCCGGGTGCGCCTGCTGTCAGCGAGCGCAGCGGCGAGCCGGTACTCGACCCGATGTGCGGATCGGGCACGTTCGTGGTGGAGGCGGCCACGATCGCGGCCGGGATGGCACCGGGGCTGTGGCGTGCCCGGCGGCGGGGCCACGGCTTCTTCCGGTTTCGCGACTGCGACCGGCCGCTCGCCGAGCGGCTGGTGGCCGAGCTCGAGGGCCGCGTTCGCCCTGTGCCAGGGAGCTTCTTCGCCAGCGATCTCGATCCTGCGGCGGTGGCGGCCGCGCGAGCCTGCGCCGAGGCGGCGGGCGTGGCCGGGGCGATCACGATCGATCAGCAGCACTTCGAGGATCTCGCGCCGCCGGCCGGCCCGGGCCTCGTGGTCACGAATCCGCCCTACGGCGAGCGGCTGCCGCTGCCGCGGGCGGCGGCGCTCTATCGGCGGCTCGGCGACTGGCTCGTGGCCCGGTGCGGGGGCTGGCGGGCGGCGATCCTGGCGGCCGACACGCCGGCGCTGAAGCAACTCGGCCTTCGCCCCGCCGGCCGGGTGCCGCTCATGAATGGCCCGATTCCCTGCCGGCTTGTGGAACTCGAAATCCGGCGGCGTGACGAGTCGCGGGAACACGCGCCGAGCGCCGCCGAAGACCCGCGGGAACCGTCGGACCCGCCCGGCGGCCGAATCCCGGAGGTCGAGCCGCTCCAGGTCGCCAGACACGGCAAGCCCGGCCGCACCACCGCCGACCAGATCGGCGACTTCCGTCGCCGGCTCGCCAAGCGGTTCAAGCACCTCGCCAAGTGGGCCCGGCGACAGGAAATCGAGGCCTTCCGGGTCTACGACCGCGACATCCCCGAGATCCCGCTGGCCATCGACTGGTATGCCGGCTGGCTGCACGTGGCCGAGTATGACCGGCCCCACGAGCGGACGGAGATCGAGCACGAGGTCTGGCTCGACCGGATGCTCGAGGCCGCGGCGGCGGAGTTGGGCGTGCCGCCCGGGCGGTCGTTCCTCAAGGCCCGGCGGCGGCAGCGGGGCCACTCGCAATACGAGAAGGTCGGCGAGCGGCGGGCGGTGCTCGATGTCCGCGAGGGGGATCTGACCTTCGAAGTGAACCTCTCCGACTATCTCGACACGGGGCTGTTTCTCGATCACCGCGTCACCCGGTCGCTCGTCCGGGCCGAGGCGGAGGGGAAGCGGATCCTCAACCTGTTTGCGTACACCGGCAGCTTTTCCGTCGCCGCCGCGGCGGGCGGGGCGCGGGAGACGACGAGCCTGGATCTCTCCAACACCTACCTCGAGTGGACGCGGACGAACCTGGCCCGGAACCGGTTCACCGATGCCGGGCGGCACCGGACGGTGCGGGACGAGGCCCGGGCCTTCCTGCTCCATCGGGCCCGCCGCGGCGAGGCTCCCTTCGACCTCGTGGTCGTGGATCCGCCGACGTTTTCCCGGTCGGCCAAGAGCGAGACGCCGTGGGACGTCGAGCGGGACCATGCCGAGTTGCTGGGGCTGGTGGCCGACAACCTGGCGCCGGCCGGCGTGGTCTACTTCTCG
>JBIKXY010000051.1:0-15459 GCA_044355515.1 Pirellulales bacterium
CTGGGAATCGGTTGCGGACGTGCCATTGGCCGGGCTATCCTTCCTTCGGGTTCCTCGGAAATCAGGCCGGTCGCGAAAAACGGCCCAGTGGGCGATATAGGACTCGAACCTATGACCCCCAGCTTGTCGAGCTGGTGCTCTAACCAACTGAGCTAATCGCCCGAACAGTCGGCAGCAGAAGTGTCGCGCGTAAACCGCGGCCAGTCAAGCGAACGGCGCCAGCGGCGGCCGTGGCTTGCGGGCAGGGTGCGGCGGTGGTGAGCCCGCCGGGTTCCCGCGAAATCCCGCGGGAGGCGGGCCGAGCCATGTTCACGGTCTCGAGCATGAGGCCGAGATCCTGCGGCAGCCCCACCTGGACGCTCGAACGGCTCTCCGTCGGACCCGTCACGTGAGGCGGCCGGGAACGTGCAGCGGCTGCCAGGCGAGGCGGCGGGTGAGCCGGAAGCAGCGGCCCTCGTCCACGGCGATGATCGTCAGCCAGTCGTTGGTCGCCAACTGCTCCAAGAGCGTGTGTTTGCCGATGATCGCGGCGATCCGGTCGCGGCTCGCGGCGATCACCGCCTGCAGCCGCAGGGGCTCGTGCCGCCAGCCGCTCCCGTCGGCCAGCGATTCGAGGGGCAGGCCCGTCAGCAGATCGCCGCCGCCGCCGGCCATCAGGCCGAAGCCTCCGACCACCGAGTGGATCGCCTTGGTGCCCGCGCCGTACCGCCGATTGTCCACGGTCGAGGCGTAGTACTGCATGTTGATCCAGTGGCTCACGACCAGGGGCGCCGTCATGATCCCCTCGAGCGCCCCCCCATCGGCGTCCCGCGACGCGTCGTATTCATGGAGGAACACGCCCCCTTCGAGATCGGCCGCTGCCGAGAGCGTCCGCGGCGCGATCACGATCGCCCAGTTGCCGGCCAGCCCCCACTCAGGTTGCAACTCCGACCAGTCACGGCTCCGCCGCACGAGATCGGACTCGTATCGACCGCCGAGCGTCGGCAGCCGCTCCCGCCGCACGTTCCCCGCGGCCACGGCCAGCCGGCGTTCGAGGTCGGCCACCGCGGCCGCATGGGCAGGCGGCACGGCCGCCCGGTCGCAGAGCGTGATCGCGTCGGTCGTCGTGTCGTGCACGGCGGCCAGGAAATGCAGCCGCTCCGGCACCGCCAAGCCCCGCGCGGCCAGCGCCCGCCGGATGGCCGGCAGGTTCAGGAGCCGGGCCGCCGCGCGGCTGTTCGCCTCGCCCGAGTGGCCGCAGCAGGCGCCGCAATCGAGGGCCGCCTTGAGCGGATTGTTGACCGTGCGGCTTGCATGGCCGCAGAGGACGACCAGCGGCGTGTCGAGATCGGGCAGGTGCAGACCGCGGATGATTCCCGCGGCGAGTTCGACGAGGCGATCCCCGGCGGCGCCCCCGAGCGAGGCGTCGTCGAGGACCGGCCCGAAAGCCTCGCGATCGGCGGCCGCGACGCCGTCGAACCGCGGATCGGCCGCCGGCGACCCGAGCCTGAGCGACCGCCGCACCAGATCCAGACCCCAGAAGAGGCCGCAGGTCTCGACGAAGGCAAAGCTCGCCGCGGCCGACTTCTTGAAGCCCTGCCACGCGATCCGCCAGCCCCGTCGGCCCGCCCGCCGCGCGAGGGAGGTGGCCGCGGCATGATGGCAGGGGGGCCCGTCATGAACCCGCAGGCCGGGTGTCAGCGGCGCCGGCGCGTGGCTCGAGCCGGTGAGCGCGCCCCAGGGCACGAGCTCCATCGGCACCCCGAAGAAGCCGGCGAAGCCACTCGTCCTCAGGCCGGCCTCCTGCACCTCGACCGCCCGGCGCATCCGCTCCGAGCGGACATCGATGCAAAACACGAGGTGGGCGAGGCCGGCCCGGGGCGGCGTTGCAGGCGACTTGCCCGCCAAGTCGCGAAGCAAGCTCCGCCGCCGCGCGATCTCACAGGCCCGCAACAGGCAGCTGCGGACGAGGATGCTCCGGGGAATGCCGGCCGAGGCCGGGGCGACGAGTCCGCCCGCCTGCCAATCAACCCGGGTCTCATGGGCCTCGGCGATCGCCGTGTCGTAGGCCAGCCGGATCGCCAAAAGCGCCGCGAAGTCGTCGCAGGCCTCGCCCCGTCGCCCGGCGGCGAGCTCACGATACCGCGTCCAGGCGGCCCACCCGGGCACGGCGAGCGCGGTGGCCGCGAGCAGCCGCTCCCGCAGCGTTAAGGGCACCCGGAGGTGGGCGAGGAGCGTGGCGAGAGCCTCGAGCGGCCTGCTCGGCAGCCCGGCGACGAACCGCCGAAAGCCGTTCACGCCGAGCCACTCGAGCCGACGATCAACCGCCGCGGCCTCCTGCCAGGCCGCGTAGAGCGGGCGGTCACGGAGGCCATTTTTCCAGGGGGCGATGCCTTCGTCGTAGTGGGCCGCGAGGTGCTTGCCGATCTCCTCGCTGACGATCGCCGACCATTCGCCGCCCCCGCACCGCTCCACGATCTCGGCCAGCGGCCGCAGCCGGCCAGGGTCGTCGGCCGGCTCGAGGTCGGGCTCGGCGGCGGCCGCGAGCAGATCCACGAGGGCGGCGGCGTCGAGCCGGCCGGCGGTGGCGACGCCGTCGCGCATCAACTCGTCGATGGCCCCGTCGATGTCGGCCGCGACGAGGCCCCCGGCCAACCAGCGGCGGCGAAAGTGTGCCAGCGACGGGAGCGTCTCGCAGGCCGAGACCGAGCGGAGAAACTCCCGCGCGGCCAGCCAATCGCGATCGACGAGGCCAAGAAACGGGTTCACCGCCACATAGTCGGCCAACGGCC
The DNA here is from genome assembly GCA_044355515.1 of Pirellulales bacterium. Classification (GTDB taxonomy): domain Bacteria; phylum Planctomycetota; class Planctomycetia; order Pirellulales; family UBA1268; genus QWPN01. Next base: position 2,772 of record JBIKXY010000051.1, read on the forward strand.
AAACCGGCGACACGAGCCCGGCCGTTCGGATCACGGCCTGCGCCAGAGACTCGTCGGCGGCGACCGGTCGCAGCGACGTCTGCCGTGAGTGGGATGTCGCTTGGCGAACGCGACTTTGTCTGAGCCGGGGCATGATTTGTCACTCCTGAAAGAGCTGGGACGGCGGCTGCCGAGCCGGCAGCCGCAGGGATCGGCCGGGGTCAGCCCGAGGCATTCCGGGCAAGGCGGCGGGCAAGCGCCTCGACATAAAAACCGTTCGTCGCGTGGATGCGGACCGCCTCGCCCCAGCGACCGGCCCGCGGCAAAAGCCCGCGCTCGGCGAGCAAGACGACGCCGAGCACCGCGACCACGCCCGCGGCGATCAGTGGCGCCGGCCCGCTCGCCACCGCGGCGACCGGGCCGATCGCCAGATCGACGAGCCGGTAGGCGGCGGCGTAGGCGAGCCCGAGCGCCAGGGTCAGGCCGACCGCCGCCAGCGACCCCGGGCCGGTGGCCCGTGCGAAGGCCTCGTCGAGCCAGCGGGCGAGCCCGAGGGCGAGCACGGCGGCGAGCACCCAGCCGCCGGGCTTGGCGGCCGGCGACACCCCGACGAGCGTGAGCCCGATCACCAGCGCGACGCTGGCGATGCAGCCGGCGGCCAGGAGCCGCAGCCCGCCCGCGAACGGGCCAGCCGCCGCCACGGTGGCGAGCTGCGGAAGCCGCTGGGCTTGGAGCCGCTCCAGGGCCTCGCCGTGCGTGAGGAAGGCGTGCGCCTTGTAGCCGGAGTGCGCGAGGATGTGGAGCATCGCCGCCGCGAAGCCTCCCAGTCCGCACTGCAGCATCATCAGGCCCATCTGCGCGATCGTGGAGAAAGCCAACTGCCGCTTGACGTTGGCCTGCGCCGCCATCATCAGCCCGCCCAGGCAGGCCGTCAGCCCGCCGACCGCGACCAGACCGGCCAGCGCCGAGGGGTCGGGGCTGACCAGCGGTGCCGTGCGGATCAGGGCGTATCCGCCGGCGTTCACCACGCCCGCGTGCATCAAGGCCGACACGGGCGTGGGAGCTTCGAGCGTCTCGGGCAGCCAGAAGTGGAAGGGCACCAGCGCCGTCTTGATCCCGCAGCCGATCACCAGCAGCCAGGCGATGCCGCGGACGTCGTTCGTGGCCGGCGTGTCGCTGCCCGCCGCGGCGGCCAGATCGTGGATCGCCGTCAGGTCGAGCGTGCCGTGGCGCCGCAGCACGAGGACCGCGGCGATCACCAGGGCGATATCGCCCACGCGGCTCACGAGCGCCATCCAGCCGGCACCCCGGCGGGCCCCGGGCCGGTCGGATTCATGGAGCAGGAGGCCGCGGAGCCCGACGCTCGCCAGCGACCAGGCCGCGAGCATCATCCCCAGGTTGCCCGCCAGCACGAACACGCCGACGGCCCCCAGCGTCAACGCGATTCGGCGCTGGAAAAGGTCGGCCGTGGCGTCACCCGCGACCGTGCGGCGGGCATACCGGGCGACCACCCAGCCCACGAGGCCGACGAGGCCCAGCATCAGGCAGGCCGCCCCGTCCCAGCGGAGGCTCGCCCATGCTGCCTCAGGCAGCGGCCGCCAGGAGGCGGCCCCGAGCCCCACGCCCACCGCAACCAGAGCGGCCGCGGCGGTCATCGAGCCTGCGAGCCCGGCGACCAGGGCCGCGACGGCCTCCGGCCGGCCGCGGCCGGGCCGGCCGGGCACGAGGCCGATCGTGAGCAGGGCGAGCGGGGGCAGGATCAACACGAGGGCAGACAGGTCGTTCATGGCAGGCACATCCGGGCGGGGCTGCGGCGGGCCGGCGGCCAAGCCGGCCAGGCCACGAATGCGAAACATAATACACGAAACAGTTGTCGTCAATCACACTTCGTTTATTGAGGAGAAGGCCGTGCCCTTGGCCCGCCTCCCGGAAAATCCGGCCCAGGTCGCCCACTTCCTCGGAGATCCGCTAGATTTCGGGGGTGCCGGCGGCCGTTTCGCCGGCCGGCCAACCCGGTCCCCGCATGGCCGGCGCCCGCCCACTCGACCCGATCACCGAAGCGACCGGCCCGATGGCCAAACCGCAGCCGCGACCCCGCGTTCAGGCCCGCCCCCGCCGGGCGGCGGAGCCCCGGCCCCCGCGGCCCGAGGCCGATGGCGGCGGCCCGGCCCACCGCTGGACGTTCCTGACGAACCACGCCCACGTGCTCGTCCTGCTCCACGAGCACCCGGCGATCGTGCTCCGGGAGGTGGCCCTGCGGGTGGGGATCACCGAGCGGGCCGTGCAGCGGATCGTGGCCGACTTGGAGGGCGGGGGCTTCATCGCCCGCGAAAAGGTCGGCCGCAGCAACCGTTACCGCGTGCTCCCCCGGCTGCCGCTGCGGCATCCGATCGAGGCCCACCGCACGATCGGCGACCTGCTCGACCTGATCGCCACGGCGGCCAAATAGCCGCAGCCAGCCGCGATCTCGGGGCGGAGCACAACCTGGATTGACCGGTGCAACCACCGGGAGCGGCCGCCGCAAGAGTCGCCTGGCGCGGCGGCCGGAAGGCCCGCACAGGACCGGCCGCTTCCTTCTGGCCGGCTACGGCAGGCTCGCCGCCTGGGAAGCGGCAGGCGTGGCCGCGGCGCCGTCACCCTGGGCTTCGACCTGGGCCTGGACGGTAACCACTGGCACCGCCCCCTCGCCCAGGTCGGTGGCGATTCGCAGTTCCCGCTCCACCTTGCCGGCCGCAGCGCCGGCCTGAAATGTGATCGGGAGAATGTGGACCCGGGCCGCCGTGGTCTTCGGTTCGCAGGTCAGGCAGCCGTCGGAACAGAACACGCCGGTGATCTTGAACTCGCGGTTGGCCCGGATCACGACGTTCTTGGTGACGGTCTCGCCGGCCGGCACCGACCCCAGCGTGAGCAACTGCGGGCTCACGGTCACCTCCGCCACCACCCTGCCCTCCACGTCCATCGGGATCTGGGTGGCCCGCGGGTCGTTGGTTACCAGGATCAGCTGCCCCTTGACGTAGCCGGCCGGAGCCCCCGGTTTCAGGCGGGTGGTGAGATCGTAGATCGTTCGCCCCCCTTCCCGCGTCGGCTGTGAAAGCGAGACCTCGAAGTTGGAGTTGGCACTGCGGACATCCTTGATCTCCCAGGGAATGGAGCCGAGCCGCGTCACTCGCACCTGCCGCTCCGCCCCCTTGCCCAGATCGACCGTGCCCAGATCGACGAACGGCGGATCGAAGGTCACGTCACCGCGGATGTTGCCAGCCACCCGGAGCTGCACCTCGGCCGAGAAGGGCTTGTCGAAGGTGATCGTGAGCGTGGCCCCGTGCTGGCCCTGGAAGGTTCGCGTGTTGAACGTGGCGACCACCTCGGCAGTCTCGTGGGTCTTGATGTCCCGCTTGGTGACGGTGGGCGACGTGCAGCCGCAGCTCGTGCGGATGCCGACCACGTGCACGTCTTCCTCGTAGATGTTGCGGAACACGAACCGATATTCCGTCTTCGACCCCTTGGCCACGGTGCCGAAGTTGTGGCTCGTGACCGGAAACATCTTCCGGGCCCACTCCTGGGCCGGGGCCGGACCGGCACCGGCGAGGACGACGACGGCGGCGAGCGCGGCGGACCGCACCAGAAGAGCTGATCCAGCCATGAGGCGGTCGAAGCGAAGGGCGTTCATGAAGAGGGGCGACTCGGCGAAGGGTACGTCTGGCAAAAGAGGGGCGTCAACTTCCCGTCCGGCGGCAACCGCCCGGCGGAGGTGGCCGGCAGAGGAAGTGACCTCGGCTCAATTATCCCCTCCCAGGGTGTCCAGGGGTCGACTCCGCGGGGCACGCAGGGGGAAAAATCAGGGTTTTTTCCGCTACGACCCCTCCAGGCGGCGCAGGTTTGTAAGATCTCCCGGGTACAGGCTCCGGGTGCCGAAGCAACCCTTCGGCCTGTGTCGGCCCACTCGCCCGGTCGCAGCCGCTGACACCCAGCGACTTCGCCGGGAGGGATTCGGGGGCGTAACGGTATCGACCGGGTGCTGGAGGTACGGATTGCGTGTCGTGGTTGGTCGGCTGGCCACGTTAAAAGTCGACCAAAGCTTCAATTGCCGAAGCTCAGTTTTCTCTGGCTGCTTAACTAAGTAGCCCCGAGCGATGGCCCCAGTCGGAAGGGCCTCCCAATCGGTCGCCAAATCCGACTCGCCCCGGTTCACCGCCTGGTACGGCCGGGGTCAAAAAAGTTCCGGGCTGGTCTGCGACGAACCCTGCCGGCCGGGGACGCGCGGACGAGATCCAAATCGACCGGACACACACGTAGACGTTCGTATCGAAACATCACGGGACGCGGGTTCGACTCCCGCCGCCTCCAGTTTCGGGGCTGCAGGGGCATCCAGGCCCCCTGCAGCCCTGGCGGCCATCCGCTCGGCCCCCACGGGCGCGCGCAAAAAGGCCCCCGGAACGGTCCAGGTCCCAGGGGGGCGGAGAACCTGAACCGTTTCCGGGAGCGATTGGACGGTCTGCGAGTTGTCTCCCTCGCCGCGGATGACAGGCTTCCGTGCCGTCACCGTCGGCGAGTCGGGGCGTGACCGGCGGTCAACCCCCATGGCCTTCAGGCAGGGGGACAGTAGAGGGCGGTTTTTTCAGGGTCAAGGCCGGTTGCACGGCCAAAAACCCGGGGGCAACCGGGGCCGCGCCAGCGCAGCTTTCCCGGAGCGCCAAACGGTGGCGGAAGCTGGCGAGGCGGCGCGGTCGGCGGCGACCGCGTATCATCCGCGGCAGTCCCGTTTCCTGGTCCCCGCGAGAAACTTCATGTCGTCAACGGTGCCGCTCTCCGACGCCACTCCCCCGATCGCCGACGCCGGCGCCCCCCCCACACCCGAGGCCTGGGCGGCCGCCTTCGCGGTGGCCCTGCCCTACGACCGGTTTCTCGACCGGCACGCCACGGCCGAGCAACGGGAACGCTGGAACACCTTCCATGGCCGGGTGGCCCTCACGGCCGCCCAGCGGGCCCTGCTCGGGGGCTTCGTCCGCCGGATGCCGGTGCTCGTGCTGGCCGGCGCCTGGTGTGGCGACTGCGTGAACCAGTGCCCGATCTTCGCCCACTTCGCGGCCGCGGCCCCGGCCATCGATCTGCGGCTCTTGGATCGCGACGCGCTGCCCGCGATCGCGGCCCACCTCAAGGTCTGCGGCGGGCAGCGGGTGCCCGTGGCCGCCTTCCTCAGCGAAGACTTCACGCCGATCCTTTTTTACGGCGACCGCACCCTGTCGGCCTACCGGGCGGCCGCCGCGGCCCAGCTCGGCGAGAGCTGCGCCACGGGGGCCGTGCCGCCGCCGGCCGACGCGATCGCCGGCGTCGTCGCCGACTGGCTCGACCAGTTCGAGCGGGTGCACCACATCCTGCGGCTCTCGGCCCGGCTCCGGCAGAAGCACTCGGACTGAGGAGCATGAGCACCAGGGAACGCTGGACCGTCTACCCGCTGCTGCTGCTGGCCATCGGCCTGGCCCTGCGGGGCCAGCTCGTGCCGCAGGAGGCCGCCCCCCGGAACACCACGCTCTCGGCCGACACGGTCGTGTGCCGGGAACTGGCCATCCTCGGCGAGGCCGACACGATCATCGTGCACGCGGGCCGGGTGACGGGGGGGGGCGGCGGCCGGATCGAGATCCGTGACGCCACGGGCATCGACGCCGTGGCGCTGGGCACCACCGCCGACTCCAGGGAGGGCGCGGTGGAGTTCTTCGACGGGCAGGGCCGGCGAATCGGCGGGCTCGGCTCGGCGGCCGGGAAGCCGCCAGCGGAGGAACCGCGGGCTGAGCGAGGCACGCCCGACTAGGTTTCGCCATCCCTCCGGGCCTCGCTCCGCCACTGGATGCCCGACACTACGCCCGGAGAGGCTCGAACTCCCAACCCTCGGTTCCGAAGACCGATGCTCTATCCAATTGAGCTACGGGCGCGTGGAGGCGATCGTAGCGGTTTTACCGAGCCAACTCCATCGCCGGGCGGCCGGCGGGGACTCGGCCGTTCGCCCGGGCCCACCTCGCCAGATATGATCACGGGTCATAGGTGGCGTCCGCACAGCCGGATCAGGGGCCCATCCGCCGCCGGTGGACGAAAGCACGACATGGCCTACATCACGCTGCGAGTGCTCCACGGGGCCGATCGCGGCCGCGTGTTCGAGCGCGTGCCGACCCCGGTGACGATCGGTCGCGAGGAGGGCAACTCGATCCAGCTCAACGACGAGCGGATCAGCCGCTACCACCTCAAGCTCCAGTCCGACAACGACAAGATCGTCGCCACCGATCTCGAGAGCACCAACGGCACGAAGGTCAACGGCGAGGACATCCAGGTGCGGATCGTCCGCGACGGCGACATGATCTCCTTGGGCCGCTCGCTGCTCCTGGTCGGCTCGCACAGCGACATCGACCGGCGGATCGCGGCCCGGCATCCGGAGGGGGAAAACGGCCGCGGCGCGGAGTTGCGAGAGCGGATGCGGCGGTTCTCCGCCCCCAACGCTGCCCCCAACTCCGACGTCATCGAAGATGTCGAGTCGGTCCGGTCGCCGCTCTTGCCCAGCGAGCCGCCGCCGCCGCCCGACCGGCTCAGCCCGGCCCAGTCGGCCGAGCTGAGCGAACTCTTGGAGTACGTGCAGAACGTGCTGCGGACGGCCACCGAAGGAGCCGTGATGCGGGGCAGCGCCGAGAAGGTGGAGCTCGAGTTTCCCGACTGGCAGGCGATCCTCGATCTCCAGGCCCGGCTCGCGCGGCTGCTCCGCGAAATCGTCGGCGGTTGAGCCGCCGGCATTGCTAAACTGGGGCCTCCCTCGCGAGGCCCACGGATGAGCGCGCTCCCCTTCACCCACCTCCACTGCCACAGCCACTACAGTCTGCTCGACGGGGCCAGCTCCATCGACCGGCTCGTGGCCCGGACGGCCGAGCTGGGAATGAACGCCCTGGCGATCACCGACCACGGCAACCTCCACGGAGCGCTCGAGTTTTACGCCACCGCCAAGGCGGCGGGCCTGAACCCGATCATCGGCTACGAGGCCTACATCGCCCCCGGCAGCCGCTTTCAGAAGGACGCCGGCAGCCAGAAGGATTCGAGCTACCACCTCACGCTCCTGGCCCGCGATCGCACGGGCTTCGCCAACCTGCTGCAGCTGGCCACCAAGGCGTATCTCGAGGGCTTCTACTTCAAGCCCCGGATCGACCGCGAGCTGCTCGAGCAGTTCGGCGAGGGGCTCGTCTGCCTCTCGGGCTGCCTGTCGAGCGAGTTCGCCCGGTCGCTGATCGGGGCCGCTCCGGGGCAGGCCGAGTCGCTGGCCGAGGCCCGCGAGGTGGCCGGCTGGTTCCGGCGGACCTTCGGCGACCGCTACTTCATCGAGATCCAGGACAACGGCCTGGAGGTGCAGCGGCAGGTGACGGAGGCGGCGCTCGATCTCTCCCGAGAACTCGGCATCCCGCCGGTCGCCACCTGCGACTGCCACTACGTCAACCGCGAGGATGCCGAGGCCCAGGACATCCTGCTCTGCGTCAACACCGGCCGGTTCCGCAACGACGCCAGCCGGATGAAGATGGATTCGAGCGAGTTCTATCTCAAGAGTCCGGAGGAGATGCACGCCGCCTTCGCCGGGCTCGACCGCGGGCTGGTCACGGCGGCCGTGGCCCGCAGCCAGGAGATCGCCGACTCGGTCTCGATCGACCTCGAGCTCGGCAAGCGGCACTTTCCCGGCTTCGACGTGCCGGGCGGACGGACCGCCTCGGAGGAGCTGCGCCGGCTCTGCCTCGCCGGGCTCGAGGAGCGGTACGCGGCGGTGCCCAAGCGCTGGGCCGACGGCCGCCCGCCCGCCGCCGGCGGCTCCGGCGAACTGCACGCCGCCGTGATGGACCGGCTCGACCGCGAGCTGGGCGTGATCGACACGCTCGGCTTCGCCAGCTACTTCCTGATCGTCTGGGACTTCGTGCGGGAGGCCCGGGAACGGGAGATCCCGGCGGCGGCCAGAGGCTCGGGCGTGGGGGCGCTCGTGGCCTACTCGCTCTACCTCTCGCACGTCTGCCCGCTGGAATACGACCTGCTCTTCGAGCGGTTTCTCGACGTCAACCGGCTGGAAGCCCCCGATATCGACATCGACTTCTGCAAGGAGCGGCGGGGCGAGGTCATCGACTACGTCAAGCGGAAGTATGGCGAGGCCAACGTCGCCCAGATCGGCACCTTCGGCACGCTGGCCGCCCGGGCCGCGATCCGCGACGTGGGGCGGGCGCTGGGCATGCCCGTGCCCCGGGTGGACCAGATCGTGGCGCTCGTGCCCGACCAGCTCGGGATCTCGCTCGAGGACGCGGCCGCCCCCGGCTCGCAGTTGGCCACGGCCTCGGAGGCCGACCCCGAGGTGGCGGAGCTCGTCGATCTCGCCAAGCGGATCGAGGGGCTGGCCCGCAACGTCGGCACCCATGCCGCCGCGGTGGTGATCGCCGACCGCCCGCTCGTGGAATACGTGCCGCTCTGCCGGGTGACGGGCAAGGAGGAGGTGATCACCCAGTGGGCGATGGGCGACGTCGAGCGGGCCGGGCTGATGAAGATGGACTTCCTCGGCCTCCGGTATCTCACGGTCGTGGCCAAGACGCTCGCCGTGATCGAGAGCACCCAGGGCCGCCGGCTCGACCCGCTCGCCTTCCCGCTCGACGACGCGGCCACCTTCGCCACGCTCTGCCGGGGCGAGACCAAGGGCATCTTCCAGCTCGAGAGCGGCGGGATCCGCGACCTGCTCCAGCGGATGAAGCCCGACCACTTCCTCGACATCGTGGCCGTCAACGCCCTCTACCGACCCGGGCCGCTCGAAGGCGGCATGGTCGACGAGTACGTGAACGTCAAGCACGGCCGGAAGCGGGCCGAGTTTCTCCATCCGGTGATGGAGGAGGTGCTGGCCGAGACCCACGGCGTGATGGTCTACCAGGAACAGGTGATGCGGATCCTGGAAAGGCTCGGCGGCATCGAGCTCTCCAAGGCCTACACCTGCATCAAGGCGATCAGCAAGAAGAAGCTGGAGACGATCGCCGCCTTCCGCGAGCAGTTCGTGGCCGGGGCCCAGGCCCAGGGGCTGGCCAAGCAGCAGGCGGCCGAGGTCTTCGCCCTGATCGAGAAGTTCGCCGGCTACGGCTTCAACAAGAGCCACTCCACGGCCTACGCCCTGCTCGCCTGGCAGACGGCCTACCTCAAGACGCACTATCCGGTCGAGTTCATGGCGGCCCTGCTCTCGGGCGACATCACCGGCCGCAACTTCAAGAAGAAGGATTCCCTCGTCGAGCATGTCGAGGACTGCCGGCGGATGGGGATCGAGGTGGCCCCGCCCGAAGTCAACGCCTCCGTGGCCGACTTCTCGGTGGCCGGCGGCCGGATCCTGTTCGGCCTGGCGGCGATCAAGGGCTGCGGCGTGCAGGCGGCGGAGGCGATCGCCGCCGAGCGGGCCAAGGGGGGGCCGTTTCGCGACCTCCACGACTTCTGCGGCCGGCTCGACCCGTCGCTGGTCAACAAGACCGCGATCGAGAACCTCGCCAAGGCCGGCGGACTCGACTCGCTCGGCGGCCACCGCGGCCAGCTGCTCGCCGGCATCGAGCGGGCGATGGCGGCCGGCGCGGCGCAGCTCGCCGACCGTAAGAGCGGCCAGAAGAGCCTGTTCGGCGGGTTCGACGACGAGCCGGCCGCCGCGGCCGCCGTGCCGGCGGGCCTGCCCGACGTCTCGCCGCTTTCCGACCTCGAGATGCGGTCGAATGAGAAGGAGGTGCTCGGCTACTACGTCCACAGCCATCCGCTGGCCGAGCACCAGGGGCTCTTGGAGGCGATTTGCACCCACGGCACCGCGTCGCTGGGCACGGTGCCTGCCAAGGGCGACGTGGTGATCGGGGGGCTGGTGGCCGCGCTCAAGCTCTCCAACACCAAGCAGCCGCGGCCTGGCTCGGCCCACACCCGCTACGGGATGTTCGACCTCGAGGACATGGACGGCCTAGTCCGCAGCATCTGCTGGCCCGAGGACTTCGCCCGGCTCGGCGAGCACATCCAGGCCGACGCCGTGGTCCTGGTGGCCGGATCGATCGACCGCCGGGCGGGCAGCGAGGAGACCAACCTGATCGTCAACGACGTCGTGCCGCTGGCCGCCGCCTGGGAGCTGCCGGCGCGAAGCGTGACGGTGAAGCTCTGCGAGGGGCCGCACGACGCGGGCACGCTCGAGCGGCTGGCGAAGCTCGTGGCCGCCCACCCCGGCAAGGTGCCACTGCGGCTGGTGCTCGACACCGCCGACGGCAAGCGGGTCTTATTGGAGGCCGACCGCCACGCGGTGGCCTGGTCGGCCGGGCTCCACCGGGCGCTGGTTGACCTGCTGGGCCCGGGCTGCGTGCGGGCCGCCGTCTCGCTCGGCGGCCGCAAGCGGGAGCAGCCGGCCCGCCGCGGCCCCCCGGGCCGCTCCGCGAAGGCGGTCGGCTGAGGCTGCTCCGGGCTGAGCCCGCACCGGACTGACCAGGGGCCTCGTTCCCTGGGTCGCGGCCCCGAGTTTCTCCGGCTCGAGTCCGACAAAAACGGGGAATTCTCTTCTTGCCTCGCGGCCACGGGCGGAATTACCCTCCGGTACATCGGCCAAGTCGTCCCCTCGCCCCGGTGAACCCCCATGCGCTCGCTCTCCGGATCGCTTGTCTCGCGTGTCTCGTTTCGCACGATCGGGTTCGCCGCGGTCGTGGCGGCCAGTCTGCCCGCGCCGGTTGCCCGGGGCCAAGCACCGGGTGGCGGAGGGGGTGGCGGAGTGGGGGTCGTACTTGGGGGCGCCGCACCTGCCGGCATCGTCGTGGACGCCCAGGGCGTGCTGCGGACGCAATCTGTTGCCGATCAGGGCTTGAACAAAGAACGCCGTCAGGCCGCGGTCGAGGCCCTGCCCGGCGACCTGCGGAAGGCCGTGCCGCTGCGGAAGGTGGCCCTCTCGCGGCTGGAGGCCGAGCTGGCCAAGCGGCTCGCCGACGGCCGCGGCATTCCCGACGAGCTCGCCAAGCTCGCGGGCCTGACCCGCGTGCGGTATGTGTTCGTCTATCCGGCCGAGGGGGACACGCCCGGCGAGATCGTGCTCGCCGGCCCGGCCGAGCCCTGGTTCACCGACGCGGTGGGCCGGGCCCGGGGCACCGAGACGGGCTCCCCCACCGTGCTGCTCGAGGATCTCGCCGCGGCGGTTCGCTGCTTCGCGCCGGGACAGCCGCAGGACCGGCTCGTGGGCTGCTCGATCGATCCCAAGCCCGAGGGGCTCGCGGCGCTGCAGAAGTTTCTGCGCGAGACCGGCCGCGTCAATCCGAAGGCCGGGGTCGATGAGATCGTGGGCGGGATGAAAGAGGCCCTCGGCACGCAGATGGTAAGCGTGCAGGGAGTCTCGCCGGCCACCCATTTCGCGCACGTGATGGTCGAGGCCGACTACCGGATGAAGCTGATCGGCATCGGGCTCGAGCCCCCGCCAGTGAAACTCAAGAGCTGGATCGAGCTGGCGAGCGCCGGCGCGGTGGCGGCCAACGCCCTCCAACGGTGGTATTTCGTGCCCGACTACCAGCGGGTCCGGATCGCCGAGGACGACCTCGCGATCGAACTCGTCGGCGAGGGCATCAAGCTGTGCGGCGCCGACGAGGTGGTGCTCCCGAACGGGCAGCGGCTGGGGGCCGACCGGGCGAACCAGGCGAGCAAGACCTTCACCGAGACCTTCACCCGCGTCTATCCCCAGATCGCGGCGAAGAGCCCGGTCTACGCCCAGCTCCGGTGCCTGGTCGATCTGGCCGTGGCCGCGGCCTATCTCCAGGAGCACGACGGCTACGGCAAGGCCGGTTGGGGTGCCGAGACCCTTCGCGACGAGCGGGCCTACCAGATCGAGACGCTCTCCGCCCCGCGGGAGGCCGAGACGGCGATCAACGCGGTGTGGCGGAACAACCGCCTGCTGACCCCGATCGGCGGCGGCGTGACGATGTATCCCCGGCTGGCGCTGGACCCGCCGAACCTGCTGATGGACGAGCAGGGCGAGGTCAACACCGCCCGCACCGCCGCCAACGAACTGCCCGCGGGCGTCTGGTATTGGGACTGACTTCACGCCTGCCGGGCCATCCCTGGCCCCGGCAGGCTTGCCGGGCCTCCGCCCGGCGGCCGTGCTCATGCGCGTTGTGGCGCGCGATGTGCGTTCAGACGAATCGGGCGCGGGCGCCTGCTTTCAGGAACATTCGCCAAATAAGGTTGACGGTCTCTGCCTGCTGACAGCGTCTTGACGGACGCCCCAGCGAGGGGTTGCCCGTGCCCCGAAGCCGGCCTTGCTGGCAAGCGCAGGCAGGATGCCGAAGCGTAGCCAGCATGGAGCGAGCGAAGGGCAGGATGCCCGCAGCGAGCGTCCGGCGATGGGGCACGGGCAACGCCTCGCCTGCACCACCCACGACCTGCCACCCGAGCCCACGACAGTCACCCGCCCGCGCGCTGCCGCGCCACGAAGGCCGCGTAGTCCTTCGGGGTGTCGATGCCCCGGGCCGCGTGGGCGATGGCCCCGGCCACGATCGGGATTCCCGCCTCGACCACCCGCAACTGCTCCAGGCTCTCGTGGGCGGCCAGCCGCGACTCCGGCAGCGTGTCCCAGGCTTCGAGCACCTGCCGGCGGTAGGCGTAGACGCCCACGTGCTGCCAGTAGAGCGGCGGCTCGGCGGCCAGGAGCGAGTCGCGCCAGTCGCGGGCAAACGGCACGGCC
>JBIKXY010000215.1:0-5051 GCA_044355515.1 Pirellulales bacterium
CGGTATCGAGCCGATGTCAATGCCGGAGATCGTAGCGGAAGTGAAGGCGGCTCGCAGGGAGCACATGAACGGTGCGGGCGGTCATTGACACCAATGGCCTGGTTGCTGGGCTGCTGTGGCGAAGGCCGCCCCACTCGCTTCTCGAGCACGCTCGCACCGGTGCGCTCTCGGCGATCAGTTCTTCAAAGCTTCTTGCTGAATTCAGGGACGTACTCGGCCGCACGAAGTTCGCCTCGATCGTCGAATGCGGTCGCTACAACATCGTCCCGCGGAACCCCCCGAGCGCGCTCCCTGCATGGCTTCGCGATTCGCCATCGTTCGTCGCCGGGCTCAACCTGCTCGACGATGGCCTGACGGCGCTCCTGCCCGTCTTCGCCCAAAACTGGTTCTTCGTCTTGTGGAAGCGCTGAACCTGGGCGCACGGCGGCAGCCCGCTTGACGGGCGGCGACTCGGGCCGAATACTGCACACGTGTTCCCTTCCCGGTCCATCGGCCGAGGCTGGCGGGCATGCCACGGTGACTGACGCCATGACGACAGCCGAGCAAATCTCGCAGGAAATCAAGGCTCTGCCGGAAGCCGTTCAGCGGGAGGTACTGGATTTTGTCGCATACCTGAAGGCCCGTGGGCCGCGAGGCGACGACGACAACTGGATGCGGTTTTCGATACGTCAAGCCATGCGGGGCCTTGAAGACGAACCTGACATCTATTCGCCGGCCGATGCAAAGGTCGCACGACCATGATCGACGAGGGCGCGGTGGTATTGGTGCCGTTTCCGCAAACTGAGACCGGTTCACCGGGGAAGGTTCGGCCGGCCGTCGTGATCCGGCGGCTGCCGGGAGCGTATGACGACTGGCTCATCTGCATGCTCTCTTCACGAGTCGACCAATCGCTCGACGGTTTCGACGAGGTGATCACGAAGGAAGACGGTGATTTCGCGACGTCAGGACTGAAGATCAGCAGCGTGCTCCGCATCGCCCGCCTTGCAGTGTGTCATGATTCCATGATGCTGGGAGAGATCGGCCGTATCGCCGACAACCGGCTGCAGCGGGTTCGAAATCGGCTGTGTGATTGGCTTTCGTCAAAACCCGCCTGATAAGTCCGGGACGGCAGCCGATTGTTCCGGAATCAGCTCCCGTCCCGGATTGCTCACCCGAGCCAGGCCCGCACCGCGTCGCGAAACGCCGCCGGCCCGAACCGCTCGGCCGCGGCGTGCATCGTCGCGGGATCCCAGGGCCGTTGGAGGCAGCTCTCGACCGCCGTTACCACGGCCTCGACCGAAGGCTCCGCGAAGAAGACGCCCCCCACGCCCGGTTCCACCGTCTCCGTCACCCCGCCCCGGCCGAGCGCCACCACCGGGCAGCCGCGGGCCATCGCCTCCACCGGCACGATCCCAAAGTCCTCTTCGCCGCAGAAGAGCAGGGCCGCATGGCTGCGATAGAGTCGGTCGAGTTCGGCATCGGCTACATACCCGAGAAACCGCGCCCCTGCCCCGCTGCCTGCGCCGCCCCCGGCCGCAGCCTCGAGCCGCAGCCGCTCGGGCCCGTCGCCCACCACCGTCAGCGGCAGGCCCAGCCGCCTGGCCGCTTCGACCGCCAGAAGATCGTTTTTGTAGGGCTCCATGCCCGATACGACGAGCAGCCCTGCCCGCGGGCCGGCCGATGGCGGCTCGCTCGGCACCGTGACCGGCGGGGGAATCACCGTCAGCTCGTTCTGCGGCAGGCCATACGCCGCCGCCGCCCGGCGGGCCGTGGTCCGGGAGTTGACGGCCCAGCGGGCCACCCGGCCGGCCGCCTCGCGGTCCACCCGTCGCAGCCGCTCGATCGTTCGACTACCCGCCGGCCGCAGCGGCCGCGGCAGCCGGCCGAGCGTGACGTCGGCGTCGTGCCAGATGTGCCTCATCGGGCTATGGAGATAGACGGCCACGGGGGCGGATGTCTCGAGGGCGAGGCACTTGGCCAGGCCGGCGTCCGACACGACGAGCCGCTCCGCGGCCGAAAGCTCACGGCGAAACGACCGCCGCATGCCCCAGGGCAAGAGCGGCAAAAGCAGCGGCATCAGCGGGGGCATCGCGGCCGCGGCCCGATAGAGCCCCTGCAGCCGGCTCGGCCTCACTCGGGGCAGAAGCGCGGCCATCGCGGCCGGCCAGCCCGAAACGTCTCGCGTGGCGAACGCCGCGAGGATCGGCGCCTCCGGCAGGAGCGCGGCCAGCTCCACGAGCACCCGCTCGCCCCCCCGCGGCTGAAAGAACCAATGATGGGCCAGCAGCGTGGATGTCATGCCGAAGACACGCAGGGCGGGGGAGCCGGATGGCGAGCGCGGACGCGAAACAAGCCCGCGCCGCCGTCGAGTTTAGTGGGTCTGGCCGCGGCGGAGCCCGCCTTCGCGAAACCCCAGGCCCACCGCTTGACACGGCCGGCGGCCTGGCGTATCTTGCAAATCCTTTGCAGGTAGACCCCCCGGCCATGCTCAAATCCCGCCCAACCCGTCGCGGCCTCGTGGCCCTGAGCCTGGCCGCGCATCTGGCGGCCGGCCTGCTCGCCACCGTCGCGCATGATCATGGCGGCTGCTGCGGCCATGCCCCGCAGGCGGCGGCGGGCGCGGCCGCCCCGGAGCGGCCGACGACCGGCTCGGCTCCCCCCCGGACCTGTCGCCACGGCCACTGCCGCCACGCCATCAGCGAGCGGCTCGCGCAGCCTCCGGCAGGCGAGGCAACCTCTGCCCGCGACAGCGGCCCGGCAACCCCGCACGAGCCCGTGCTCAGGGCGCGGTGCCTCGCCTGTGACTTCCTCGCCGGGGCGGTGGCCATCCTCCCCTGGACGCCCGTCACCTGCTCGAGCCCCGCCCGGTGGCGGGAAGTGTGTGGCTTCAGTTTGGCCGAGCGGCTCCCGCCGGCCATGGTGTTTCTCGCCCGCGGTCCGCCCGCCGCTGCCACGTCGGCATTCGCGACCGCCCGCATCGATATCCACACACCCGCTCACACAGGAACACCATCCCATGTCCACGCTTTTTTCCCGCCCCGCCCCCCGCCGGGCGTTTACCCTCGTCGAGCTGCTCGTCTCGATCGCGATCATCGGCATCCTGCTCGGGCTCTTGCTGCCTAATCTCGCGGCCGTGCAGAGCACCGCCAAGGCGTCGGCGGCCCTCGCCCATGTGCAGGCCTTCGGCAAGGGTTTTCTCGACCACGCCACGCTCGACAAGGAAGGCCGGCTCTCGACCGGCGCCTTCGACCACTATCGCGACGGCGACATCACCAAGGTCGGCTGGGTGGCCGACCTCGTGAACGCGAAGTATGCCAATCCCGGCAAGAGCCTCGACCCTGTGAGCCGCGGAAAAGTCTCCGAGGAGTTCGCCTTCGCCGCGGGGGGCCTCGACGGCCATGGCAAGCTCAATCAGATCCGCTGGGCCACGGCCACGAAGGCCGACGGCACGACCGTGGACCCCGCCGACGAAGACGACTTCCACGGCTCGGAGTATTTCGGCACGTCGCAGACCGTCTGGGACAATGGCTACAACACCAACTTCGTGACCACCTGGCACTTCTCGCGGGGCGACAACAACATCACCTCGGGCGATTCCTATTCCGTCGATGCCAGCCCGCACGACAACGGCGGCGACCCCGAGATGTGCCCGCTCGACGGCGACGGCCCGCTCTCGACGGCGCATCTGGCCGATCCCACGGGCCTCACGTCGGCCGACAAGATCGCGCTGATGGGCCCGGCCCAGGTCGGCAACCATGACCATGACCACGGCGAGGATCATGGCGGCGGCCATGGCCACTCCGAGCAAGATGTGATCCTCGACGCCGAGAAGGCCGCCGCGATCAACGCCTTCGTCGATCCGTCCGGCCGCAAGCGGCCCGCCAAGATCGGGGACGCGCTCGTGGAGGGCATGACGGACGGCCCGGCGGCCACGATTCAATCCGGCCTCGCGACGCCCTTGGGCACCGGCGACGGCACGCGCAAGGTGCACACGCTCGCCGACATCACCCCGATCCACAAGGCGAAGCGCGGGCTCGTGAACGCCAATGCCGAAGACGGCCGGCTCTTCCGGATGGTGGGGGGCTCGGCCCCGGTCCTCTTCGCCGACGGCCACGCCGCGCGGATCTACGACACCGGCGGCTATGCGGGCATCCGCGGCGACGGCTGGCTCGGCCCCTTCCAGGAGGCGCCGGGGGCCCACGAGGGCGACCCGGGCCACGAGTTCGTGCTCGACGCCTCAGCGCTCGACGAGATCCGCGACCAGGTCTGGCTGGGCCGGCTGCGCGCGATCCTCACCGCGGGCGGCGGGTCGGCCGAGTGAGCCGGCGGCACCGCCCGCAGTTCAGATCGTGATCACCTCGACGGCCGCTCGGATGCCGGGAACGGCGGAAAGGCGGCCGTCGCAGGTGATCACGACCTTGTCGATCGCCTCAGCGAGTTCCCCCGTCATCACCCGCCCGGGAGCAGAAGGTCCAGGGCGGCCGCAGCGTCGAGCACGATCATCGGCGACCCCGCTCTGCCCGCACCGCCTTCGTCGGTGATGTCGTGAGGCGGACACGAGGCCGACGCAGCAGTCGTGCGGCAAGCTCATCCGGCGCGGGCCGCTCCACGACCCGGCGGATTTCAGTGAGCAGGAACTCGGTGAGGGGCTGGCCGGCGAGCGCCGCCCGCGCTTTGAGCGTGGCATGAACATCGTCCGGGACGTTTCGAATCTGGATCATCTTGCTCATGCTTGAAGGCCCTCGTGCCCAAGTCTCATGCTTGAGACATAGTTGCATGTGACGCACATGGCAAGCCAGTGGTCAGTGGCCCGCCACGTCGAACGCGACCAGCTCCTGCGTGGTGCGGACGAGGAGTCCATGATCGCTCTCGCATCGCAATCGTGGCCAATGCCGCCCTTCCCCCCCGTCTGCTTCGGCCTCATGCGGCGGCACGGTATCCTCCGGCGCATGCATACCGACCGGCCGCGACTGCCTCACGAAATCCTCATGACGGCCCTCGCCGGCCTCGCCGTCGTCGCGATCTGCCTCGCCTTCGCCTGGCACGAGCCGCGGTTTTTCTGGAACGACGAT
>JBIKXY010000216.1:0-5036 GCA_044355515.1 Pirellulales bacterium
CACGACCGCCCGGTCGAACCGCGTGGGGGCTTGGAGCCAGAGCGACACGGTGAAGGGCTGGCTGCGGCGGAAGTTGCCCGCCGGCGTGGTCACCGGATGGTCGCCGGTGAGCCGGATGGCCTGACCGGTCTGGCCGGGCACGAGGGTGTTGTCGGTCGGTGAAGTGGCGGGCTGGTCGTCGGCTAAGCCGCTCGCGAACGTGCCGTCGGGCTGACGCTCGTCGAAGCCATAGCGGACGAGTTCGCCAGGGATCGTGCCGGCCGCCTGGGCCGCGAGCCCCGCGGGCTTCTCCCCCTTGCCGGCCACCCAGTCTGCCACGGCCCGCCGCACGGCCGCCTCGCGGTCGGCGAGCACGGCGGCCGCCTCGGCGCAGGCGTCGTCGGCCTTGGCCAGGGCCGCGGCGGCCTTGTCGTCCATGAGCCTGAGTTTCGGCGTGGGCGTGGCGTCGGTGAAATACGAATACAGCCCCGCTTCGTCCACGTCGTCGAAGAAGGCGAAGAACTGGTAATACTCCTGCTGCGAGAGCGGGTCGAACTTGTGGTCGTGGCAGCGGCAGCATTCGAGCGTGAGCCCGAGGAAGGCCGTGCCGAAGGTCGTGACCCGGTCGTTGACGTAGTTGACGCGATACTCCTCCTCCACGCTGCCCCCTTCGGACTCCTGCGGATGCAGCCGGTTGAATGCGGTGGCCAGAATCTGCTCTGGCGAAGGATTCGGCAGCAGGTCGCCCGCGAGCTGCCAGAGGGTGAACTGGTCCCAGGGCAGGTTGGCGTTGAAGGCCTCGATCACCCAGTCGCGCCAGGGCCACATCGTGGGCCGCGGCCGATCCACCTGGAAGCCGTAGCTATCCGAGTAGCGGGCCAGATCCATCCAGTCGGCGGCCATTCGCTCGCCGTACCGTGGGCTGGCGAGGAGCCGGTCGAGCAGCTTCTCGTAGGCGTCGGGCGAAGTGTCGGCGAGGAAGGCCTGCACTTCGCCGGGCTCGGGGGGCAGGCCGGTGATGTCGAAGCTCGCGCGGCGGATGAGCGTGGTCCGGTCGGCCTCGGGCTGGAAGGCGAGCCCGCGGGCGGCGAGTTTGCCGGCGACGATGGCGTCGATGCCGGCCGCGGCGTCGGCCGCGGCGGGCTTCGCCGGCGGCACGAACGCCCAGTGGGGCTCGTAGGTCGCGCCTTCGGCGATCCACTGCTCGAGCGTCGCCACCTGCTCGGCCGAGAGCCGGCCGATCTTGGCCTCGGGGGGCGGCATCACGAGGTCGGGGTCGTCGGAGGCGACGCGGGCGACGAGTTCGCTCGCGGCTACGTCCTCCGGCACGATCGCCCGCAGGCCGCTGTCGAGTTCCGCGGTCGCCTGCTCGAAGGTGTCGAGCCGCAGGCCCGCCTGGCGATTGCCGCTGTCGGGGCCGTGGCAGGCGAAGCAGTTTTCCGAGAGGATCGCCCGGATGTCCTTGTTGAACGAGAGCCGGGCGGGCGGCGGGGTCGGCGGAGTCGGCTCGGCAGCCGTGGCCGTGGCGATGCCGGTGGCCGCCGCTGCGAGCAGGCAGGACGCAAGCCTCGTCCAGATCGAGCAACCCATGTGACACGATCCTGCCAGGGGGTCACCCGCGTCGCCGATCCGCGGCCAATCGGCACGGATCGCGGACCAGCGAGGCTGGTCGATCGGCGGGGCTGCGGCCGGCGATACAGCCGCAACAACGGTCTTCCCCCATGATAACGCCGGCGGTGCAGGAGGACACGAAAGCTGCTCGGGCCGGGCCTCGCAGCGGCATTTTTCCCGGCGAAACAAGGCCCACTCGACCACCCGCAGGGCGTTGGCTACGCTACAGGGCTTCCGGGTTTCTGCATCCGCACCCTCAGCCCCCCGAACGAGTTCCGAGCCATGGCCGCCACCGCTTCCGAGACTTCCTCCGCCGCCAGCATGAAGGGTGCGGGCCATACCTACGCCGTCGTCGTGGACGGCGGCCGGCAGTATCGCGTGATGGAGGGGATGGAGCTCGAGATCGACTTCCGCCACCTGCCGGCCGGCGGGGAGGTGGTGTTCGACGACGTCCTGGCCGTCAGCAAGGCCGGCAAACTCACCCTCGGCAAGCCGAAGGTGAAGGGAGCCACCGTCAAGGCCGAGGTGCTGGGCCTCGTGCAGGGCGAAAAGATCTACGTGCAGAAGTTCAAGCGGCGGAAGAACTACCGCCGCCGCACCGGCCACCGGGCGCTCGCCACGAAGATCCGGGTCTCGAGCATCACGGCCTGAAGCGGTCAGAGCCCCAAGCCCGCGAGCGGGCCGCCGGTTCGGCAGAGTTCGTCTACCGCCGCGGTGACGGCCGGATCCTCCTCCACGGGCGGCGCGTGGTGGGGCTTGAGCCGGGCGTCGATCACGAGCGGCCCGCGGCAGCCCCAATGCTTGTTGCGGATCTCGGCCTCGACGCCATGGACGTCGGCCGCGGGATTCGACCGCGTGAACGTGATCCAGAGGAAGTTTTCGAGCGTGGCCGCCGTGAAGCTCGCGTCGTCCACGACGACCAGGAGCGGAAACTGCCGCAGTGGATGCTCGTGGTCGATCGCGGTGCAGAGCCGATTCACGTCGCCGCCCCAGCCGGCCGCGCCGGCCGAGGACCAGATCGCGGCGTCGCTCGAGGCCGCAAGCTGCGGCCGCGGCTCGATCCGCGGCCCCTCCACGGCCACCACGCCCGGCAGGCAGACGCGGGGGTTCGCGAAGCCGTGGGGGAGCGGGATACCAGCGGGGAGCTCCGTGGGCAGGTCGCGGATCGCCGGGCCCCGGGCGGCGACGACGAGCTTCGAGCCGGCGTTGAAGCCACTGCCCGAGTAGTCGAGCGTGTCGATGGTAGTCTCGGTGTGGAAGTGGCAGTCGCGCCGCCAGTCGGCCCGGGCGAGCAGGCACCCCAAAAACTCCCGCACATGGTGGGCGTCGAGGCCGGGGCAGTCGCCGCCATTCACGATGAACAGATACTTGGCGAGCGAGAGCTGCCCCTGACCGAGGATCGCGGAGGCCTGGGTCAGCAGCTCCGCCGGCCGGTCGGACTTCTTCCACGGCATGTACCGCTCGCTGCCCACGGCGAGCAGGAGCGGGTGCACGCCCGAGGCGTCCACCGCGTGGACGCTCGAGATGCCCGGCAGGACGGTGGGGATCACAGGGCCGGTGAGCTCGTGAACGAGCCAGCCGAAGAGCGTGTCTTCCTGGGGCGGGCGGCCCACGACCGTGACCGGCCAGATCGCCCCCTCGCGGTGCCAGACGTGATCCACCCGCAGCAGCGGAAACTCGTGCTGTCGGGCGTAGTAGCCGAGATGGTCGCCGAATGGGCCTTCGGGCTTCGTGGCCCCGGGCGAGACGGTGCCCTCGATCACGAAGTCGGCGTCGGCGTAGATCGCCGGCCGCCCCGGGCGACGGATCATCGGGATCCGGTGGCCGGCGAGCACGCCGGCGAAGGTGAGCTCGCTGAGCCCCTCCGGGAGCGGCATCACGGCCGACACGGCCATGGCCGGCGAGCCGCCGAGAAAAATAGCCACTTTCAAGGACTCGCCGCGGGCCAGCGCCGCGGCGTGATGGAGCCCGATGCCGCGATGGATCTGATAGTGGAGGCCGACCTCGCGGTCCGGCTCATACTCGTTGCCCGCCAGCTGCACCCGATACATGCCGAGGTTCGAGTGCTTGGGAGACGGCCGGTTCGGGTCTTCCGTGTAGACGGCCGGCAGCGTGACGAACGGGCCGCCGTCGCCGGGCCAGGAGACCACCGGCGGCAGCCGCGAGAGCGGCACGGAGCGGGCCATGACCGGGCCGCTGCGGACACCGCGTGGCAGCATCGCCAGCGCGTCGTAGGGGCTCCGCCAGTAGCGGGCGGGATTTTTCAGGGCGGCCGTGGGGTCGATCTTGAGCTCCACCAGCCGCCGCACCCGGTCGAGCGAGTCGGCGAAGATCCGCTCGATCCGTTTTTTCGTGCCGTAGAGATTCACGAGCACGGGGAACTCGGTTCCCTTGGGCCGCGAAAACAGCACTGCCGGCCCTCCGGCCCGAAACAGCCGCCGCTGGATCTCGGCGATCTCGAGCTGCGGATCGACGGGATGGTCGATGACCACGCACTGGCCCTCCCGGCGGAGCGCGTCGGTGCAGTCGCGGAGCGAGCGAAATCCCATGCCACTGGATCCTTTCTGACCCTCGCATCGTAGGCGGGAAACCCATTCCCGGCCGTCGCAAAAAAGGGGACATCCCCCGTTTCCTTGCCACCCCAAGAGCATGATGCCGAAACGCGGAAACGGGGGATGTCCCCTTTTTTTGTAGACTTGGTGGCCCAACCGTTCCGCAGGATGCGACCCATGGTCAAGCTCACCACCACCTACGAAGGCGGCCTCCGCTGCCGGGCCACCCACGGCCCCTCGGGCACCACGCTCGTCACCGATGCCCCGGTCGATAATCACGGCAAGGGGGAGAGCTTCTCCCCGACCGATCTCGTGGCCACGGCGCTGGGCGCCTGCATGATGACGATCATGGGGATCGTGGCCGACCGCCGCGGCCTCGACCTCGCCGGGATGACGGCCGAGACCGAGAAGCTGATGACGGCCGCCCCGCCGCGGCGGATCGCCTCGCTCAAGACGACGATCAGGATCCCGCTGCCGGCCGACCACGCAGACCGGCCCGTGCTCGAGCAGGCGGCCCTCACCTGCCCAGTGCACAAGAGCCTCCACCCCGAGATCGACGCAGCCGTCGAGTTTGTCTGGACGGCCTGAGCCCCCGGGTCGAAGGAGTTGCGTGGGATGCGTCTCACTGCCATGCACACGTCCACCGCGGTCATGCTGCTGGCGGCCCTGGCCGTTGCACCCGCGACCGCGGGCGAGCCGGCCGGCGATCTCGTCGTCAGCCGGATCGCGCTGGGATCCTGCGCCAAGCAGGATCGGCCGATGCCGATTTGGTCGGCCGTCAGCGGCTTCAAGCCCGACGTCCTCCTGATGCTCGGCGACAATATCTACGGCGACACCGAAGACATGGCCGTGCTCCGCGGGAAGTACGACCTGCTGGCCGCCGATCGCGGCTTC
>JBIKXY010000217.1:0-5031 GCA_044355515.1 Pirellulales bacterium
CTTGCCCTCGTGCCGGCGGACATGATCGAGGAGCGCCTGCTCGCCGGGCGAGAGGGCGGCTCGAGCGGGCGGGGTCGCACCGGCAGTCGCCGGAGGAGCCGGTTCCGCCGCGGGGGGCGGGAGCGGGGCCGCGGCCAAGGCCTGACCGCTCGGCGGCCCGGCGGTCGAGGTCGTGGGCACGGCCTCGGCCCGGTCGCGGCGATCGAACGAGACCGGAGGCATCGCGTCGGGCATGGCCGGCACATGGGCCGAGCCGCCGGCGGCCAGGGCGTCGGCGCCGGTGCTGGGATAGACGTTGCGGTACACGAAGGCGAGTCCCGCCTCCTCGAGCTGCTCGTGGATCGAGGGCAGGGCTGCGAACAGCCCCTCGTTGTCGGCCGGGTCGGCGGCGTTGCAGACGCCGATCAGCGTGCCGTCGCTGGCGAACAGGCCGCCGCCGCTGCGGCCCTGCACCGGCTGCCCCGCCACCTGCACGTTGGCCGGGCCGAGATACTTGTCGACGCCCGTGATCCGGCTGCGGTGGATGGTCGGATCGGCGCCGCCGTTGCAGCCCACCGTCATGACCGACTCACCCGGGGCGACCCGCCTGTCGGCCGATCCCACGTGAACCGACTCCAGCGGTGCGTCGGTGAAGATGCTCACGAGCGCCAAGTCGCGGCGCAGGTCCCAGGCCACCACCTGCCCCGCGACGCCCCGCGGTCCGCCCGCCGCGAACAGGTCGACCTCGACCCGCCCCTTGCCCGCGGAGTCGCGAAAGATGTGGCCGCAGGTGAGAATCAATGCTTCGCCCTGCCGGCAATCGATCACGGTGCCGGTGCCCCAGGAGACGCCGGAGCCGTCCTCGACCCGCAACCGTGCGGTGGCGGCCATCAGCCTGCGCTCGAGGGCGTCGCGGGGCGGCTCGCCGGCCGCCGCGGGGGCGACCGGCGCGGCGGCTTCGGGTGGCGTCACGGCCGCGGCCGGAGGTGGAGGTGCGGAGGCGAACTGCGGGCTGGCCGGCGACTGCGGGCTGGGCACGGCGGCAGCGGCCCGGATCGGTGTCTCGGTGGACAGGGCCGCGGCGGCCGGTGTCACGGGCAGCGGGATGCCGGGCTCGGTGGGTGGCAGGGCGGCGGGAGGCGGTGCCTGACCGCCGAGCGGGGCGGCGCTCGCGGCCAACAGCCGCTCGAGCTCGGCCCGCGTCGTCGCGCCGTTGATCCGACCCGCCTCGTGGCCTTTCACCAGCAGCACGTAGCAGGGAACGCCCGTCACTCCGAAGCGGCGGACGAGATCGGGCTCCCGGTCCACGTCCACAGGCCGCACGACCCAGCCGGCGGCGGAGACCTCGGCCACGATCGGCGCCATCTGCCGGCAGGGTCCGCACCAGCTGGCCGTGAAGTCGAGCAACACGGCCTCGCCGGCGGCCGCGGCGGCCGCGGGGCTCGGCGGCGGTGCGGCGGCTGCCCCCGACGCGGCCGCGACGATGGCCACGAAGACCGAGACGAGCGGGAATCCACAGGCCGCCGGGCGGGTCCACAGTCGGGCAGGCAGGGTTTTCATGCGTCGTTCCAGGGTCCGCTCAGGGCGGTGTGCAGGAACCCGCGGCGACTCCAGGCCGCGTCGCGGGGGGCGGGATACTGCCCCGGTCCGCGACGCGTCACAAGCCCAACTTGGCCCCCCGACTCCTGCCGCAGGCTTGCCCAGCCACCCACGGCGACCGGTGTTTCCTCGCCGGCTCGCGGCTTTCTACAATCCGCCTCGCCCGCCGCCGCTCCCGAGCCCCACCCGCATGCCCGACCCTCGCCCGCGCCGCATCCTCGTCACCTCGGCGCTGCCCTATGCCAACGGCCACATCCATCTGGGGCACCTGGTCGAGTATCTGCAGACCGATATCTTCGTCCGCTTCCAGAAGCTCCGCGGCCACGAGGCGATCTATCTCTGTGCCGACGACACCCACGGCACCGCGATCATGATCCGGGCCCGGGCCGAGGGCCGCAGCGAGCAGGAGCTCGTCGCCGACATGCGGGCGGCCCACCTGGCCGACTTCGCCGGCTTCCAGGTGGCCTTCGACCACTACGGCTCGACCGACAGCGACTCGAACCGGCAGCTGTGCGGCGAGTTGTGGCAGGCGTTGCGGAAACGAGATCTCGTCGTCAGCCGGGAGGTTCGCCAGCTCTACGACCCGCAGGCGGGCGTATTCCTGGCCGACCGGTTCGTGAAGGGCATCTGCCCGAAGTGCCGGGCGACCGACCAATACGGCGACTCCTGCGAGCAGTGCGGCGCCACCTACGCCCCGGCCGAGCTGATCGATCCGACGAGCACGCTCTCCGGAGCCGTGCCCGAGGTCCGGTCGGCCGAGCACCTGTTCGTGACGATCGAGTCGCTCCACGCCTTCCTCGCCGACTGGACCCAGGCCTCCGGAGCCCTCGACCCGCCGATCGCCAACTACTTGGCCGGCCACTTCCTGGGCGAGCCGCTTCGCGACTGGGACGTCTCCCGCCCCGCTCCCTACTTCGGGTTCGAGATTCCGGATGCCCCGGGCCACTTCTGGTACGTCTGGTTCGACGCGCCCGTCGGCTACCTCGCGGCCACCGCCGAGTGGTGTGCCGTGCATGGCGGCCGGCTCGACGACTGGTGGGGCCGCGATCCCGCCGGCCGGCCCCGGTCGGAGATCCACCACTTCATCGGCAAGGACATCGTCTACTTCCACACGCTGTTCTGGCCGGCGATGCTCGAGGCGGCGGGGCTGGCCCTGCCGACGAAGGTCCGGGTGCACGGCTTCCTGACCGTCAACGGCCAGAAGATGTCGAAGAGCCGCGGGACCTTCATCCTGGCCCGGACCTACCTCGACCATCTCGATCCCGCGATGCTGCGGTATTACTACGCGGCCAAGCTCTCGGGCGGGATCGACGACCTCGATCTCAACCTCGAGGAGTTCACCGCCAAGTTCAACGCCGACATCGTGGGCAAGGTGGCCAACCTCGCCAGCCGCACCGCCCGCTGGCTCGGGCCCACCGGCCTGGCCGCGACCTACCCCGACGACGGCGGCCTGTTCGCCGCCGCAGCCGCCGAGGGGGAGACGATCGCCGCCGCCTACGAGGCGGGCGACTTCGCTCGGGCGATGCGGATCGTGATGCAGGCGGCCGACCGGGCCAACGCCTATGTCGATGCCGAGCAGCCCTGGAAGCTCGCCAAGGCGGGCCCCGCGGCGGCCGACCGGCTCCAGGCCGTGGCCAGCGTGGCCCTGAACCTGTTCCGACAACTGGCCGTGTATCTCGCGCCGGTGCTGCCGCGGCTCGCCGAACAGGCGGGCGATCTCGTGGGCGGCCCGATCCGTTCCTGGGGCGAGGCGGCCGCGCCGCTCGTGGGCCTGCCGGTGGCGGCCTTCGTGCCGCTGGCCCGCCGGGTCGAGCCCGCGGCCGTGGAGGCGATGCTCGCCGCCTCGCGACCGGCCGAGCCGGGAGACCCGATCACCAAGTCCGACACGAAAGCCACCACCACGGGAGGACCGCCGATGACCGACACCCAGCAGGGTTCCGTGACCGATCCCGCCGCGCCGCTCGAGGCCGAGCCGCTGGCGGCCCAGTGCACGATCGACGACTTCACCAAGCTCGACCTGCGGGTCGCCCGGATCGTCGCCGCCGAAGAAGTGCCCGAGGCCAAGAAGCTCCTCAAGCTCACCGTCGGCCTCGGGGGCGACGTGCGGCGGACGGTGTTCGCCGGGATCAAGGGCTTCCACGATCCGGCCGCGCTCGTGGGGCGGCTGGTGGTGGTGGTGGCCAACCTGGCCCCGCGGCAGATGAAGTTCGGGCTCAGCGAGGGCATGGTGGTGGCGGCCAGCGGCGCCGGGGCCGAGGGCGTGTTCCTGCTCTCGCCCGATTCGGGCGCGTTGCCCGGGATGCGGCTGCGGTAACGACTGCCGGAAATCCAGCGTCGCGCAAGCTCGGGGCGTACAATGGATGGTGGCTTTCCAGGTCTATTCCCGGAGGTGTGATCATGGCGGGGAAAACGATCCTGTTTCCGACCGATTTCTCGACCGCCAGCGACGCCGCCATGGTGCACGCCGAGGCGCTCGCCAAGGCGTCCGACGCCGGGCTCTTGATCGTTCACGTCGAGGAGCCACCGCTGGCCTACGGCGGCGGGGAGCTCTATTACGGACTGCCCGAGCCCAACTCCGAGCGGATCCAGAAGATGCTCGAGGATGTGCGGCCCCGGGATGCGGCGGTCTCCTGCGAGCACCGGCTCACGATGGGCGATCCCGCCGGCGAAGTGGTGCGGATCGCCGCTGACGAGGGCTGCGAGATGATCGTGATGGGCACCCACGGCCGCACGGGCCTGACGCGGCTCTTGATGGGCAGCGTGGCCGAGCAGATCGTCCGCCGCGCACCCTGCCCGGTGCTCATCTACCGGGAGACCGCCGAGAAACTGGCGGCGGCCCGGCCGCAGGCCTGAACAAAGGTGCCTGGCACCAAATCTGGGCAATCTGGGATATTGAGCCCCTCCAAGTTACCCAGATTTGGTGCCAGGCACCGTTATCGATGATGGCCATGAGGACGATCCTCGAGCGGCGGGCGCACGTGCGGAGCCGCGTGCGCGAGCTGTTCGACGCCAACGGCTTCCTCGAGGTCGACACCCCGGTCCTGGCGGCGGAGGTGCTGCCCGAGGCCCACATCGAGCCGGTCCCGGTGCAGCTCGCCGGCGGTGCCATCCCGCGCTGGCTTCAGGCCAGCCCCGAGAACCTGATGAAGCGGCTCCTGGCCGCCGGGGCGGGGGCGATCTATCAGTTCGCTCCCGCCTTCCGCGACGGCGAGCGGGGCCCGCAGCACGACGTCGAGTTCACGATCCTCGAGTGGTATGCCCCGGGCACGTCGCTCGCCGATGCCGCGGCCCTGCTCGAACGGCTCTGCGGCACGGTGCTCGGCACAGAGGGGCTCGACCGCACGACCTGTGCGGCGGCGTTTCTGGCCCACGCGGGCATCGACCCGGTGTCGGCATCGCCGGCCGAACTGCTCGCCGCGGTCCGCCGGCAGATCGCGGTCGTGCCCGAGGGCC
>JBIKXY010000233.1:0-4695 GCA_044355515.1 Pirellulales bacterium
GGAACCAACGCCACCGCCGTCACGGCGGCCGCCCGCGTCGCCGAGCGGCTTGGCTACGAGGTCACGGTGCGGCCGGCCGCTTCGGCCGCGCAGGAGACCGCCGACGAGGTGGGCCGCCGGCTGTTCCGCGACGGGCAGGCCCTCGCCCGGAGCACCGCGGCCGACGGCCGGTCCCGCGCGGTCATCGAAGGCGGCGAGGCGGTCGTGCGGCTACCCGCCGATCACGGCCGCGGGGGCCGCAATCAGCAGACGGCCGCGTCGGCCCTCGCCGCGGCCGGGCCGTCGGGCGGCTGGCCGGCAGGGCTCCTGGTCGCGAGCCTCGGCACCGACGGCGAGGACGGGCCGACGATGGCGGCCGGCGGCTGTGCCGACGCCGGCGTCGCCGCCCGTGTCGCCGCGCTTGGCCTCGACGCGGCCGCCGCCGTGGTCCGCTGCGACGCGTTGCCGCTCTTGGAAGCCGCCGACGGCCTGGTCGTCACCGGCCCGACTGGCACGAACGTGGCCGACGTGCGGATCGTGCTGGCCCGGTGATGGGGCGGCCGTGAAGGCGAGGCCTACACGTCGCAGAGTTCGACGGCTTGCTTCAGGCCGGCGAGCGGGTCGCGGGTGGGGATGAACTCCTGCCCGACGAAGCCCGCATAGCCGATCTCGACGAGCTTCCGCATGATCGGCGGGTAGAGAATCTCCTGGTTGTCGTCGAGCTCGGCCCGGCCGGGATTGCCGGCGGTGTGGACGTGGCCGATCACGTCCTTGCACTGCTCGATCCGGCGGATCACGTCGCCGTTCATGATCTGCACGTGGTAGATGTCAAACAGCATCTTGACCCGCTCCGAGCCGACGCGGCGAAGGATGCCGGCCACATAGTCGACGTCGTCTCCCTGGTAGCCCGGGTGGCCCTTCATGGGGTGCGAGTCGTCGCGGGTGTTCAGGTGCTCGAGGCAGATCGTGACCCCCTGCTTCTCGGCGTGGGGGGCGAGCTCTTTGAGCGCCTTGATGCAGTTGTCGGCGCCCTCCTCGAGCGAGATCTCGCCGCTGGTGGGATCGTCGGCGTCTCGCCACTTGTAGCCCGTGAAGGCGATCACGGCCGGGAAGCCGGCCTCGGCTGCCGCGTCGATCATCTCGCCGGTGCGGGCGAGCACCTCCTCATGGTAGCGGGGGTTGTTGAGGCCCCGCATGAAGGGCGCGCCCGGCATCCCGTTGGGGACGATCGCGCTGGTGAGGCCGTGCTTCTTGATCGTCGGCCAGGTCTCGGGCGGGGCCAGTTCGATCGACAAAACACCGAGACCCTTGGCCACCCGGCAGGTCTGCTCGATGTCCCATTTGTCTCCGGCGACGTTGAAGCACCAGAACACGATCGACTGTTTGATCCGGCCCTTGCGGTCGGCCGGGGCGGCGGCCGCCGGCAGCGCGGTTGCGAGCGGGCCGGCTCCGATGGCGGCGGCTGCTGCGAGCAGGTCACGGCGATTGAGCGGCGTGGGCATGAGGGGCCTCCCGAGGTTCTCCGGCGGTCACGGCAGCCGCCCGGTCATTACACTACCAGCGTCGCGGCGCTCATGGGGAGCCTCCGCGACCGAACCACGGCTCGCAGCGTCCCATGTCCACGATCAAACGAATTCTCGTCACCGGCGGGGCCGGCTTCCTCGGCAGCCACCTCTGTGAGCGGCTCGTGGCCGAGGGGCACGACGTGATCTGCGTCGACAACTTCTTCACCAGCCAGAAGTCGAACGTCGCCCACCTGCTCGAGCGGCCCAACTTCGAGCTCGTCCGCCACGACATCATCCATCCGCTCTGGCTGGAGGTGGACGAGATCTACAACCTCGCCTGCCCCGCCGCCCCCGGCCACTACCAATACAACCCCATCAAGACGATGAAGACCTCGGTGATGGGGGCGATCAACCTCCTGGGGATGGCCCGCCGCTGCCGGGCCAAGATCCTCCAGGCCTCGACCAGCGAGGTCTACGGCGACCCGGAGGTGCACCCGCAGCCGGAGAGCTACCGGGGCGCGGTCAACCCGATCGGGCCGCGGGCCTGCTACGACGAAGGCAAGCGAGCCGCCGAGACGCTGTTCATGGACTACCACCGCCACAACGGCGTGAACGTGCGGATCGTGCGGATCTTCAACACCTACGGGCCGCGGATGCACCCCTTCGACGGCCGCGTGGTCTCGAACTTCATCCGCCAGGCGCTGGCCGGCGAGCCGATCACGATCTTCGGCTCGGGGGCCCAGACGCGGAGCTTCTGCTACCGCGACGACCTGGTGGAGGGGATGATCCGGATGATGAACGGCCCCGACGACTTCGTCGGCCCGGTCAACATCGGCAATCCCGGCGAGTTCACGATCCGCCAGCTCGCCGAGCTCACGCTCGAGCTGACCGGCTCGACCGTGCCGCTCGTCGAGAAGCCGCTGCCGGTGGACGACCCAGAGCGGCGGCGGCCCGACATCACGCTGGCCCGGGAGAAGCTCGGCTGGGAGCCGGTCGTGCCGCTCAGGGAGGGCCTCGCCAAGACGATCGCGTGGTTCAAGAGCGTGCGGCTGGCCGACTATCGGGCGCCGACGCCGAACTACTGACCGGTCCTTCGCACTGGCGATCCCAGCCCCCGTGCGGCCCGGCAACCGCACCACCGGGCCATCGCGACCGCCGCGATTCCCGCCGCCAGGCCCACGAGGTCGCAGGCCAAGTCGAGCGGTTCGGCCGAGCGGCCGAACCAGGGCTGGGTGGCCTCGTCAAGCACCGCGAAGGCCGCCAGCCCCGCCGCCATTCCGGCGAGGTTCCCAAGCGACCACCGCCCCGACGCGGCGAGCACCGCCGCCGCCAGGAGGCCGAGTCCGCCGTAGGCGAGCAGGTGCAGCGTCTTGTCGGAAGGGGGATTCGGCCCGAGCAGTTGCTCGGGCTCAGGGTAGTGGGTCGCGAACACCAGCGCGAGCGTGTAGGCGATCGTGAGGGCGACCAAGGGCCTGAGACACCACCGCAGGCTGGAATCGGTCACGGGAATCGAGCGGGGTTCGGGAGGCGAGGTTGAATCCGGACTCGGGCCGCGATTCCCCCGCAGTTTACCCCCGGTTTTTGCTCTTCGCCTGCCGGGCCCCCTCCGCTACCTTCCCATCCCCAACGGCCGCCCTCGCGGCCTGCCCGAATGCCCGAGGAGAGTGCTTGCCATGAACCGCCAGGAACTGTCGGCCGTCGTGCTCGAACTGCTCGAGAAGGAGACCGGCGAGACCTATTCTGACCTCGCCGAAAAGACCTCGCTGCGGGAGGGGCTCAACCTCGACTCGCTCGACATGGCCGGTCTCGTGCTCCACGTCGAGAGCCGGTTCGGGATCCAGATCGAGACGGAGCTGCTCGAGCGGATCGCGACCGTCGGCGACATGCTCGACGTGCTCCAGGAAAAGCTCGCCGCCAAGTCGGGCCGGCAGGCCGCCTGACGGCCTCGGCCGTGGCCGGCACAGGGGAGCCACCGCATGAACCGCCAGTCGTCCATCGCTCCCGCCGCGGGCTGCGCGATCGAAGGCCATGCGCTCGTCGAGTGCCGGCTCTCCGAAATGGGCGAGCTTCGCGGCCGGGCTGCCCCGGCCGGTGCTCCCGCACTCCCGCCGCGGTTTCTCCGGCATGCCGACGAGCACACGGTCGTCGGCCTGCATGCGGTGCTCGAGGCGCTCGCCGCCGGCCCGCCCCAGGCCGATCTGTCGCGGCACGCGGTCGTGGCGGCGGCCTGCCAGCCGGGCCGGCTCGCCGCCGCCCGCACGCTCGCCCAGCTGCCAGCCGGCGGCGCGGCGACGGTCTCCCCGCACGTCGTGCCCCAGTGCTCGCTCCACTCGGTGGCCGGCGCCGTGAGCGTAGCCCTGGGCATGCACGGCCCGCACCTCGGCGTCGGCGGCGGGCCCGACGCGCTCGCCGAAGGGCTGTTCGCCGCCGCCACGCTGCTTTCCCATGGCGATCCCGGCTGCACCGCCGCCTGGCTCGTGGCCACCGACTGGGATGATGAGCCCGCGCTCGACCCGGCGGGCAACCCCCGGGCCGATCCGGTCTGCCGCGGGCTGGCGATCAAGCTCGTGCCCGCCGGCGATCCCGGCCGTGACGGCGAGCGATACCCCGGCCTGACGCTCGGCCTGCGGCCGTCCGCGCGGCCCCAGGCCGGCCCGCGGCTCCACGAGCCCGCCGGCGGGCTCGTGGCCTTCGCTCGGGCGCTCGCGATGTGCCACGAGGGGGGCGTGCTTGCGGCCTGGACGGTCGCCTGCCCGTGGGGGAGCGAGATCCGCGTCAGCTCCCGGCCGCCGGCGCCGGGCCGCCTGCGGGAGGTGGCATGAGCGGGTTGCTGCGCCGCACGAGCGAGGGGCGGGAGCCGGTGGTGATCACCGGCCTGGCCGCCGTCTCCCCGCTGGGATCGACCAGCGACACGATTTTCGACCGGCTGTTCGCCGGCGTGTCGGGCGTGCAGGAGATCGAGTTTGACCCGCGGGCTCGCACCCTGGCGCGGTTCGCCGCCCCGGTCACGGAGATCCCCGTCCCGCCCGGCATCGCCCCGGATGAGTTCGCCGCGCTCGACCGGCTCGAGCAGCTCTGCCTCTCCCCCGTGGCCGGGGCGCTGGCCGACTCTGGAATCGACCGCGGCCCCGGCGGCCCGCGGATCGGCCTGGTGCTGGGTCTGGGTGCCGAGCACCTGAAGGCCTGGGAGCTCGATTTCCTCGCCGGCGGC
>JBIKXY010000218.1:0-4982 GCA_044355515.1 Pirellulales bacterium
GCAACGCCTCGCCTGCACCACCCACGACCTGCCACCCGAGCCCACGACAGTCACCCGCCCGCGCGCTGCCGCGCCACGAAGGCCGCGTAGTCCTTCGGGGTGTCGATGCCTCGGGCCGCGTGGGCGATGGCCCCGGCCACGATCGGGATTCCCGCCTCGACCACCCGCAGCTGCTCCAGGCTCTCGTGGGCGGCCAGCCGCGATTCCGGCAGCGTGTCCCAGGCTTCGAGCACCTGCCGGCGGTAGGCGTAGACGCCCACGTGCTGCCAGTAGAGCGGCGGCTCGGCGGCCAGGAGCGAGTCGCGCCAGTCGCGGGCAAACGGCACGGCCGCGCGGCTGAAGGTGATCGCCCGCCAGCAGCCTGCCTCGACCGGCCCCGCCGTGGTGCCGCTGCCGGCCGGATGCCGCCACGGGGTGAGTTCGGCCTTCACGGCCGCCGGGTCGTCGAGGTCTTCCCGCCGCCGCAGCGGCGTGACGAGCGTGGCCACGCCCGCGCCGGGGCAGCGGGCCAGGAGGCCGATGGCCAGCTCGATGGCGGCGGCCGGCAGCTCCGGCTCGTCCCCCTGGACGTTCACGATCACGTCGGCCGACGGCAGTCGGTCGAGAGCCTCGACGATCCGGGCGGTGCCGCTGGGGGCCTCGGGCGAGGTCATCACCACGGGGCCGCCACAATCCCGGACGGCCGCGGCGATCTCCTCGGAGTCGGTGGCCACGATCGTGGCGAGCGGCCCGCGGGCCATGGCCGCGTTTCGCCAGGTGTGCTCCACGAGCGGGCGGCCGGTCTCGGCCAGGAGCATTTTCCGGGGCAGCCGGCTGCTCGACAGGCGGGCCGGGATGACGACGATGGCAAAGGGTTTCATGCGGGAAACGGACTCGTCGCGGCGGGTCGGATCAAGCGGCCAGTTGTATATCCGGCGGCCGCTGGTAGCATCAAAACCAGTGCGAACGGGCCCGCCCCTTTCGCCGGCCGCACTCGCCCGAGTGGCGGAATTGGCAGACGCGCAAGATTCAGGTTCTTGTCCAGGTAACTGGGTGGAGGTTCAAGTCCTCTCTCGGGCATTTGTCGGGGCTCCCGTGGCCCCGCAGAAGACGGCCGCTCACCGGCCGGCGGCCTGCGGTCGGTCCGATTGCCCGCCCCGCCGGTCGCGGTAATATTGCGGCGGGGCCGTAGCTCAGTTGGTTAGAGCATCGGACTTTTAATCCGTTGGTCCTGGGTTCGAGTCCCAGCGGCCCCATTTGCCGGAACCGGCGGCACGAACACCAGCAGGCCGTGTGAACTGCCTGTTTCCGGCCCCGGCTTCCCGACTCCGGCTCAGAAGCCCGCCGCGCCGGTCGTCTTCCGCTGCCGTTGCTCTTTCTTGGCGGGAAACTCGATCACCACCACCCCCTGGGCATCGGGGTCGTAGGCCCACTCCTGGTAGTAGGGAAGCATCGGCAGCCAGAGCGGGTCGGGGCCTCCCGGGGCGATGATCAGGGCCATGAACTCCTCGTAAGTGGCCGGCTTGCCGCCGTGCTCCGCCTCGTAGAGCCGCATCTTCTGCTCCACGGCCATCGCCCCGAGTTTGCCGACGCTCGTGCGATAGGCGTCCGCAACCGCATCCAGGCCGTCGGAGGTGATGGACATCTCGGCCGGCACGCCTCCGGCGGCGACCGCCTGCGAGAGTTCGAGCACGTTCTGCGTGGTCTGGCGAATCGTCTTGCGGGTCTCGATCGGCGGCTTTGCCGGCGGGGCGGCCGGCTCCGCACACCCGGTCAGCCAGGCCGCCAGCACGATGGGAGCGGCCGCGGGCAGCCACGGCTGCCATCCCTGGGGCGAACAGGATTGCCTCCGGCCCTGGTCTTGCATCACCGCAGCATACTGGTCGCGGCGGCGGCCGAGCAATCATGCGCCTGACAGGCCGCGATCGCGCCGCTACGATCGGGGCGGCGGGAAGCCCCGCCTGAGGAACACGGAACCGGCGGATGAGCCTGAGCGTGGAGCAGTCTGCCGAACTGGCCGCGGCCGCGACGGTCATCCTGTTTTCATGCTTCCTGGGGGGCAGTCTCGGCAGTTTCTTGAATGTCGTCATGCACCGGGTGCCCCGGGGGGAGTCGGTGGCCAGGGGCGGTTCCCGCTGCCCGGCCTGCGGCAGTGCGATCCGCTGGCATGACAACCTGCCCGTGCTCGGCTGGCTGCATCTGGGAGGCCGCTGTCGGGACTGCGGCAGTCCGATCTCGAGCCGCTATCCCGCTGTCGAGGCGGCAGCTGCCGCGGTGGGGTGTGTGGTCGGCCTAACCCTGCTCGGCGGCGGCCGGCTGTTGCCAGGGTCACGCTTCGGAGCCCTGCCAGGCGGGGCCGACGCCCTGCTGCTGGACACCGACTGGGAGCTGGTGCTTTTCTGCCTGGCGCACGGCACCCTGCTCTTCTTGCTGCTGGCGTGGGCCATCTGCGAGTTCGACCGCCTGACGATCCCGCCGGCCTGGTTCGCCGTTGCCGCCGCCGTGCTCGGCGGGCTCGCCATCGCCACCGGGGGGCCGACGACCGCCCCCGGATGGGCGGCTGCCGGAGCCGCCGCGGCTGGCGCGGGGATCGGCTTCGTCGTCTGGCTAACGCTCCCGAACCACTGGCTCGGCTATCGCTGGCTCGGTCAGGCGCTCGTGCTGACGGGGCTTTCGTTCGGCTGGCAGTCCCTGACGACGATCGTTCCCTTGATGGTGCTCCTGGCCGCGGCACGAACGGCCCTCGGCCGCGGGCTCGGCAGCAGCACCGCCGCCGTGGTCACCTGCCGCGACCTGCTCGGGGCGGCCTCGATCCAGCTGCTCGCCTGGCGCTGGCTCGCCGCCGGCTGACGGGGATCAGTGTTGGCCTCGGCTCGGGCGGGCCTCAGAAGTCGGCGCTGTTCAAGTCCAGGACGGCCGGCTCCGCTGCGGGGCTCGCAGCCGCTGCCGCCGACCCCGACTCCGCGGGCCGCGGCTTGACCTCCTGGCCATCGTCCCCGATCAGGCCGCGCTTGGCGGCGTCGGCGGCTCGCGTCACCGCCTCGCCGCCTTCGACGATCACCCGCTCTTTCACGTCGTTGACCAGCTGCGCCGTATCGGTCGAGGCGAGCATCAGCAGCCAGACGATCAGCCAGATCGCGAGCAGACAAACGGCCACGGCCCCGGCGACCGGAATCGGCTCGAGCAACGAGGCCGGGCAACCAGCCTCCAGGGCCCAGGCCCTGAAGCGGCTCGGCTCGGCCGCCGGAGGCTGCGGGGCCGCCGCCTGCCGCCGTTCGGCGCCGCCGTCCCGACGTCGGCTCGACCGGCGGCGGAAGAGCCGGCCGGCGTCGCCTGCCGGCCGCCACTGCTCCATCCCTTCCTTCCAGAGCAGATCGGTCTCGAGCAGTTCACCGGACCGGGCCATGGCCCGCAGCTTGGAGGAAGACACCGGGCCGGCCTTCACCCCTTCCCGCGAGAAATACCACTTCGCGTCCATGTCGGGAGTCGCGATGCCGGGGCCCGCGTGACCAAGCCTGCCTTGTCGAGAATCCGTCATGCCAGGCCGTTTCTGGGTTGCAACACTGGCCGCCTCGGGCCTCGGAAATATGGCACGCAAGCCGCGGTTTGGCAACCGTTTGCAAACGACTCGGACGGCAGGCAATCCGGCCGTGAATGTTTCGGTTGTTTGAAATTCGTGAACTCCGGGAGGCCCCGGTGTCGTCTGGTACGATTTCGGCAAGTGCAGGCAAGGGTTTCGTCAGCCAGAGCCCCGTGAATGGAACTCCGTTCCGCAGTCGCCGATTCGCCGGGCCGGTTGGCGGCCCCGAGTCCCATCCCTGATCGCGGCGACCGACTGCCCGTGGTCGTGATCGGCGCCGGGCCGGCCGGCCTCACGGCCGCCTATGCCCTGACCAAGGAGGGAGTGCCGGTCACGGTGCTGGAGGCCGATCCGGTCCATGTCGGCGGCATCTCCCGCACCGTCGCCCATGCCAGCCCGGCGGCCGGCGGTCGCGAGTTTCGGTTCGACATCGGCGGCCACCGCTTCTTTTCCAAGTCGCGGGAGGTCGAGGATCTGTGGACCGAACTGCTCGGCGACGACCTGCTGGTGCGGCCGCGGAAGTCGCGAATCCTCTACGGCGGCAAGTTTTATTCCTACCCGCTCCGGGCCGGCGAGGCGCTCTCGAACCTCGGGATCCTCGAGTCGGCGCGGTGCGTGGCGAGCTACGCCTGGGCCCGGCTGTTCCCCGTCCGAGCGCCGCGGTCGTTCGAAGACTGGGTCGGCAACCAGTTCGGCCGCCGGCTGTTCGGGATCTTTTTTCGCACCTACACCGAGAAGGTGTGGGGGATGAGCTGCCGCGAGATCTCGGCCGACTGGGCGGCCCAGCGGATCAAGGGCCTGTCGCTGTCCACGGCGATCTGGAACGCCCTCTTTCCCCCCCGCGAGGCCCGCAACCCGAGCCGGCAGATCAAGACGCTGATCGGCTCGTTCCGCTATCCGCGGCTCGGGCCGGGGATGATGTGGGAAGCCGCGGCCCGGAAGGTCGCGGCGGCCGGCGGGGAGGTGCGGATGGGCTGGCGGGTGACCGGCCTGACCCGGTTGCCGGACGGGAGCTGGCAGGTGGCCTGCCGCGACCCGGAGGGCCGCGGCACCTGCCTGCCCGCTCGGCAGGTCATCTCGACGGCCCCGCTCCGCGAACTGGTGGCCGGCCTCGAGCCCCCCGTGTCGCCGGCCGCCCGGGCGGCCGCGGCGGCCCTCCGCTACCGCGACTTCCTCACGGTGGCCCTGATCGTGCGGCCCTCGCTCGAGTTCGACGACAACTGGATCTACATCCACGAGCCGGGCGTGAAGGTGGGCCGGGTGCAGAACTTCCGCAGCTGGTCGCCGGAACTCGTGCCCGACCCGAGCCTGGCCTGCTACGGGCTCGAGTATTTCTGCTTCGAGGGGGACGGCCTCTGGACCATGGCCGACGCCGAGCTCGTCGCCCTGGCCGGCCGCGAGCTGGTGCAGCTGGGGCTGGCCC
>JBIKXY010000219.1:0-4971 GCA_044355515.1 Pirellulales bacterium
GAGGCTCGGCGAGAAGCTCGACCTCGCCCACCGTAATATTCATCGTCGCGGCCGGATGCCGCTCCCGCCACGCCCGGAGCGACTTCACGATCTCGTCCCGGCCCGCGAGCGCCCGGCTGCCCTCGACGAGCGTCGCCCGCTCCGTCCACTGATCGGCGAGCGCCGCGTAGTCGGCCTGGTTGAAGGCCGCGGCGTAGGCGGCGGCCGCCGCGCGGAGTTCCGCCGCCGGGTCGGCGGCGAGCGCCTCGCTCGCGCCGCAGGCCGCGAGGGCGACGAGCCAAATGGTTCTCCGGGCAATCCAGCCCCCAGCTGTCGTCGAGCCTGCTCGCATGCGATTCTCCCCCTCCGGATCGATAGCAGCGGCCAGATGGCGGCCGCGATGATGGAGCAGCATACGGCAGTGCCGCCGTCACTGCACGCTTCCGGCGAACGCGCCGCTGCGATAGCCCGGGCTGGCGTTGCCGTCGAGCGGCCGGTCCGACCCGTCGAGCCGGCCGCCGCCATCGAGCGGGATGGCCGCCCGGCCGAAGCCGCGGCCGTCGAGGCCCCCGCCGAGCCCGCTCTGGAGGCCCGCGTCATGCGGGATCTTCACGCCGCCGCCGAAGTCGTGGGGCCCGCGAAAGCCGTCCCGCCACGAGTTGGCGTCTTTGATCATCTGGGCCCGGCTTTCGTAGCCGTAGCCCCACCCGCCATGGCCGTGGGCAGCCGCCGGCGAGTCGGCGAGCGCTGCCAGCGGCACGACCAGCACCGCGATGCCCCGGGCCCCGATCAGTCGGATCCGGCGAACCGACACGCGACGGCGACAATCCATCTCAGGAGTTTCCTCGACACTGGCCCGGGGCGTCATGTCCGCGGCTCGCCGGCCGGCGGCTCGAAACCGAAATATACACGCCGTTTCGCCGCGGCGCGGCCTGGCGACCCCCTCGCCGGAGTGGACGCGCGAACCTGCTTCCTTCAACCCCTGCCGCGTCTGCCGCCGGCGCCGGCCCGCAAGCGGCTCGTGCAGGCCGGCCGCCGTCCGCGCCGATTCGAGACATGGCCGGCTCCTTCAGAGGTTGTCACCCCCATGCGCACCGTCGCCCTCGCCGCCCTCCTGGCGGCCGTCGTCGCGCCCGCCCCCGTGGAGGCCGCGGGCACCGGTTTCGATCCGCGAATCGTCACCTTCGGCGAGTCGCGGGAAGCGATCAAATCGACTCCCATCACCCAGCGGCCCAACCGCCCGCTCCACGTCTACGGCAACACCGTCCGCCGCCGGCACCACCGGGCCGCCACGGCCCCTGCCCGGCCGGCTGCCGGGCTCTCGAACCGCTGACCGGCCGGCAAATCCGCCGTTGCGTCGGAGGCGATCCCCTGCGATCGTCCTGCCACCGGCGGTCCCAGCCAGTGTGCCTCCCGTCGGCCCAGCCTCGAGGAGCCTTTGCCATGCGCACCCTGATCCTGCTCGGCCTCGTCGTCGGCGGCCTCGTCGTCGCCGGCGCCATCCACATCTCGCAGTCGAACGGCACGATCCAGGTCTCGATCGACGAGCAGAAGGTCAAAAACGTGGCCGGGGCCGTCGCCCGCGAGGGGGAAGAGATCCTGCGCAACGCCGCCAACCAAGGTGGCACGCAGCAGCGCTAGGCGGATCAAGCGGCCGCAGCGATCCGGGCCTTCTTTCGCTCGCGCACCTCCCGCGCGAAGCGAGCCGGTTCCCCCGCATTCCCAGCGGTTGCGGCGTTGCCCAGCGGGACGCTTATCAGACCCGGCCCGGGAAGTCTTGTTCGGAGATGCGTGGTCTTTCCCCGCGCCGGTTGCGGTTCGTCGTTTCCACACCCGGCCTGCTACGCTCGGGTCCTCGTGCGGCGCGTGCCCGCCCGACGCTCCCGCCCGAGCCCCGCGCCGTGACGAGCGTCACCGATGATGCCCACCCTTGTCCTCCTGCCGCTGTTCGTCGCCAGCGGCGCCGCGGCGCTCGTGTATGAAGTGACCTGGTTTCAGCTCCTGGCGGTCCACGCCGGAGGTTCGACGCGGGCCGCGGCCACGGTGCTGGCCACGTTCATGGCGGGGCTCGGCTTCGGCTCGCTTCTCGTGCCCCGGTGGGTATCACGGGCCATGAACCCGCTCCTCGCCTGTGCCGCCCTCGAGGCCCTGATCGCCCTCTGCGGCCTCGCCATGCCATGGGCCATCACGGCCGTCGACACGCTGCCGCACCGGCTCCACGCCGCCGCCTTCGCCCTGCTGCTCCTCGTGCCGGCGGCGGCGATGGGGGGCACGCTTCCGCTTGCGGCACGAACGCTCGGCTCGGGGCCGGCCGCGGCCCGCCGGGTCGCGGGGCTCTACGCTGCCAACACCCTCGGCGGTGTGGCTGGCTGCCTGGCCGCGGGGTTCTGGCTGCTCCGCGTGCACGACACGCTCGTCGCCGGCCTCGTTGCCGCCAGCCTCAACGGTCTGGCGGCCCTCGTGGCTCTCGTGCTCGCCGGCCGCTGGTCGGCACCGCGGCTCACGGGGAGCGGGGAGGCCATGCGCGCGGAGGCAGTCACAGCCCGGCGCGAGTTTCCCGCCGCGATTCTCGGCGTGGCCGCGGTCTCCGGCGCTACGGCCCTCGCGGCGGAGGTGGTGTGGACGCGGCTGCTCGCCCTCCTGCTCGGCGGCACCACGTACACCTTCTCGCTGATCCTCGCCGGGTTTCTCGCGGGCATCGCGATCGGCTCCGGCGTGGCCGGGGCCCTGCGGCCCCCGCGTGCGTGGCTGGCGTGGTGCCAGGCGGCGGTCGTGCCGGCGATCGCCTTCGGTGCCTGGGCCGCCGGTGCGGGCCTCCCCGCATGGCCGGTGAACCCAGCCCTGGCGGCGAGCCCGTGGGTGCAGCTCCAGATCGACTTCGTGCGGTGCCTCGTGGTCGTGCTTCCCGCCTCCATCCTCTGGGGCGCGAGCGTGCCGCTCGCGGTGGCCTCGTGGGCACGGGCAAGCGGCGATCCAGCCCGCGCTGCGGGCGCCGTCCTGGCAGCCAATACGCTCGGCGCGGTCGCCGGCAGCCTGGGGGCGGCGCTCGTGCTCCTGCCGGGCGTGGGCAGCCGCGGCACGCAGCAGTGGATGCTGGTGGCGGCGGCCGCCGCCGCCGTGATGGCACTTCCCCCGCGAGCCCGGGCCGAGGGCGGGTGGATGCGGTTCCTCGCGCCGGCAGCGGCGGTCGTGGCTGCCGGGTGGCTGGTCCCCCGGCTGCCGCCGCTCGCCCCGGCGCTCGTGGGCTGGGGGCGGTACGCGGCGGTCTCCCGCCGCGAGCCGCCCGAGTTCCTCGTCGTGCGCGAGGGAACCGACAGCACGCTCGCCGTGTCCCGTGGTCGCGACGGCGTGCTCAACTACCACAACGCCGGGAAGGTGCAGGCATCCAGCGAGCCCCAGGACATGCGTCTGCAACGCCTCCTCGGGCACATCGCCACGCTCGTGCCCGAGTCGCCGCGGCGGATCCTCGTGATCGGCTGC
Organism: Pirellulales bacterium; assembly: GCA_044355515.1. GTDB lineage: Bacteria > Planctomycetota > Planctomycetia > Pirellulales > UBA1268 > QWPN01. The sequence continues at coordinate 3,460 of JBIKXY010000219.1, forward strand.
GGCGCCGGCGTCACCGCCGGGAGCGTGAGCGTCGATCCGGAGGTCGTGGAGGAGACGATCTGCGAGCTCGAGGCGGAGGTGCCGCGCACGGCGGGCGAGTTTTTTGCCGACATCAACGACGGAGTGATCGGCAACCCGAAGGTGCGGGTGCGAATCGACGACGCGCGGCGGTTCCTGCGCACCACCGACGAAACCTTCGACGCCATCACGAGCGATCCCTTCGATCCCTGGGTGCGCGGGGCGGCCACCCTCTACACCGAGGAGTTCTTCACGCTGGCGAAGCGCCGCCTCGCCCCCGGCGGTGCGATCACCGTGTTCGTGCAGCTCTACGAGGCGGGGACGGCGGCGGTGAAGAGCGAGATCGCCACGTTCCTGCGGGTCTTCCCCGAAGGACTCGTGTTCGGCAACACCAGCGGTGGCGAGGGCTATGACCTCGTCCTCCTCGGCACGAACGGCCCGACGACGATCGACCTCGACCGGATCGACGGGCGGATCAGGGCCCCCGACGCCGGCCGGCTCAGGGAGTCGCTCGCGGGGATCGGCTGCGACGAGGCGGCGGAGTTGTTTTCCTTCTATGTCGCCTCGGGGCCGCAACTCGCCGCCTGGCTTGCCGACGCGCAGGTGAATCGCGATGCCAACCTCCGCCTCCAGTATCTCGCCGGTCTCGGCGTCAACGCCTACGAGCAGGTGCCGATCTATCGGGCGATCCTCGCCGCCGGGGACTGGCCCGAGGACGTGTTCACCGGCAGCGTTCTGCGGATGAACCGCCTGCGCAAGCTCGGCCGCAAGCCGCGATACTGACGCGGACGGGCGGCGGACAACTCGAGCGGGGAGGGCTCGATGGCGCCGGTGGCGGGGATCGCAAGGCGGGAAGCCTGGTCGCCCGTCGGCTCATGACGGCGGTCGCCGACCCCCGTGGTGGGCGTCGCTTCGACGTTTTCGCAGGGGCGGCTGGAGTGCGTGAATCACCCTCGAGATGCGGGAGATTCCGCTCGCTTGGTTCGCAACTACGCCGGCCGGAACCCCGGGCACTGGCCCAGGAAGGCGAGCGGGTTGGCCAGGCTGATCTTCTCGGCCAGCGCCGCCGCATGACCGCGGCGGCGCATCTCGACGTGGCACTTCGGCACGGCCAGCGGATCGCTCGGCCCCCAGTCCCCGGCCGAGTTGATCCAGATCCGCTCCGAGCCGTAGCGCTCGATGATGTCCACCGCCCGCTGCGGCGTGCACTTGCTGTCGGGGTAGAGCGTCATCCCGGCCCAGAAGCCGCGGTCGAGCACCGCCGCCACCGTGTGCTCCTCGACGTGGTCGATGAGCACGCGGCCCGGCTCGACGCCGGCATTCTTCAAGGCGTCCATGATCAGCCGCGTGCCCTTGAGCTTGTCTTCGAGGTGGGGCGTGTGCACGAGGATCAGCCGCTCGTGCCGCCGGGCGAGCTCGATCTGCGCCTCCAGGATCACCAGCTCGTTGCGGCTGTTCTTGTTGAGGCCGATCTCGCCGATCCCCAGCACGTTC
>JBIKXY010000052.1:0-15089 GCA_044355515.1 Pirellulales bacterium
GGGCCAGGCCTACGGCGACGACGTCGTGCTCGGCGTCGACGCCACGCTCATCGCCGGCACGGGGCCGGTGACGTTCAGCGAGAAGCTCGACTCCGCCACCGCCGGCCAGTTCGGCCTCACCGTCAACGCCGCCGGCCAGACCACGTTCCACAAGGATGTCGGCACCACCGCCCTCGAATACCTCGCCACCACCGGCGGCGGCACCACCAGGATCAACGGCGCCAACGTCACCACCTCCGCCGCCGCCGGCCAGGTCTACAACGACGACGTCGATCTCGGCGACAACATCACCCTCACCGCCACGAACACCGGCGCCGTCACCTTCGCCAAGACGCTCAACGGCGACTTCACGCTGGCTGTCAACACCGCGGGCATCACCACCTTCGGCGGCACGGTCGGCAATGCCACGCCGCTCGAGAGCGTTACCACCGACGCCCCGGGCACGACGAAGATCGACGGCGGCTCGGTGCAGACCTCCGCCGCCGCCGGACAGGTCTACAACGACGACGTCGAACTTCGTGCCAACACGACGCTCACCGCCACGAACACCGGCGCCGTGAGCTTCGCCAAGACGCTCAACGGCGACTTCACGCTCGCCGTCAATGCCGCCGGCACCACGACGTTCGGCGGCACCGTCGGCAACACCACGCCGCTCACGAGCCTGACTACCGACGCCCCCGGCACCACCCAGATCGACGGCGGCTCAGTGCAGACCTCCGCCGCTGCCGGGCAGGTCTATAACGACGACGGCCAACTCGGTGCCAACACGCTTCTCACGGCGACCGGCAACGGCGCGGTGACGTTCGCCAAGACGCTCAACGGTGGGTTCGCGCTGGCCGTCAACACCGCCGGTATCACCACGTTCGGCGGAACCGTCGGTAACGCCACGCCGCTCGAGAGCCTTACCACCGACGCCCCCGGCACCACCCAGATCGACGGCGGCTCAGTGCAGACCTCCGCCGCCACCGGCCAGGTCTACAACGACGACGTCGAGCTCGGCGCCAACACGATTCTCACGGCCACCGGCACCGGCGCCGTGAGCTTCGCCAAGACACTCAACGGCGACTTCACGCTCGCCGTCAATACCGCCGGCACCACCACGTTCGGAGGCACCGTCGGCAATGCCGCGCCGCTCAAGAGCCTCACCACCGACGCCCCCGGCACGACGAAGATCAACGGCGGCTCGTTGCAGACCTCAGCCGCCGCGGGCCAGGTCTACAACGACGACGTGGAGCTCGGCGCTCACACGACCCCCACCGCCACCGGCAACGGCGTTGTGACCTTCGCCAAGACGCTCAACGGCGACTTCACGCTCGCCGTCAGCACTGCGGGCATCACCACGTTCGGCGGTACCGTCGGCAATGCCACGCCGCTCAAGAGCCTTTCCACCGACGCCCCCGGCACCACGAAGATCAACGGCGGGTCGGTGACCACAACCGGCAACCAGACCTATGCCGATGCCGTCACGCTGGGCGCCGACGCCACGCTCTCGGGCGTGGACGTGCGGTTCACGAGCACGGTCGACGGCGGCAGCGGCCTGGTGGTCACCGCCTCCGGCCTCACATTCTTCGACGCGGCCGTCGGCGGCACCACGCCGCTGGCCAGCATCGTCACGGACGGGGCCGGCACTACGGTGATCGGCGGCGGCTCGGTTCGCACGAGCGGCTCCCAGACCTGGCTCGACAACGTCGCGCTCACGGCCGACACGGCCTTCACGGCGACCGCCGGCGCGATCCAGGCCGGCCCGGCGAACACCTTTCAGGCCCCGGGCCAGGACGTCGCTTTCACCGCGGCCATCGGCATCGGCACCGCGGCCGAACCGATCCGCATCGCCGCCGCGGAGGTCACGGCCCTGGTCACCGGCAGCGGCGACATCCACATCGTCGGCATCGGCGACCTCGTGATCGGCGCGGGCGGCCTCGGCACCGCGGGGTCGATCGCGATTGACGCCTCGGGCCAGATCCGCGTGCCCGACGGCGGCTTGATCGCCGCCGGCGGCGAGGTCACTGCGGGCAAGCCGGTGCGGTGGTCGGTGCTCGGCACCGCCGACACCGGGCCCGCGTCGCTGCGGCAGGTGGTCTCCAATGCCAACGCCGCAGGCGTCGAGAGCGTGGTCGTGTTCACGGGCACGAGCAATCCGTTCCGGCTGGCTTCGGTCCTGCCGACCGTCACGACCCGGCTGACGATCGACGGCACGGGGGCGGGCGTCGTGCTCGATGGCCGTGACGCCGGCGGTGCGGGGCTGGCCTTCGGGTCAGGCTCGGCCGGCAGCACGCTCCGGTCCGTGACGCTCCGCAACTTCGGCGGCGCGGCGGTCGTGCTCGACGCCACGGCCGGCACGCTCGTCCAGGGCGTGGTGATCCAGGCCAGCGGCACCGGCCTGCGGGCGACGGGCGACCTCGCCGGCGCCGCGGTCCGCGGCAGCACCTTCACGGGCAACCTCGGGTTCGGGATCGCGCTCGATGGCGCGACCGGACTGACGGTCGATGGCAACACGGTCACGAGCCTCAACACGGCCACGTCGATGGGTCTGTACGCCACCGGGGAGTCGGCCGGCACGCGGGTGGTGGGCAACGTGTTCCGCGGCGGTCTCCGCGGAGCCCTGCTCGACGGTGCCAAGCGGCTGGTATTCGGCGAGATCGGCCGGGGCAACCGGCTGATCGGCGCCGCGGCGGTCCGCGGGAGTGAGTTCGCCGGCACCGGCATCCGGGCCCAGGGCGAGCTCGCGGGCACAACGATCAGAGCGAACGTGATCACCGGCAACAACTACGGCATGGCGTTCGTGAACGCCCGCGGGGTCAGGTTCGGCGGCCGCAGGCCCGGCGAGGCCAACCGAATCAATACGAGCAAGGTCACCGGCATCCTCGTGGTCGGTGACAACCAGGGCAGCGGCACCATCGGCACGGTCTTCGGGACCGGGACGAACCGCAACCGGGTCAACATCACGCGAGCGCGAGGATCGAGGGGCGTATGAGCGGGCTGACGGCACTGTTTTCGAGGCGGGCGACCCAGCGGAGGCGGCCCGCGCGGCGGCGTGTCCGCGGCGGTGTCATGGCGGGCGAGCGGCTCGAGCCGCGGGCCCTGCTCACGGTCAGCGTGCCCCCGAGCATCACCACTGACACCGTCGAGATCGACGACAACGTCGTGGTCTCCAGCCCCGGCGGCTCGATCACGGCCACCGGCGGGCCGGGCACGAGCGGCCACGTCCAGATTTTCGGCAACAGCAAGGGCCGGATCGACGGCGCGCCGAACCCCTCCGTGCAGGCGTCCGAGGACCTGACGATCACGGCCGACGGGTTCATCACCGTGACGGGCGGGATCGGCGGCATTCAACGGCTCGACGACCTGACGCTCACGAGCGTGGCCGCCCAGCCGATCAGCCTGCAGCAGGGCGTCTCGCTGACCGGTGACCTGACGGTGATCAAGGCCGGCGGGTTCACCGTCGGATCGACCGTGACGGTCGATCGCGACCTCGTGATCGACCAGGCCGACATGGTCACGTTCTCCGGCAACGTGACGGTCGGCCGCAATCTGACGATCACCAACGCCACGGGCGTGACCTTCGCGGGCACGCTCACGGTCGGGGGCTCGCTCACGATCGTCAACTCCACGGGCACCACCCGGTTCGTGGGCGACGTGCTGGTGGGGTCTGCCGCCATCACGAGCACCACGCTCGTGCAGGTGATGGCCGACTTCACGACCACCGGCGCGGCCGGCGACGGCGACGTCACGTTCACGACCAACCAGGTCAACTTCACGACCGCGAGCCTCGGGGTGGATTCCGCCGCGACCGGCGCCACGCTCGTGATCAAGCCGCAGACGCTGTCGCGGCCGCTCACGATCGCCTCGCCGCCGGGCGTGCCGGCCGGCGTGAACATCACCGACGCCGACATCCTGGCGATCCAGCCCGGCTGGAAGCGGGTGGTGTTCGGCGACGAGGCGGGGGGCACCGGCGCGGTGCGGATCGGCTCGATCGGTTCGCAATACGGCGGCTTCTCCCAGATCCTCAACACGACCACCATCGTGGGCGGGAGCGTCCAGGTCGTGCAGCCGGTCGATGTCACGCCGCTGGCCATCTATCTCGAACTCATCGCCCTGGGAACGGGCACTCCGGGCAGCGGCTCGGTGACGATCGACGCCCCGATCAACCAGACCGAGGGCGAGCGGAACGTGTGGGTTCGCCTCGAGTCGGCCGGCAGCATCGCGATCAACGCCCCGGTCTGGGCCGACCAGATCGTGTCGCTCACGACGACCGCCGGCGGCACGATCACGCAGACGGCCACGGGTTCGGCCGTCACGACGCCCTCCTTGGCCGTCGATGCAGACGGCGCGGTTACGCTCGCCGATTCCGGCAACGCGTTCGCGCTCGTCGCGATCAAGACCACGAACGACTCGGTGGTGCTCCGCGAGGACTCGGGCTATTCGATCAGCCAGATCACGACGATCGACGACGGCCGCGATTCCCGGCCCACCGCCGAGGTCACCGGCATCAACACGGGCACCGCCACCGTCCGGCTGGTCACGATCTCCGGCGGCGCGGCCTCACCCGTGGGCCAGGGGCGGTCGATCCTCGCCGGCGGCCTCGGGCTCGAGGGGGCCGGCACCGACTGGAACCTGTCGCTCGCGACCAACGACATCGCCACGCTCGCCGCCAACACGGGCTCGGTCGTGTTCCGCGACGTGGACGACCTGACGATCGGCACCGTGGCGGCGATCTCGCCGCGCGGCGAGATCGCCGGCATCACCGTCGCGCGGACGCTCGACGTCGAGGCCGGCACCACACTCACGATCACGGCGGCCGGCGACATCATCTCGGCCGCCTCGTCAGGCACGGCGGTCAACCTGGAGGCGCCATCGGGCATTTCCACCGCGGGCGACATGATCACCGCCGGCGGCAACGTGGAGTTCGACCACGCCACCACACTCACCGGCGACGTCGTCCTCGATCTCGAGGACGGCCCGAACCGGGGCCTCGTGACCTTCTTCGACGCCGTGGACGGCACGACGGCTGGCCAGGAGTCGCTCACGATCGGCGGCGACCTCGACGCCGAGCTCTCGATCGGTGCGGCCGTGGCCCTCCAGAGCCTCTCCGTGTCCGGTGATTCAGCCCTCGCCGGCGGGATCACGCTGCGGACGACGGGCAACCAGACTTATTCCGGTGAAGCGTGGAGCATCGGCACGATCACGATCCAGGCCGGTTCCGGCTCGACGGTCTCGTTCCTCGGCGAGGTATCGCTTGGCGGCCTCGTCACGGCCACCGGCGACACCGCGGCCTACAACGTCTCCCTCACGGGCTCGCCCGTCTCGATTACGAACGCCGTCACATTCGCCACGAGCGGCACGGTGACGCTCGGCGACGCCTCCACCGACTCGCTGACCTTCGCGGGTGGCGTGACGAGCACCGCGCCCGTCCTCACGAACCTCGCCGGCACGATCGCGACCACGGATGCGAACGCCTCGTTCGGCACGACGGCGCTCACGGCCGACACGACTGTTTCCACCGGCACCGGGGCCGTGAACTTCACCGGCACCGTGGATGGTGGCCAGGCCCTCGTGGTGAACGCCGGCGGCGCGACGACGTTCGGCGGTGTGGTCGGCGGCGCCACGCCGCTGGCGAGCCTCGTCACCGACGCCGCGGGCACGACCCGCCTGAACGGCTCGACCATCAAGACGAGCGGTGCGGCGGGGATCGTGTTCAATGATCCGGTGACGCTCGGCGTGATCACGGATCTGACGGCCGCCAGCGACGGGGTGATCACGTTCGCCTCCACGCTCGACGGCGCTTCCTCGCTGACGGCACGGACGGGGGGAATCACGACCTTCGGTGGCGCGGTCGGCTCCATCACTCCGCTCACGCTCGTGGCGACCGACGCCGGCGGCGAGACGCGGATCAACGGCGGGAGCGTGCGGACGTCCGACCCGGTTGGTCAGTTGTACGGCGATGCAGTCGTTCTCGGGGCCGCCACGACGCTCACGGCGACCAACTCGGGCCTGGTGGTGTTCGCCAGCACGCTCGACGGCGAGCACTCGCTGGCGGTGAATACCGCCGGCTTGACGAGTTTCGGCGGAGCGGTCGGCGGCGCGGCGGCGCTCGCGAGCCTCGTGACCGACGCCGCGGGCACGACGAAGATCGCCGGCGGCAGCGCCACGACCAGCGGGGACGCCGGCCAGGTCTACAACGACGCGGTGGAGTTGCAGGCCGCCACCACGCTCACGGCGCACGCCTCGGGGCCGATCACCTTCGCGCAGACGCTCGATGGCACGGTGACGCTCAACGCGGACACCGAGGGCGAGACGACCTTCGGCGGGGCCGTGGGCAGCACGATCCCGCTGGGGGCCATCACGACCGACGCGGGCGGCACGACCCGAATCAACGGCGGCAGCGTGCGGACGGTGTTCGCGGCCGGCCAGACGTATGGCGATGCCGTGCTGCTGGGCGCCAACACGACGCTCACGGCGGACAACGCCGGGATGATTCGCTTTGCAAGCACCCTCGACCGCGGCTTCACGCTCGCCGTGAACACGCAGGGTGAGACCGGATTCGACGGGGCGGTGGGCGGGTCGACGCCGCTCGTCAGCCTCGCGACCGACGCCGGCGGCACGACGGCGATCAGCGGCGGGTCGATCAAGACGAGCGGACCGGCGGGCCAGGTGTTTGGCGACGCCGTCTTGCTCATCGCCGACACGACGCTCGCTGCCGACGGCGGCGGTGCCGTCACGTTCGTCAGCACCGTGGACGGCTTCCAGCGGCTGGTGGTGAACACCGGCGGCGACACGACCTTCTCGGCCGCGGTGGGCGGGACGGATCCGTTGGCCCACGTCGAGACCGACGCCCCCGGCCGCACGCTCGTCAATGGCGGTCTGGTCCGCACGGCGAGCCCCGTGAGCCAGTTCTACGCCGATCCGGTGCGTCTCGGGGCCACCACGCTGTTCGAGGCCCTCAGCGGCGGGGCCATCACCTTCGGCGGCACGCTCGACGGCGGCTTCGCGGCGACCGTCAACACGAGCGGCACGACCACCTTCACCGGCGCGGTGGGCGGCACGGCTCCGCTCGTGAGCCTCGCGACCGACGCCGGCGGCATGACGGAGATCAACGGCGGCGCGGTCACCACCAGCGGCGGGGCGGGCCAGGTCTACAACGATGCGGTCACGCTGGGCGCCAACGCGATCCTGGCGGCCGGCGCGAGCGGTCCGATCCGGTTCGCGACCACGCTCGACGGCGCGTTCACGCTCGCCGCCAACACGCAGGGCGCGACCACGTTCGACGGGGCGGTTGGCGGGACGGCGAACCTCGTGAGCCTCGCGACAGACACCGGCGGCACGACGGCGATCAACGGTCGCTTGATCGCGACCAGCGGTGCGGCGGGCCAGGTGTTCAACGACGCGGTCCTGCTCGGGGCCGACGCGACACTTACGGAGAACAACGCCGGCCCGATCACGTTCGTGACGTCGCTTGACGGGCCGTATGCGCTGGCCGCCAACACGCAGGGCACGACGACCTTCGGCGGCGCGGTGGGTAGTTCGGCCCCGCTGGCGGCAGTCGTCACCGACTACGGCGGCACGACCGAGATCAACGGCGGCAGCGTCACGACGGCGGCGCCCCTCGTGCTGGCCGCGAGCCCCGGCGACGACGTGGGCATGCTCGTCGAGAGCGGCCAGTTCTACGACGACGCGGTGGTGCTCGGGGCCGACGCGGTGCTCACGGCCGGCGGCATCGGTCTGATCCCGACGGCGGTGCTTGACGGCGACGAAATCAGGTTCGCGACCACCGTCGACGGCGCCCACTCGCTCACGGTCAACACGGCCGGCACGGCCACGTTCAGCGGGCCCGTCGGCAGCGTCACACCGCTCGTGAGCCTCGCGACCGATGCCGATGGCACGACCTCGGTGACCGGCCGCCTGGTGCGGACCACCGGCAACCAGACCTACGCCGATCCGCTCATCTTCGAGCCGGTGGTCTATGACAACGCCTTCGATCTCGAGGTGTCGCTGCCGGCCGAAGGGGAGGACGCGGATCTCGACTCGTCGTTCAGCGAGTTCCCGACGACGCTGCTCGCCGGAGCCACCGTCTCGGCGCTCCAGGGCATCAGGGGCGGTGGTCACAACCTGGTGATCGAGGGCGACGCGGTGTTCGGCGACCAACCGGGCTCGGTGATCCCCGACGACGTGGTGAACGCCGTCGATCCGGTCGCGGACCTGAACGATCTGCGCATCACGGGCACGACCACCGTCAACTCCACGCTGATCGTCTCGACCGGACACCAGACCTACGAGTCGGGCGTGGTCCTCGGGAGCGACGTGTTCTTCGCGGGCTCGGGCCAACGGTTCGAGTCCACGGTGACGGGGATCGGCCGTGTGCTCCGCGTCGCGGCCACCAGCGCGGGCATCGTGTTCGACGGGGATGTCGGCACGGCGGCCGAGCCGCTCGGCGGCGTGTCGGCCATCGCCTTCGGGGGTGACGTCCAGATCAACGCCGCGATCTACTCGGTCAACCCGGTCTTCATCACCTCGGTGTTCGGGTCGGTGATCGGCGGGGCGAACAACGCGATTCATGCCCCGGGCACGACGGCGAAGCTGCTCGGGCTGGCGGGCATCGGCGTCGGCACGCCGATCGCGGTCGAGGCGGCTTCGGTCAGCGCCATCTCGACGGGCGGCGACGTCCGCCTCCGGGGCCTCGGCGACCTGATTGTTGGCGAGGAGAGCTGGTTGGCGAACGGCACGCTCGACCTCGACGCCAGCGGCGAGATCCGCGTGCCCGGTGGCCGCACGATCCAGGCCGGCCAGGGCGTGACCACGACCAAGCCGATCCGGTGGGGCCTCCTCGGCACTGCGGATTCGGGCCGTGGCTCGCTCCGCGACGTGATCGGGCAGGCCAACGCCACCGGCGCACCCGGGATCGTCGAGTTCGGCAACACGCCGGCCACGTACGTGCTTGCTGCGCAGTTGCCCGACATCGCCACCAGCCTGGTGCTGGACGGCGGTGGCCGGGTGACGATCGCCGGAAATAACCGGGTGCTCAACGGCGTGACGTTCGTGTCCGGCTCGGCCGGCAGCCGGCTGGCCGGCGTGTCGCTTCAGGGCTTCCGCAACTACGGTGTGCGGCTCGTGAACTCGCCCGGCGTGACCGTCGAGGATATCCGCGTCACGAGCCTCAACACGGCCCAGTCGATGGGGCTGTATGCGACCGGCGACCTGGCGGGCACCACGATCGTCGGCAGCCGATTCTCCGGCGGACTCCGCGGCGCGCTGCTGGTCAACGCCCGCAACCTCGCTTTCGGGGCGATCGGCCGCGGCAACACGTTCGTGGGCAACCGCTCTGTGCCCGGCTCGCGGTTCGCGGGCACGGGCATCCGGGCCCAGGGCGACTCCTCAGGCACGGTGGTCGAGGGCAACACCTTCACGCAAAACCACTATGGCTTCGCGTTCATCAACGCCCGCAACCTGCGGCTGGCCAACAACCTGTTCACCCGCAACACCATCGCGGCGATTTTCGTCGAGGGCAACAACACTGGGAGCGCGGCGGTGGGCAACACCTTCGGCACGGGCGGGCAGAGGAACGCGAAGACGTTTCAGCGGGTCCGTGGCGCGACGGGCGTCTGACGACGGGTCATCCGTCGCGGGGTTCCTGCTCGAGCACGAACGCCAGCCCGCAAAGCAGGCGGACGGGGCTGCCGGCCCGCAGCGGTGACCGTGATCGCAGGCGGTGGTCGGGCGGCGGCAGGACGTCGCCGAGGACGCGTCGGTCGAGATGCTCGGCCAGCAGCGGCCGCAGCGGCTCGGCCGCCCGCCGCACCTCCCGCCACCGGGGCTGATCGACGTCGAAGAGCCGCTCGTAGCGGCGGGGATCGGCTCCCGGGAGGAAGCGGCTGGCAGCCCGCCGCAGCCGGCGCACGAGCGACCGGGCGGCCGGCGTGAGCCGTCCCGGCCTGCCGCCCGCGGGCAGGAGGGGCTCGAAGGCGAACGAGTTGGTGTCGAGCGGAATCGCCGCCAGGTCGGGGCGGCGGGCCACGAGGATTGCCTTTTCGAGCCGCCGGTCGGCAAAGGCAGGCACCGGCAGCCCGAAAATCGCCGTGAAGAACCGCCGATCAGTCGCGGGCGTGAGCGGCCAGGCGTTGAGCGAGGTCTGGTGCAGGGCCGCCGCCAGATGGTTCCGCACCCGCTGGTCCCAGCGGGCCAGGGCGCTTTGTCGCTCCGGGGGCAGTGGGCCGGTCGTGCAGAACCGCTCCAGCCGGTTCATCACGCCGCCGAGCAACGGATCGCCGTCGGTTCCCAAGAGCGCCGCAAGTCGCCCCAGCGGCACGCCCCACGCATTCACCATCGACACCAGGCCGTCGAACGACCACGTGTGCGTGGTGGGGTCGTAGCCGTTGTGATTCGAGACCGGCTCGAACACCCAGTCGAATGGGATCCCCGACCACAGAAAACGGGCCGGCGTGGCAGCCGCCCCCAGCCCGCAGGCGAAGTCGTCGCCGCCCGGGCCGCTCGAAAGGTGGCTGAATCGCGCTGCCTGTCGGATCCGAAGCGTGAAGTCGCCATCGCTATCCTCGGTGGAAATCCGCTCGAGTGGCAGGCCGAGTCGCTTGGCGACGGCCGTCGCCGCTCGCACCTCGTAATCCCGCGGCCGGCCGAAGGTGACGGCCCTCGTCGGGATGCCGAGGTCGGCGAGGCAGCCGGCCACGAGCCGGGAATCGAGGCCGCCGGAGAGCATCAGTACGGAGTCGTCGCCGGGCGGCCGATGGCGGCGGAGCGTCGCGAGCAGCAGGTCACCGATCCGGTCGCGGGTCTCCGCGAAGGTCTCGCCGGTCGGCGGGGCCAAGCCCACGAAGTCGAAGATCCGCTGCTCACGCAGCCCCGCGTGGGGCCGGGCCCGCAGCCGGTGGCCCATCGCCAGCCGGCTCGCGGCCGCGAGCAGCGGCCGGTCGTCGAGCAGGCCGTGGGCCAGCAGGATGCCTGCGAGCCCGAGCCGATCGACATTCCACTGCATGCGCGGATGCGCGAGCAGGGCCTGCGGCGTGGTGGCGACGATCGCCACGCCCTCGGCCGGTGTGGCGTGGTAGAGCGGAAAGAGCCCGAGCGGATCGACGCCGGCGGCGAGGCCGCGGTCCGGGTCGTAGGCCACGCCCACGTGGTAGCCGTCCTGCGCCCTGTGGTCTCCCTCGTCGGCGAGCCAGGCGTCAGCGAGCTGCCGCGCGGTGAGCCAGCGGCCCGCGTCATCCACGGCATAGCCGACGAGCAGGGCGAGGTGATCCCCGGCGTGATGAAGGTCGACCGGCGCGCGGGGACCGGCGGCCCAGACGCAGGTCAGGTCGCCCGCGGTCGCCTCGCCCGGCACCACGTCCGGCAGCTCCGCGAACAGCTCGCGGACGCCCGCGGCGAATCGTTCCCGTCGCGTTGGGTCAGGATCGACGACGAGGGCGAGGTGGGCCATGGGGCGTCAGGCCGCCCGCCGGCCGAGCGCCTCGGCGGGCGTGGCGGCGAACCGGCAGCCGAGGTCGGCCAGCCAGGTCTCGTGCATCGAGCGGTTCTTGTGATAGTCGTTGGCCACGAGCGTCACTTCCCGGCCCGCATGGAGGCCGGCCACCGCGAAATGGAGCCGGTCGGTGACGATCCGCCGGTGGCGGGCCGCGAAGGCGAGGTAGGCGAAGGGGTCACGAAACAGCCGCACCGGGTCGCGGACAAACAGCGGCTTCCGGCCTCCCCGCTCCTGGTCGCGGCGGAGGTAGACGCCGAGCTCGCGATCGGGCCGCGCGGGCTCGCCCGTCGCCAGCCCGAGGGCGAGGTCCGGCGCGAGGATGCCGTCGGGCCGCAGCGCGAGGCTGCCCCGCTCGCGGACGAAGACCCGCGCGAAGGGACGGTCCTCGGGGCTCGTGAACGACTGCGGCAGGATCACCAACGGCAAACTCGTTGCGAGCGCCTGGGTGCGGAGCGCGTGGTTGCCGGGATAGCGGATGCCCATGTTGCCGCCGCCGCCGAAGACGAGCAGGTCGAGGCCCTCGGTGGCGCGAGGTTCCGCGGGCGAGACCAGCCGCCAGCGGATCCCATGCTCGGCGAACAGCTGGATCATCGCGACCTCGATCAGGTGGTCGCCCACGTTGCCCTCCGGACGCACATAGCCCACCCTCCGGCCCATGAGCGGCTCGCAGACGTGCGCGAAGGCCGCGGGTGAAAGCAGCCGGTGGCGGGCGGTGCCCCGGGCCGGAGCCGGCCTCGGCGGCGCCGGCGGCTCGGCAGCCCGGCCGCCGCTGCGTGCAAGCAACCGGGCGACGGCCGCGGCCGCCGGGGCCGACAGGCCGCCCGAGAGCATGGTGCGGTAGAACGACTCGACGACTCCGTCCACCGCCTCCAGCCCGTCGATCGCGGCGATCAGGCCGCGGCCGTGCTCGAAGCCCGCGAATCGGCCGAGCGTGCCGCAGGCATCGAGGGCCAGCATCGTGCGCACGCACTTCTCGCAGCGTCCGCAGTTGAGCGCGGAGCCGGCGTTGCGCCAGCAGACCCGCAGGTGCCGCTGCACGAACGGCTCGGAAGCGATGCGACGGATCTTGTCGAGCCGAGTGACCGCATGGGCCACATGCTCGACGGCCAGCGTCGCCGATCCGTGCAGGGGATCGGTGGAGGGCCGCGAGCCCACCTCCGGATGCTCGAACCCGAGGACGTCGCTGGCGAGCAGGATCCGGCCGACGGCCGGGCCGAGCAGGTGGCCGAGCGCCGCGAGCGGCCCGCCGAAGGCCCGCAACCAGGGCGTGGACTTGAGCAGCGGATGCCGACGGAGGTTCGTCGTGATCACCACGGTGCCGCGACCGGTCTCCGTCGCGACCGCGCGGACCATGGCGGCGACGGCGGCCGCCCGGCGTCGGCGGTGCAGCGGCACGTCGTAGCCCACGGCATAGACGAGCCGCCCGATGGCGTGCCCGGAGGCGAGCAGCGTGTGGAAGGCATCGACCCCGCCCGAGAAGCAGAGGGCCGCGGAGCGGGGCTGGTCGGCCACGGCTGCGGCGCGGTGCGTCGCGGCGGGCACCGTCAGCGGCCGCGGGGCCGCGGGATACCAGAGCCGTCGAAACTCGTCGGTCAGCCGGGCGAGGTTCGTGGCCCACTCGGCGCAGACCGGCCCGGCCAGCCGCAGCGGTCGGCCCGCGTGCAGGGCGGGCACGAGCAGCGCGGCCCCGAAGGCTTCGCTCGCGGCAGCCAGCCGCAGGTCGGCCGACTCGAACCACACCCGCCGACCGTCCACCACGGCCGCCACGCGGTGCCGCCCGCGGCGGTCCGCGGCCTGCGGCACCGTGACATCGACGGGCTTCACGCTCATCCTCACGCGGCGCGGCGAATCGGACGGACAGTGGCGGGCACCAGCGGCACGATCGTCGGCGAGGCCGCCGGCTTGACCAGACCGTCCTCACAGAACGTGGGCCGGTCGCCAAGCGACTCGAAGTAGGCCAGGTTCGCCGTGCCCTCGTTGTTGCGGGCGAAGCTCGGCGCCGGGGGGTGCCAGAGGTGCACGGGCGCCGTTCGCAGGAGGATCGACCAGGCCCGCAGGCCCAGCCGCTCGAGCCGCACCTGGAGATCGCGGTCCTCGAGGCCCCAGCCCACGAACTGCTCGTCGAACCCATTCACCCGTTCGTAGTCGCTCCGCCAGAGGCCGATGTTGTTGCCGGAGAGGCGGGGCCGCAGCGGCGCGCGGGCGGCCTCGTAGAGTTTTGCGCGGACGCCCTTGAGGCCCAGCCGCAGCCGCTCGCCCGCCGGCAGCGGGCCCGGGAACCGGCCTGCCCGAAGCGCGTCGGCATCAACACGGGCGCTGGCGGCCTCGTCGAGCCGGAGGCAGTCGCCCGCCACGATCCGGCCTGGCCGGCGCACGGCCAGGTGGCTGCGGAGGTGGTCGGGCGGCAGGATGCAGTCGCCGTCGGTGAAGAGCAGGTAGGGGGCACGCGTGGCGGCCACGCCCTCGTTGCGGCAGCGGGCGAGGCGGAAGCCATCGTGCCTGTGGGTTGTAAACGTAAGCGGAAACGGCGCCTCGCGGGCCGCATCGGCGAGCAGTCGCAGCGTCTGGTCGCGTGAGCCGTCGTCGGTAACGACGACCTCGAACAGCCCCTCGACGCCCCGCTGAGCCTCGAGCGAGGCGAGGCATCGGATCAGGTGTCCGGGCCGCTCGAAGGTCGAGACAATGACGGCGATTTCCACGGCTTTCCCGCCTCCTGCAGCTGGCGGCGATCGGCGAGATGCCCGCCAAACGAAGCCGCCGGCAGTGAGATCGTCTGGACACGGTCGCAGTTGTGATGAAAGCCCGCGTGGTGCGCATCCGGCAAGCTGCGCAGGCCAGGGAAGCCGCCGGCGGGCGGAACAAGCTGCCAGCCTCCACATCCGGGCGACCGGCAGGGAATCTCCGGCAACAGGACCGCGCCCTCCCCACCGGCGATGCCCGCGGTCGCACGGTTGCAAAGCTGCTTGCGAACGCGTCAGATCCCAATCCAGTTCAGCGCTGCGCCCTCCACCCCCCGGGGTCACCACTGCCATGAATGCACCGCAGACCATGCCGCCGTCTCGCCGCGGCTTCCTTCGACGGGCATGCGTTACGGGGGCGACGGCCCTCTGGCTGCTCACGCTCACGTCGGGCAACGCGCAGCCCGCGGCGGCCGTTGAACAGGCCTCCCCGGCCACGCCCGCAACCGTCACCTTTCACGTCGCCAAGGGGGGCGACGACCGCTGGTCGGGACGACTGGCCACGCCCGACGCCACCCATGCCGATGGTCCATTCGCCACCATCGACCGGGCCCGGCTGGCCGTCCGCGACCTCAAGGAGTCGGGCACGCTCGCACACCCCGTGCGGGTTGAGATCCACGAGGGCACATTCCACCTCGACCAGCCGCTGCGGTTCACGCCCGACGACTCGGGCTCACCCCCGCCGCAGGACTCCTGGCACAGGCAACTCGGCCCGGAGCGGACGGTGGTCTACGCGGCGGCGGCCGGCACGAAGCCAGTCGTCAGCGGTGGCCGACGGATCACAGGCTGGGCGAAGGGGGAGGTCGCCGGCCACGAAGCCTGGACGGTGGAGTTGCCGGAGGCCCGCGACGGCCGCTGGGTTTTCACGCAGCTGTGGG
>JBIKXY010000220.1:0-4953 GCA_044355515.1 Pirellulales bacterium
GCTGATTCCCGAGTTTGCCACGTCGCAGGTGGCCGAGGACACGCTCGACCTCTGCCGGCGGCGGGGCGTGGGGATCCTCGTCGAGGGTGGCCCCGGCTACCCCCGGCTCCTGAGCCAGATCGCCGATCCGCCTGGCGTGCTGTTCGTGCGGGGCGGGCTCGAGCCCTGCGACGCGCTGGCCGTCGCGATCGTGGGCTCGCGGCATGCGACGGCCTACGGCAGGCGGGTGGCCCACCAGCTGGCCGGCGGCCTGGCGCGCGCCGGCTACACCGTCGTCAGCGGGCTGGCCCGCGGGATCGACCACGCCGCCCACCGCGGTGCCCTCGACGCCGGCGGCCGGACGCTCGCCGTGCTCGGGTCGGGCGTGCTCGAAATCTATCCGCCTGAGCATGCCGACCTCGCTCTTGAGGTCGCCCGTCAGGGGGCCGTGATCAGCGAGGCCCCGCCCCTCTCGAGCCCGCAGGCGGGCGCCTTTCCCAGCCGCAACCGGATCGTCGCGGGGCTCACGCTTGGCACGGTCGTGGTCGAGGCAGCCGACCGCTCCGGGGCCCTGATCACGGCCCGTCTGGCCGGCGAGCAGGGCCGGGAAGTGTTCGCCGTGCCGGGCCCGATCGACAGCCGCACCTCCCGGGGCTGCCACCGGCTCATCCGCGATGGCGCCAAGCTCGTGGAGACGGTCGATGACGTGCTGGAGGAGTTCGGACCGCTGTTCGAGAAAGCCGTGGCGGCCGACGGTCGCGCGGTGCAAAGCCCGGCGGAACTCCGGCTCGACGACGTGGAGCGCCGGGTGCTGGCCGCACTCGACGAGCAGCTGGCCGACGCGGAGGGCGGAACGGCGAGCGTGGATCTCGACGAGCTGGTGGCGGCCTCGGGCCTGGCCGTGTCGCGGGTACTCGCGGCGATCGGCGTGCTCGAGTCGCGGCGGATCGCCCGGCGGCAGCCGGGCAACCGCGTGGCCAGGGCCTGACCGCAGGCCGCTTGCCGGCATCGTATACTTCCCGTGCCGTCCCACGGGGGCCAGGGGGCGGTGAACGCGAGGGGATCATGAGACCCATGCCACGCGCGGACAGGTGCGGGGCTCGGCCCAGCCGCGGCCTCGGGCTGGAGGCCTGCGAGTCCCGGCGGCTCCTTGCCGTCGACGGCCGGATGGCCGTCGGCATGAACCTCGAGAACGTGGTCGACTGGTCGCCCGCCTGGGTCTTCACCGATGCCTTTCAGGCCTCGCGGCCCTGGATCGCCCAGGCCGTCGACCTCGACACCGGGGGCCTGATCTGGGACGTCGGCGAGTCACGGCCGCTCGACCTCGATGATGCGGGCAACGTCGCCTCGCTCGCCACCTGGACGGACGGGGGCCGGCGGCTGCGGCACGCCGCGGGCACGCTCATGTTCCGGGAAATCGGCGGCGCGTACCCGGCAGGCACCTACCGGGCCGAGTGGTCGGGCACCGGAACGGTCGCCTTCGGGTTCGACGCCCGGGTCGCCGCCTCCGGCCGGACGGAGGCGGGCATGAACTGGGCCGACCTGGCGGTGACTCCCACCGATGCCGGCATCTTGCTGCGGATCGAGGCGACCGACCCGGCTGACCCGATCCGCGACATCCACGTCTGGATGCCCGACTGGCAGGGGCGGCGGTTCGCCGGCGAGCGGTGGCAGCCGGGGGCAGGCTTCTCGCCGTTTCACCCGTTGTTTCTCCAGCGGCTCGCCCCGTTCAACGTGATCCGCTTCATGGGAATGCAGGAGACCAACACCTCCGAGATCGTGACCTGGCAGGACCGGCGGGACGCGGCGGCGGCCCGGCAGGGCTCGGGGCCGGGAGGCTCCCCGAGCGAGCCGCTCGTCAACGGCCTGTCGCTCGAATCCATGGTGCAACTGGCCAACGACCTCGACGCCGACCCCTGGTTCAACATGCCCCACATGGCCGACGACGGCTTCGTGGCGAACTTCGCGACCTATGTCCGCGACCATCTCGAGCCCGGCCGCACGGCGTATGTCGAGTGGGCCAACGAGGTCTGGAACTTCGGCTGGGGCTTTGAGGCCTCGCAGTGGGTGGCCGGGCAGCTGGCCCTGCCGGAGAACGCCGGGCTCGACCACTGGCAGCTGGCCGGCCGCGAGGCCAAGCGGGACCTCGACATCTGGTCGGCGGTGTTCGCCGGCCAGCAGTCGCGGCTGGTGCGGGTGGCCGCCGGCTGGGCGGCGGTCGATTGGGTGACGAACCGGATCGCCGAGAGCATGGAGGGATCCTTCGACGTGCTCGCCATCGCCCCCTACATTACGACCACCGACGCCCAGCGGGATTCCTATTCAGCCGCGACCACGGTGGACCGCGTCCTGACCGACACGCGGGCCAACATCGCCGCGTCGGTGGAGTGGGTGGCGGCCCACGAGCGGCTGGCCCGCGACTGGTCGGTGCGGCTGGGCCGCGAGATCGGCCTGGTGGCCTACGAGGGGGGCCCCCACCTCGACGGCCGCAACGCCCCATACCAGGAAGCCTTCCACGCGGCGACCAACGACCCGCGGATGGGCGACATCTATCGCGACTACCTCCGGGCCATGGACGCCGCGGGCCTCGACCTGTACGTCGATTTCCAGTTCACGGGAGCGGACGGTGCCGCACCCTGGGGCGACTTCGCCAAACTGCACCGGATGGACCAGCCGCTGACCGAGGCCCATCGCTACCGGGCCGTGGTGGCCGCTGCCGACGGGTCGCTCTGGGATTCGCCTCCCCCGCCGCCTCCACCGCCCGTCGGCCCGCCGCTGGTCTCGATCGCCGGCGGCTCGCTGGTCGAGGGGCACACGGGCCGGCGCTGGCTGACCTTCACGATCACCCTCTCCCACGCCTGGAGCCGGCCGGTGAGCGTGGCCTGGGCCACGGGCAACGGCACGGCGGTCGCCGGCCGCGACTACGTTCGGGCTGCGGGGCGGATCGCGTTCGCCGCCGGCCAGACCGTCCGCACCGTGCGCGTGGCCGTGATCGGGGACCGGTTGCGGGAAGCCGACGAGACGTTTCACGTGGGCCTGGGGGCGGCGGTCAACGCCCGGCTTGCGGCCAGCGGGAGGCTGGCCTGGGGCACGATTCTCGACGACGATCGTCCCGCCCCCTCCGGCTCCCTATTCGCCGCCCTGGCGGCCGCCGCCGCTGAATCCGTGACCAAGAAGCCGTGACCCAGAAACCTTGACCAGGCCCGCCACGCGGTGATTCCGCTTCCCGCCCAGGAGCGGCCCGCGTAGACTCCCTGCATGGATACCACGCTCTTCCACCGTGCCGATGCCATCCGGGCCCGCCTGCTCCAGCTGCGGGACTCTCTTTGACTGGGAAGGCCGCAAGCGATCCGCCACGCGTCTCGAAGAGGCGATGGCAGGGGCTGATTTCTGGAGCAACTCGGAAAAGGCGCAAGCCACCGTCGCGCAGCTCAAGGGGGTCAACTCGATCCTCAAGCCGCTCGACGAGGCGCTCGCGGTCGGCAACGACCTCGAGGCGCTGGCGGAACTGACCCGGGAGGACGAGTCGCTCGAAGCCGATCTGGCCACCGAGACGGCCCGGCTCGAGAAGCTGGTGGACGCCCTGGAGCTGGCCTCGCTGCTCTCCGGCCCGCACGACTCGAGCGACGCGCTCGTCTCGATCCATGCCCGGGACGGCGGCACCGATGCCAATGACTGGGCGGAGATGCTCCTGCGGATGTACACCGCCTGGGCCAACAAGCACGACTGCTCGGTCGAGCTGCTCGACCGGCAGGACGACGAGGTGGCCGGCATCCAAAGCGCCACCGTCGCGATCCGCGGCCCCTGGGCCTACGGCTACCTGAAGGGGGAGACGGGCATCCACCGGCTCGTCCGGATCAGCCCCTTCAATTCCGAGGGCAAGCGGCAGACGAGCTTCGCCGCCGTCGACGTCTCCCCGGAGATCGCCGACGACGACACCGAGGTGGAGCTCAACGACGAGGACATCCGCGAGGACGTGTTCCGGGCCAGCGGCGCCGGCGGCCAGCATGTCAACAAGACCTCGAGCGCCATCCGCCTGACGCACTTCCCCACGGGGATCGTCGTCCAGTGCCAGAGCGAGCGGAGCCAGCACAAGAATCGGGCCACGGCGATCAAGATGCTCCGGGCCCGGATCGCGCGGCTCCAGGAAGAGCAGCGGGAGGCGGAGCAAGCGGCCCGCTACAAGGAGCAGCCCAAGACCGGTTTCGGCTCGCAGATCCGCAACTACTTCCTCCACCCCGACCAGCGGGTCAAGGATCAGCGGACGGGCCACTACGTGGGCAGCTTCCAGAGCGTCCTCGACGGCAACCTCGACGGCTTTCTCGACGCCTACCTCCGCTGGAAGGCGGGCGGCGGATCGCCGGCCGCGGGCGACGACGCCTGACGGCCGGGCGGGGCTCGGCATGCTGGACGCCCCGCGCCGGCCGGGATACAGTTTGAATTCTCGGAACAGTCCACCCCCCCGGATCCCCCATGGCGGAAAAAGAAGAGGCACTGGAGGTCGAAGGCGTCGTCACGCAGGCCTTGGCCAACACGCGGTTTCGCGTGCAGATCACAGGCGGCCACATCGTCAACGCCCACGTGGCCGGCCGGATGCGGAAGAACTTCATCCGCATCGTGCCCGGCGACAAAGTCAAGGTTGAACTCTCGCCTTATGACCTCACGAAGGGCCGGATCACGTTCCGCGAGCGGTAGTCTGGTTTCACGGCGGCAGGGGCATCCATGCCACCCGCAGCCTTGCCGGGCCTCGGCCCGGCGGCCGCACCTCCGGGCGGCCGTGGTCGTGCGCGGGGTGCCGCGATGCGTTGATCGACGCATCCGAGCCGCACGGTGGAGGAGCGGGCATCGCGCCGCTTCAGGCGGTCACTCGGTGGCGGTTGGGCCAGGTTCGGCGGCCGGGGGCTCGGCGGGCGGCGGTGCCACGTCGACTGGTGCCGCCTCAACGGGCGGCTCGTCAGCCGGCGGCTCCTCGGT
>JBIKXY010000053.1:0-14994 GCA_044355515.1 Pirellulales bacterium
CGGTCTGGCTGGCCAACTTCATCCTTACCGGCGACCTGTTCCGGGAGCTGGTCTCGCTCAAGCTGTCGCCCAACGACCTGCTCTGCCTCCGAAGCGATCTGCCCAGCCGGCCCTGGAACGCCTGGACGCTGCTCACCTACGGCTTCCTCCACGACGGCCCGAGCCTGGAAACGCCCCGCGCCGCGTTCTCTATCTGGCACGTCGTGTTCAACATGCTCACGCTCTGGTTCTTCGGCCGGCCGGTCGAGGCGATCATGGGGCGGGCCGAGTTCATCCGCTTCTATTGCGCGGCGATCGTGGTGGCCGGGCTGGCCTGGGTGATCGGCGAGCGCGTGAGCGGGCTTGGCGGCATGAGCCGGCTGGTGGGCGCCTCCGGCGGCGTGATGGCCGTGCTGGCCGCCTTCATCTGGTACTACCCGCGGGAGACCGTGCTCATCTACGGCGTCTTGCCGGTGCCCGCCTGGGCGCTGGGCATCGTCTACCTGCTTTCCGACCTGCGGGGTGCGGGCAGCCAGGCGGGCAACGTGGCCCATGTGGCCCATCTCGCCGGGGCCGCCTTCGGAATCCTCTACGCCTGGCGAGGCTGGAGCCTCGACGGGCTGACCGAGGCCCCGGCCCGGCTGCTGGCGACGCTCCGCCGGCAGCGGCTGCGAATCGTGCGGCCCGATGACGAGCCCGCGGGCCGCGGCGGCGACCGCGACGAGCCGCCGCTCGAGCAGGAAGTGGATCGGCTCTTGGAGAAGATCAGCCGCTCCGGCGAAGCCAGTCTGACGGCCGCGGAGCGGGACACGCTCACCCGCGCCAGCCGCCGGCTCAAGGACCGCCGCGGCTAGGTGACGCGGCTCGGGCCAACGACCTGCTGGAGGAAACTCGCTGCCGCTTCGTCTCCTTTGATGCTGAGGAGCCGGCCGGGGGCACGCGCAGGAACCGAGGAGCTTTGCGCAGCACGCCCGTGGCTACACCTATGGGGTACGTACTCGCAAAGTCCGAAGGTTCCGAGCATGTCCCCGGCCGGCGAACCAATCCGGCCAACTGTTCACGCAGGCTCGGCCGGCCTACTGCCGCACGGGCGCCGGAAAGGAGGCCGTGCGGACCTCGGGGATCGCCCGCTTGCGGAGGTCGTCGATCAGGGCCACGACCTGGTCGATTTTGCCCTGGTCGAGGTGGCCGGAGATCACGCCCTGGGCCATGCCCCGGGTGTCGATCAGCAGCACGTTCGGCTCGTCGGCGACCATTCCGAAACTCGGCCGCATCACGTCCTCGAAGTCGAGCCAGACCGGCACCACCGGCGACTCCTGCTTGAGCCGACGGCGGACCATGCCATGCAGGGCCTTGGGCACTTCCGGCACGCAGGCCACCGGGATCACCTTCACGTCGGGCACCGGCATGCCGGCCGGCCAGCCGGCGACGCCCACCACCGGCTGGGTGGACCAGGCCTTGGGTTCGGCACCGTCGGCGGTGGGATGGAAGCGGGTGTGGAGCGTGCGGCCGAGTTCCATCGCGGCCTCGGCCCCGTGGCGGCCGGCGTACACGAGCACGACCACGTCGCCCTGTAGCTGCGCCGTCTCGACGCGGTTGTTGAACTGGTCGCCCATCACGACGTTCACAGGCCGCTCCTGGCCGTGGCCGACGGTCGGCAGGCAGGCGGCCGCGAACAAGGCCACGGCAGGGAACAGACGGCGGACACACGCGGGGTTCATGGCGGCACCTGGGGGCTTGGCGATCGCGGGGAAGTACCGCGCGGCAGCGGGCCGGCACAAGGCGGGTTTCACGCGGCCAGACGCCCGTTGGCCGCGGATGCCGCCCCTTCCGGATCGGCCTCCGTCTCGGACGTGTCCTCGGGCGCGTCTGCGTGTTTCTCGGCGCGGCCGGCCGGCCGCATCCAGGTGAGCACCGCCGGCAGGAACACGAGCGAGGTGACCGTGCAGGTGGTCACGCCCAACGTCAGCACCCGCCCCAGGCTCTCGAGGCCGCGGTGGCTGGCCACCATCAGGGCGCCGAAACCGAGGATCGTCGTCAGGGCGTCGACCAGCACCGAGTTGGCCGTCGAGGCGCTCATCCGGTAAGGGCCTGGCCGCTCCAGGTAGTCGTGCACCACGTGCACGCCGTAGTCCACGGCGATCCCCATGATCAGCGGGATGCCGATCAGGTTGGCCGGATTGAGGTCGATGCCCACCATGCCCATCAGGCCGAGCATCTGCGCCATGCCCACGGCCAGCGGCAGGACGGCGAGGAAGGCGTGCTTGAGGTTGCGGAAGTCGAGCCAGAGCACGACCAGGATCACGGCCAGGGCCGACAGCCCCGCCTGCTCGTAGCTCCGCTTCATCTCGAGCGACGCCTCGTAGGCCTGGAGCGGATTGCCCGTGGCCCGCGGATCGACGCTCCGGACCTCGCGGACGAACCGCTCCAGCGACTCGAAGTTCCAGATGTCGCCCCGGCCGTAGATCTTGAGCAGGTGGCGGCCGCTCGAACCGACGAACCGCTCGACCAGGCTCGGCGGCAGGTCGTCGAGGGCCGGGGCCTCGGGGTTGGCCACCGCGGAGAGCCCGTGCAGCCGGGAGAGCAGGTCGCCGGCGGCCCGCTGCTGGAAGGCCGCCAGAGCGCGGTAGCACTCGTCAGGGCCCTTGGTCCGGAGGCTCTCCCGCACCCGCTCCAGGTGCCAGGCCGTCCGCAGGCCGCCCGGCCGCTTCGAGGCCTCGCCCTGCGCCCAGGCGAGCGTCTCGCCCAGGGCATCGAGCCGGTCCACCGGGATCTCCGGGGGCCGTTCGGGAAGGCTTGCGAGCCGGTCGCCGATCCGCTCGATCGCCGGCCGCTTGAGATCCTCGTCGCCGGGCAGGAGCGACGCGATCTCGTCGATCCGCTCCACGCTCGGCAGCGTTTCCAGCCGCGCCTTGCGTTCGAGGAGCTGCTCGCGCGAGTCGGCGATCGACAGCGCGTACCAAACGCTCTGGTCGCACTCGGCGAGCAGCCTCTTCTCGACCTCCACGCTCTCCAGCCCGTCGGGCTGGAGATTGAGCAGGTTGTGGTCGTAGTCGAGCTCGTGCAGCCCGCCGGCGAGCGCCAGCGAGCAGGCGACGGCGGCCAGGGCGACGAACCGCGGATGCCGCAAGAGGGGCTCGAGCCAGGTGTGTACCGGCACCGGCTCGGGAATCCGCCGCCCCAGGAAACTCCGGTCTACGATCGCCAGTGCCGCGGGCAAGACGAGCAGTTCGGCGGCGCAGCAGAGCAGGATCCCGCCGCCGGCGATCATCCCCAGCTCGGCCACCCCGACGAAGCTCGTCAGCGCCGCCGAGAAGAAGGCCACGCTCGTCGTGATGGCACCGGTCAGGATGCCCGGCCCGACGGTGCCGCTGGTCTCGAGCAGGGCCGCCTCGCAGTCGAGGCCGCGGCGGCGGGCCTCGAGGTAACGGCCCACGTAGTAGGTGCCGTAGTCGATCCCGACGCCGATCATCGTGACGGCGAAGGTGACGCTCAGGATGTTCAGGTGGCCGACCGAGGCCGTCGCCCAGGCGAAGGCCCAGGCCATCCCGATCACGAGCACGCCGTTGGCGAGGAGCGCGTGCCGCACGCCGCCGAAGCCGGCGATCACCACCAGGATCACCGCCCCGAGCGACAGGCCGCTCGCCCAGATCATCGAATGCTGGCTGCTCCGCATCTCGTCGTCTTCCATCACCGGCAGGCCGGTGAGGCCGATCGTGGTGGCCGGATGCCGGGCGGCGACCCGCTCGATGATCCGCCGCAGCTCGTCGGTGGCGGCCGAGGCGCCGGCAAAGCCACCCTGCTGCTTGGCGAGCCTGAGGAGCACGAAGCCCAGCCGGCCGTCCTTGGCCAGGAGGTTCTCGCTGGAGAGGTCACGGAGCATGCCGATCGACTCGGGCATGGTCGGCCAGGGGGAGACGTAGTCTTCCGGCCGGCCGGCAGCCGGCTGCGGCGCCTCCAGGGCGGCGAGCAGACTCTCGCTATACCGCTCGATCGTCGCCAGCGGCGACTCGCCGAGGCTCCGCGGCTGGTCGCCGGCCACCATCTGGGCGGCCAGCCCGGCCACCATCGTGCCGACGCGGAGCTGCATCCAGCCGCCGGCGAGCACCGGCTGCGTCCGCTCGACGAACTGGTCGATGGCCGCCAGATCCTCGGGCGAGAGATAGTGAAGCCCCTTGGATCGGACCCGCGACAGGTCCACCTCGTGGAGCACCGAGCGGAACAGGTCTCCCTCGCGGGCCACCTCCCGGGAGAGTTCCTCCAGCACCGGGATCACATCCCCGCGGGACGGCCCCTCGACCACGATCACGGCGTCGTCGTCCTCGCCGAACTCGCGGATGTAGTCGATCCACAGCTTGTTGTAGTCGCTCTCAGGATCAAGCAGGTCGGTGCGACTCACCTTGTAGCCGAGGGAGTCGGCCGTCCACAGGCCCGCCGCGACCGCCGCCGCGACCGCCACCAGCACCACCGCCCAGGGCCGCCAGAGGCAGAGCCGCGTCCAGGCGACGAGGCCGCGGCCGAGCAGGCCCGTCGCCTGGCCGCCAGCGGGCGGGCCACCGTCTTTGTCCACCGGATCGGAGGCCGGGGCTGGATCGTGAATCGTGAGCATCGCGTGGCGAACGGAGGCGCTTGGGGCCGTGGCCTTAAGGGGGGCGGGATCGTAGGGAACGGTCGCAGCCGGGCCAAGACCCGCTTTTGCGATTCCGGCAACCGCGGCAAGCTGGGCAAGCCTCGCGCATTGCAGCGAAAATTCACTGGCGCAGAGCCTCGTGAAAGTCCGAATGACAGGAGTGGAGCGGTGCCGGGGGGGCGCCGCCGGGGTGGCATCAGGGGGACGGGGAATGACCGCGCGATTCGCTGCGGCCTTGGCCGTGGGGTGGCTCTGCGCCTCCCTGGCCGGGCCGACATCGGCCGCCGAACGGCTGCCGAACAAGAGTGGGCTGTCCGCAGGCTTGTCCGAGATGACCGCGGCCGGCCGCGAGTCCTGCCGCCGGGCGCTGGCCGAGTTGCCGCTCGAGCGGATGCGGGTCGAGGATCGCCAACTCGTGGAGCACTTCGGCCGCTCGGCCACGCTGCACCGCCGGCTGCCCGTCGAGACGATCCACTGCGAACCTGCGCTCCTGGAGTTCGTGCTCGCGAAGCCCGAGACGCTCGTCGATGTCTGGCGGGTGCTGGGCATCAGCCGGGTGGTCCTCGATCCCGTCGCGACCGGTGCCTGGCGGCTGTCCGACGGCTACGGCACGACCGGCGCCGTGCGGCTGCTCCACCATGACCACGGCCCCGGCGGCGGCCTCTTCGTGTTCCACGGCCGCGGCGGCTACCACGGCCCGCTCGCGCCCAAGCCGCTCACCGGCTCCTGCCTCTTGGTGGTGCGGCACGGGCCGGCAGCCGACGCCGATCCGCCGGCCCAGCGGATTGAGGTGGAGGCCTTCCTCGACGTGGACGGCCTGGGACTCGAGATCGTGACCCGCACGCTCCAGCCGCTGATCGTGCATTCAGCGGCAGCCAACGTCCACGAGATCTGCCTGTTCGTCTCGCAGTTCTCCCGGGCGGCGGAGCGGAACCCGGCCGGTGTGGCCCGGCTGGTCGAGCGGATGAGCCGCACCCCGCCGGCCGACCGGCGCAGGCTCGTGGCTCTGGCCTCGGGCGTGTCCGGCACGCCGCCGGTGCGTGCGGCCGCCGAGACCTCGCCCGAGCGAGTCCGCGAGGAGCTGGCCGCCCGCTGGCTGCCCGCCGAGGCCCTCGACGCCGCCCGCCGCTGACGAGCGAGATGCTCACTTCTTCCGCGGCGGGCTCGCGGCAAGAGCGGCCGCCGATCAAGCCGTGCCCGACTTCGCACCGCTACGCAATCGGCGCGTCGCATCGTGCTTCCGCCAGCCGGGCACGTAGGCCGTCATCAGGGCTCGGAATACCCGGCCATGCTTCGGCACCCGCAGGTGCAGTAGCTCGTGGACGATCACGAAGTCCTGAAACCCCGGCTTTGCGTCGGCAAGTTCAAGGGTGAGCTGTTGACGGCGGTCGAAAACGGCGGCGCGGGGACCGTGTCGCGGCGGCCCACAATGGCAGCGCACACCCGTGCAGTTCTTTGCGAGGAGACGATCGGGGCGACAGCCCCGATCACACCCCCTTTCAGAGAGAGGCACAGGAGTGCGCAGCGACATGGAGATCTGGAGCGAGATACGACGTGAGGTGCTGACCGGGGCCTTCAGCAAGCGGGCCGCGATCGCGAAGCGCAAGGTTGGCTGGCACACCCTCAAGAAGATGCTTGCGCACGACGAGCCGCCGGGGTATCGGCAGGCGAAGCAGAGACCCAGGCCGAAGCTCGATGTGTTCCTACCGTTGATCCGGCAGATGCTGGAAGACGCCGGCAAGGCGCCACCGAAGCAGAAGCACACCGCCCGACATCGATCCGATCGAGACGCTCAACCGGCATCTCATCGATGCGTGCCGCCGGGATCTCGACGAACGAACAACCAGCAGCAAGCCGAGTAACTCAGACGACGATGGCCGCTCACGATGTCCACGCCGGTTCGCGCACTCCAAAGGGACGTACGACTTCGCTCCCTGCATGCCTTGTCGTTTCGAAATCTCGTCGAACTGCACGTGCTCAGCGCCATCCGTCGCGTTCATGGAGTGAACGCTGGAGGCGGTACGCAATGCCGTCCGCTTTTTGCAGCAGGAGTTCGGCAGCAAACACCCGCTTGCCGATGACGAGATGCAGACCGACGGAAAGGATTTATTCGTCGATCGCTACGGGGAAGTCGTGAATGTGTCGGCTCATGGCCAGATCGCCATGAAGGACATTCTTGGTCGCTACCTTCAGCGGATAGAACGAGATTCTCACGGCGTACCCATCCGTCTCTACCCGTTCACGATGACTCGCGAAGACGTCGGCCGGAGAACCATCGTGATCGATCCGCGAGTGCAGTTCGGCAGACCATTCCTCCGTGGCTCGGGCACCCCGACGTCGGTGATCGCTGAGCGGTACACCGCGGGCGACTCCAGCAAGGATCTCGCAGCGGATTACGACCGGAGCATCGATGAAATCGAAGCGGCCATCCGGTACGAGCTCCGCGCGGCGTAGGCCGGACGTAACGTTTTTCCTCGATCGGGCTACAGCGCGTCGTCGGTGCGGAGCGTGAGTTCGACGAACCGCTCCAGGGCCTCGGCCGGCGACTCGTGCGGGAAGTTCGAGAGCACGACCTCCTTGGCGTAAAGCTTGCCGATGTACCGCCGGTGGCGGGCCGGCGCGGAGCGGCTGGCCAGGAAGTCGCGGTGGGCCGAGTTGATCACGATCTCGTTGCCGGCGGTCTCGTACCGCGACCGCCAGGGCCGGCCCGGCTCGGCCGCCAGCCGATAGGAGGGCAGCCCGCGGGAGCGGCGGTCGCCCGTCGCGTCGTCGCCCGTCATGAACTTCACTTCCACGGTGTCGGCGACCTCGGTCTCGCCCTGCCGGGCCACCACCTCGACGGTCACCAGGCCCGCCGCGTCGGACCGCACGCGGCAGCCCGAGCCGTCGGCCGTGAGCCAGGCGGTGCCGGCGACGAGCCGCCAGTGGAGCGACACCTCGCCGCCTGCGGCGACGCCCGCTTCGTCGCGGGCCACCGCCGTGAGCCGCACCTCGCCGCCGGGACCGCGCCGGGCCTGCCGGGGCGCGATCCGCACCGCGGCCAGCGGGCCGGGCTCGGCTGTGAACAGGGTCGCAAGACCGCCGGCCTCGTCCTCGTCGGCCTCGCCTCGCGGCGCGGCCGGCTTGGGGATGTCGAAGTAGAGATACTCCTCCGCCGGCAGTTCCGAGAGCGCCGTCACAAACGCCTTGTGGACCTGCTTCAGGATCTGCCGGCTGGCCCGTTCCGTCTCGGCCTCGTCCCGCTCGGCGACCGCCTGCTCGATGTCGGTGGCGATCTGCGTGGCGGCCGCCACGAGGGCCTCGAGGGCGGCATCGGCCACCACGCCGCTGCGGGTGCCGGGCGAGAGCGCCAAAGGCTCGAAGTCGACGATCCCCTCGAGCCGGCCGTCGGTCCAGGGCGGTTCCTGGAAAGGCAAAAGCTCGGCGATCCGCGGCAGCACCCGGGTGCCGTCCTTGCAGAGCGAGATCCCACCGCCCGCGGCGGCCCCCTCGCTCCGCACGTAGACCTCGACCTGCACGTCGCCCAGCGGCGTGGGATAGCGGCGCGGAATCTCGAGCCGCTCGCCGTCGAACTCCCGCGGGGTGACCAGGATCTCGCCGCGGGCCGCCAGGCCCTCGGCCGCGGCCCGCGGGCCCCGCACCAGCCGGTCGATCACCCGCAGGTCCACCCCGCTCGAGCGGATCCGGTCGCGGAGTTCGGCCGAGAGGTAGCGGGCGATCTTCTCGCCGGTGACGAGGTTGCGGGTGGCCTCGAGCAGCGGCCCGACGACCACGCGGGTGCCGCTGGCCGCCAGGAGGCCGGCCACGGGGCGGATCTCGTACTCCCGGCGACCGCGAACCAGCCGCAGTTCGCTGGCCCGGCCGTCGCTGCCGGCGGAGGTCATCCGCAGCTCCTCGCCCAGGCTCCAGAAGCTCAACAGGCCGATCCCAAACTCGCCGTGCACGCCGCGGCGGTCCTCGGCCACCAGCCGCCGCTTCATCGAGTCGCAGAGGTGGGTGGCGATCCGCTCGAAGTCGGGCCGGCCCGCCGCGTCGGCCGCCACGCCCCGGCCGTCGTCCTCGAACTCGAGATACGCCTCCCCGCCCCGGCGGCGGCGGATGATCCGCACCGCGCGGGCCCCGGCGTCGATCGCGTTTTCGGTGAGCTCGCAGATCGCCTTGAGCGGGTGGGTCTGCGAGTGGGCGATGATCGTGATCGCGTTCCACTGGTCGCCGATCGTGAGCGTGCCGGTGGTCGCGGAATCCGTGCGGGTGGCCATCACCGTATCCTACACGCCCCGGCTCGCGCTGCTTCGAAAGCCTATCCCCGCCCGTGGTGCCGCAAATAGAGGCGGAAGGACTCCAGGCGGGGCAGGCTCTCGCGGTCCTTCTGGCGATTGGCCGCCACCTTGCTGGCGATGATGTCGTCGATGTGGCAGACCGGAAATCCCTCGACGACCACCCGGCGTTGCCAGGCATCCTCGAACCGCTCGATGCCGTCGGGGGCGAAAACGAGGTCGAGGTCGAACGGGCCGTTCTTCAGCTGCACGAAATCCTTTCCCTGGCGGATCTGCCCGGCCTGGGCCTCGTCGATGGCGAAGCCGATCTCGCGGAGCGCGGCGACAAGCGACGCCCCGTTGCGGTCCGACTTTTCCACGAACAAGTCGGCATCCTGCGTGGTGTCGGGGAAACCGAGCAGAATGGCACCCGACTTGCCGATGAACAGATACCGGCATTCATGCCGGGCGAACGCGTCGCGGATCTCCTCAGCCTGCCGGTAGTCGAACGCGGCCATATCCCAGCCAGTCAGGAAGGTTCCGCTCGCACCAGCTCCGATAGTCGGCGGTTGTGTCGAAGGCCCGGAAGGGGGCGTCGTCCAGCACCGGCTTGTGGGTCTGGATGAACGCGTATCGCATCCGTTGCCGCAGCGGCCGCCGGGCCGCGGCCTCGAAGTCGGCCAAAAGATCCGCCGGGATCGCCTGCAGATCCGCACCAGGTTCGGCCCGAGACATGCCCGAAGGATAGTTCCCAGCGGCCGGCGGGCAAGCCGCTCGGGGCCGTCAGCCGGCGGGGCGGCGGCTTTCCGCTACTGCGTGGTCTCGCCCCGGGCCGGCGGCGCCGCGGCGATCCGCGGGCGGGCCTCGGAGGCCACGAGGTAGGGCCGCTTGTATTCGGGCATGTAGCCCTCGGCCCCGCGGACGGTGACCTGCTGGCCCACCATCGGTGCCAGGCTCACACCCGGCCGCGGCGTGACGAACACCAGCACGTTGTTCTCGCCGTCCACCAGCGCCCAGCGGGGCGCGTCGGGCCGCCGCGAGATCACGGTGGCCAGCCGGCCGGTGGTTTCGATCTGGTCGGGCGGCGTCCAGTCGGGCCGGCCGTCGGCCGGTCTGCCGCCGGGCAGCACGCCTGGCCGGACCGGCCGCGAGCCCACCGCCGAGAGGCTCGACCACATGCTGCCCAGCCGCAGGGGCGAGGGATCGGCCGCCGGCCCTTGCGCGAGCGCCACCTGCCGGGCCTGGACCGCCTCGAACCGAGCCAGCCGGGTGTCGATCGCCTCGGCGCGGGTTCGCTCCTCGGCCGTGGTCGCGCGGGCGGCGGCCAGCCGCAAGCGGTCGCGGATCGGCTCGAGGTTCCAGTCTTCGCTGGGCCCGGCCACCGCCAGCGAAAGCGCGAGGTCCACGTCGGCCAGCTCGTCGGCCGGCACGGGTGCGGCCCCCGCCACGGCCGGAGGCGCCGGCGGCGGCGAAAGATCGAACATGTTGGTGCCGCGGGGCAGCCAGCCCGACAGCAGCCGGGCCATTCCCTGCGGCTCCGCCAGGCCTGCCGGCGGCCCGCCCGTGGCGGCGACGGCCGCCGCGGCCTCGGCCTCGGCAACGGCCTGGGTCACGGCGTCCCCCGCCTCGCGGATGGCGGCCAAGGCCTCGCCGGCTGCCGCGAGGCCCGCTGCCGCCGGCTCCGGCTCGACCACCGGCGCCAGGTTCTGGGGCAGCCCGAGATCGGCGGCCCAGGCCCAGCGAAACTCGCCGGCCGGCGGGGCGATCCTCAGCCACTCGCCCGCGTGCCGGCCCTCTCCCACCGTCACCCGTTCGAGCACCCGGACCCGCTCGCCCGCCTCGAGGGCCACCTGCGAGACATGGCGAAGGCCGTTGAGCTGCGAGCCGACCCGGGCGACGGCCCCGTTGGTCACGACCACGCCGGTGAAGTCGCCGCCCGCCGGCCTGCCGCTCTCCGGCTCCGGCGTCGCGTCGGCGGCCCGAAGCCAGCTGAAGCTGCCGCCGACCGGCCGGACCGCGCAGTAGCCCGAGTCGTCGATCGCCCAGACCTCGACCTCGGTAGAGCGGGAGAGCCGTTCGGTGGGATAGAAGTCGTCGCCGGGCCCGGATCTGAGCAGCGTGTGCGCGGCCGTCACCGGCACCGTGACCGGCAGCGACTCACCCCGCGCCAGGGGCACGCTCGTGACGACGCCCGCCCAGGCGACGGCGCGCAGCACGGCTCCGCGTCGGGCTCGTCCGCGCTGGATCGTCGCCGCTGGCATGGCCCGACCTGGATTGTCCGAGACACCGCCCGGCCCGCGAGATGCCGACCGGTGGGCGGAGACAGATACAGGGCCTCTGGCCCGCGGGGCAAGGCGGAAGCCGTCCCAGATGCGCAAAAAAACGCGTAGACGAGGCTTGGGCTTCCTCGTCTACGCGCTGGTGACCAAACCGCTCGGGGCGGACCGGCCGAGTCCCTTGTAGGCCAGGCAACTGGCAGGCTCAAGTCGCTTTTTTCGATCCACTCCCCGCCCGGAAAAGACCCCGATCCAGAACGCCCAGAATCCCCTCTTTCGGGTGATTTTTGTTCCGCTGGGGCGAGCCGGGGAATCTGCGCCAGGAATGCCGCCGCCCGGCCAGGGGTGACAGCGGCGGGGCGCCAGCATGACGACCGGCGACGCTCACCAGCGGTGGGTCGGCCGCTCGAGCACTTCCCGCATCAGGATCAACTGCCGCAGGCCTCCGGGGGAGCGGATCGCGGCGAGGAGATCGCTCGGCGCAGACGGCTCCGCGCGAGGTGTCGCGGCCGCGATCCGGTCGGGCGATTCATGAGCGAGATCGTGGGCGAAGGCGCCCGCGACATGGTCGGCGATGTCGCTCCCGCTGTTAGCGGCCCGCTGCCCGGCAGCGGCGGCGGGCCGCACGGCCCCGGCCGGCGGCGTCGCCTGGCGCCGCGGCCGCGGCGGCTTGACCGCCTTGGCGGCAGGGGACTTGGCGGCCGGTGGCTTCACGGCGGGGGGCGGCTGCGGCGGCCGGCCGAGCGACCGCTGCAAAAACTCCTCGATCTCGACGTCGAGCGGTTGACCGCGCTCCGCCCCCCGCGGCACCGGAGGCGGAACCGGCTGCCGCGGGTTGGCCACGGGGGGCCGGGCGGGCCTGTTGGCCGCGCCCCGGAACAGGTTCATGACCTGCGAGACGATCCAAATCAGCACGAACAGAAACGGCAGCAGACCTTCGAGCCAGTCGAGTCCGGCCGCCACGACCACGCCTGCGAGAGGTTGCATGACCGGTTCCTGTTTTTCGCGCTTGGTTCCCGCGGCCGCCGGGCCGGTCAGGAAGCGGACGGCGCCTGAGTGGTCACCGGGGTGGCCAGCGTCCGCCGCATCTCGGTGTCGGCCTGGAGGTTTCGCAGCTTGTAGTAGTCGAAGATCCCCAGTTGGCCGCCGGCCAGCGATTCGGCCACGGCCCGGGGCACCTCCGCCTCGGCATCGACCAGGTTGGCCCGGCTCTCCTCGATCGCCGCCATCATCTCCTGCTCGCGGGCCACGGCCATCGCCCGGCGGCCCTCGGCGTTGGCCCGGGCCACGCGGGTGTCGGCCTCGGCCTGGTCGGCCTGGAGGCGGGCCCCGATGTTGGCCCCCACGTCGATGTCGGCGATGTCGATCGAGACGATCTCGAAGGCGGTGTTGGCGTCGAGCCGGCGGGCGAGCACCGTCTTCGAGATCACGTCGGGGTTCTCGAGCACGTCGGAGTGTTTCTCGGCCGAGCCGATCGCCGACACGATCCCCTCGCCCACGCGGGCGATGATCGTCTCCTCTGTGGCTCCGCCGATCAGCTGGTAGAGGTTGGTGCGGACGGTCACGCGGGCCTTGACCTTGAGCTGGATGCCGTTCTTGGCCACGGCGTCGAGCGACTCGCGGCCGCTGTTCTTGCCGGGGCAGTCGATCACCTTGGGATAGACCGATGTCTGCACCGCCTCGCGGACGTTGCGGCCGGCCAGATCGATGGCCGCGGCCCGCTTGAAGTCGAGCTCGGTGATCTTGGCCTTGTTGGCGGCGATCAGCGCCTGCACCACCAGCGGCACGCGGCCACCGGCGAGGTAGTGGGCCTCGAGCGCCTGCCCGGTCACGCCGCTGGAGTCGCCCAGGCCCGCCTGCACGGCCATGATCTTGCTGCGGACGATCACGGCCGGATTCACCTTCTTGAAGCTCATCGCCACCATGTCGAAGAGGCCGATCCCGGCGCTCGAGGCATAGGACTGCACCCAGAGCCGCAGGTAGCGGGCCACCAGGGCGAACACCACGAGCACGAGAATCAGCGCGACGCCGAGCAGGATCAGCGGCAGGAAGGGAGGCATCGGCCAGGGTTCCGGGGAAGTGGGGACGGCCGCGGGGCGGCCGGGATGCAGCCGTCAAGCCTTGTTCGCGGGGGGCGGCGGGTCAAGCAGTTCGGCCGAGCCCGTGTTTTGCCGCAGTTCCTCGAAGTCGAAGTCTTCGAGCACGCTCGAAAGCCGGGGGCCGGCGGGCTCCGCAGCCGGGGCCGCGACGGGCTCAGCCGGCCGGGCAGCCGGCACGACCGCCGCCACCCGCACGACCAGCGCCCGCGACTGCACCGCGACGACCTCGACCGGCGCGCCCGGGGCGATCGGCCCCCCTTCGCTCATCGCCTCGAACGAGTCGCCATCGATCTCGACAGTCCCCCAGGGAACGAGCTCGCTCGCGGCCCGGCCGCGGCGGCCGACGAGTCCGCGGAGCCGCTGCCGCAGCGAGCGGTCGGGCAGCACGTCGTCGGCCGACGGTGGCGGCGGGAGCACGCGGCGACCGAGCGGCGTCGAAGGAAACCAGCGGAAGGCCAGCATCAGCACGGCCGGCACCGCCAGCAGCGTGCCGGCCAACACGCCCATCCCCACCGTCGCGCCCTGTTCGACGAACGCGGTCACGACGCCCGCCCCGAGCGCCACGACGGCGAGCAGGCCAAGCACGCCCCCGGAGGGCACGAACACCTCGAGCAGCAAAAGCGCCAGCCCGACCACCATCAAAAGAAGGATCCAGACGAGCGCGCTCATGCGTCTCCCATGGCGCGGACGACGAGCCGGCCGCCGCGGACGGCGACCACCTGCACGGCCTCGCCCGGCTCGACGAGCCCGCCGTCGCTGGTCACATCCCGCACCTCGCCGCCGATCCGGGCCTTGCCGGCCGGGGCCAGCCGCGAGGTCGTTGTGCCGCGGACGCCGACCAACTCCGCGAGCGACTCGCCGTCGTCGAAGGCCGGCTCGGCCGGCGGTTCGAGCAGCACGCTCCGCAGGCCCGGCGTGGCGGGGAGCCACCGCTGCACCAGGATCGCCACCAGGCCGACCCCGGCCGTGGCCCCCAACAGGCCCACCAGCGACCACTGCATCTGCCGCATCTGGTAGTCGTTCATCGGCACCACGAACGACTGGCTCGCGAGCACCAACGACGCGATCACGAGCAGCCCGCCGCCGAGCCCGAGCACGCCGAAACCCGGCAGCACGAAGATCTCCGCGAGCACGCAAATCAGACCGGCCAGGAACAGCATCACCTCCAGCCAGCCGCTGGTACCGTGGAGATATTGGCTCCAGAAGTAGATGATGAAGGCCACCATCGAAACGAAGCCGCCGAAGCCGATGCCGGGCGTCTTGAGCTCGATGTACAGGCCCGCCATGCCCACGAGCAACAAGATCCACGCCAGCCCCGGGCTGGCCAGGGCCGCGAGCAGCTCGTCGGCCCAGCCGGACTCGCTCAGGGCGACATCCCCCTCCAGGCCGTAGACCCGCTTCAAGCCGGCGAAGTCGTCGGCGAGGTGCGCGGCCAGACCAACCTCCTCGGCCCGCCGGCCATCGAGCCGCAAGGGGCCCGTGCCCAGCTCGGCACCGACCCGCCATTCGTCGCGATCCTTCCGCCCGGCGAGCTCGGCCGCCGAAAAATACTCGACCCGGCCAGTGCCCTGCTGTTCCGCCCGCGAGACCGAAAGCCCCGGCACCACGGTCGCCAGCGGCAGCGACCAGGGGCGGTCTCGCAGCCGCGACACGCCCCCCTTCCAGGCCACGACCAGCGGCTCGGCCCGCCGCTCGTCCAGGTCCGCGGCTCCCTCACCGCCGAGCGCGGCGGCAGGCGCCATCACCAGCTCGTC
>JBIKXY010000221.1:0-4891 GCA_044355515.1 Pirellulales bacterium
GGCGGGATCCTGGCCGGCCTGGGGCGGCGGGTGCTCGTGGTGGGAAGTCCGACCCGCCGGCACGACTCCTGGCTCGAGCCGCTGCTGGCGAAACACGGCCTCGCCCGGGCCGACTTCGCCGTGGC
This sequence comes from Pirellulales bacterium, assembly GCA_044355515.1. Lineage (GTDB taxonomy): Bacteria > Planctomycetota > Planctomycetia > Pirellulales > UBA1268 > QWPN01. Next base: position 126 of record JBIKXY010000221.1, read on the forward strand.
GGACGAGCCCACGCTCGACCTGGCCCGGTCCGGGGCGGCTTTGGCGCGGGAGGCCGGCTGCGACGTGATCCTGGGCCTGGGCGGCGGCAGCAGCCTCGACGCCGCCAAGGCGATCGCGGCGCTCGCCACGCAGCCCGGTGACCTGCTCGACTATCTGGAGGTGATCGGGGCCGGGCGGCCGCTCGACGCGGCCCCGCTGCCGAGCGTGGCCGTGCCCACCACGGCCGGCACGGGCTCGGAGGTGACGAGAAACGCGGTGCTGGGCAGCCCGGAGCACCGCCTCAAGGCCAGCCTCCGCAGCCCTCTGATGCTGCCGCGGGCGGCGGTCGTTGATCCGGAACTCACCGCCTCGCTGCCGCGGGACGTGACGGCCGCCACCGGCCTCGACGCCCTTTCGCAGTTGGTGGAGCCTTTTGTCAGCGGTCGCGCCCAGCCGCTGACCGACGGCCTGTGTCGCGAGGGCCTGACCAGAATCCGCTGGGCCTTGCGGCGGGCCTGTGCCGAGCCGGCCGAGCCGGCCGGCCGGGAGGCCATGAGCCTGGCGAGCCTGTGCGGCGGGATGGCGCTGGCCAATGCGGGGCTGGGGGCGGTTCACGGGCTGGCCGGGCCGATCGGCGGGATGTTTCCGGCGCCGCACGGCGCCGTCTGCGGGATCCTGCTGCCGGGCGTGATGGAGGCCAACATCCGCGTGCTGCGGCACCGCGGCGCGGGCGACGGGCCGCTGGCCCGCTACCGCGAGCTGGCCCGGATCCTGACCGGAGATGCCACGGCCGAGGCGGAGGACGGCATGGCCTGGGTGCGGGCGCTGGTCACCGACCTGGCCATTCCGCCGCTCGCCCGCTCCGGCCTCTGTGCCGCCGAGATCCCGGCCGTGGTCGCGAAGGCGGAGCAGGCCGCCAGCATGAAGGGCAACCCCGTGGTGCTCTCCACTGCCGACCTCGAGGCGATCCTCGCCGAGGCCCTGGGCTCGAAGGCGTGATGCCGGCCGATCGCGGCCCCGCTACCGCGGCACGATCCAGACGTTGCGGAACTTCGTCGGGCTGCCGTGGTCCTGGAGGAAAAGCGGCCCCGCGCCCGTCTCGTCGAGCCGCCGCTTCACCTCCCGCAGGTGGTCGGTCACGCCGTGGCGATAGGGCACATACGGCGAGCGGGGCTCGCCGAACTCGATGCCGTCCTGCACGAGCCGGCCGTTGAGCCAGGCCGTGATCGTGCCCGGTTGCGTCACGTTCCCCGCGGCATCGCGCCGCGGAGCCGTGTAGCGGATGTCGTACACCTGCCACTCGCCGGCCGGCCGGGAAGCGTTCACGAGCGGCTTGCCGAAGCGATACAAGCTCCCCGCGTCCTGGTCGGTCGGCGGCTCGACGCCGCAGGAGTCGTAAATCTGCATCTCGTAGAGACCGTGGAGATAGAGGCCGCTGTTGCCCGAAGCGGCCTTGTCCACCATGAACTCGGCGTGGATGTCGGCGTCCCGGAAGACCTCGGTCGAGAGGATATGGTTGGCACGCCGCGGCGACGTCGCCACGACGAGGCCGCCGTCTTCCACGCTCCAGTCGATCGGCCCGCCATCCATCGCGACGAACTTCGGCGGGCCCTCGCTGCCGTCGCCGAAGAGCACGATCGCGGCGGCCGGGGGGCTGACCGGCAACGGCGTCTGCACGGGCCGAAACTCGCCGGCCGCGACCATCCCCGTCAGCACGGCCCCGAGCACCGCCACGCCGGCCAACCCCCGCAGGATGATTGCCGCATTCATTGGGATTTCACCACCTTTTGATGCCGGACCGGCGGCAAAGACCGGACCTCACAGGCAGGATACCGCGCCGCGGCGGCGGACAATCGCCGCCACTCGCGCCGCGCGGGCGCGACATGGCCCCGGCCATGAGCCTGCGGCGTTTCTGGGCACCGGCCCGGCCGGAGCCGCACGAGGGCGCCGCAGCGGCGCGACGCGCCAGCCTGGCCGACCGGCTTCCCAGGCCCGGATTTCCAGCATCTCCGAGTTTGGCACGCGATATGCTTTTGTTTTCAGGTGGCGGACGGGGCCGGTCAGCGTGACCGGCCGGATGGCAGAGACCGAGGCCTGCGGGCCGACACGACGAGGAACCGAACGATGAAGAAGATCGAAGCGATCATCCGGCACTTCAAGCTCGAGGAAGTGAAGGACGCCCTGAATGCGCTGGGTGTCAAGGGCATGACGGTGACCGAGGTCCGGGGCTTTGGCCGGCAGAAGGGCCACACCGAGACCTACCGCGGTGCCGAGTATTCCGTCGATTTTCTCCCCAAGGTGAAGATCGAGGTGGTGGTGAGCGACGACGAGGCGCAGAACGTGATCAGCAAGATCATGTCCACGGCCCGCACCGGTCAGGTGGGCGACGGCAAGATTTTCGTGACGAACCTGGCCGAGGTGGTGCGGATCCGCACGGGCGAGACGGCCGCGGCGGCGATCTAGTTTCACGGCCGCGGGGGCATGCATGCCCCCCGCGGCCGTGGGCGGGCGGGCGGAGAGGCACTCACGTGCCCCTCGCCCGCCGGGCGGTCGCACTTCCGGTGCCGCCGTGGCCGCCCCGCGACGGCAGCAGGAGCCGGGCTGCGCACGGCGAGGCAAGCCGGATCCGACGCCGGGGCGGCGCCGCCGCGAAAACTGCCGCCGGCGGCATCGGGTACAACTCCCGCATGGCCCGCCTCGCGCTCCATTGGCAGATCGCCCTCGGCATGGTGGCCGGCGGCCTGATCGGCGTGGCCCTCAACCTGCTCGCCGGCACCGCTACCACGAGCGTGGCCGCCGGCCTGCCCGCCGGGCTCACGAGCGCGACGGTGACCGTGTCGGTTGGCAGAACGGTGATCGAGACGATCGATCAGGCCGGCCGCGCCGAGCGGATCGAGCTGGGACCGGCCGCCCGGGGTGCCGGGCTCCGGTTCGACTCCCCGCAGTCGCTCGCTCGTGACCGGCCGGATGTCGCGGGCCTGGTCGCCCTTGCCGGACGGCCGCCGGCGATCCTGTGGGGTGAATGGTTTCAGCGGCTCGGCGGCCTGTTCCTCCGGATGCTCAAGATGGTGGCCGTGCCGCTGATCGTCACGTCGCTGGCCAGCGGCGTGACCGGACTCGGCGGCGCGGCCGGGCTCGGCCGGATGTTCGGCCGCACGCTCGCCTACTACGTCACGACGAGCATGCTCGCGATCCTGACCGGCCTGGCCGCGGTCAACCTGCTGCGGCCGGGCTTGGGGGGCGAACCGCGGCAGGCTCCGGCCGCGGCGCCAGCCGCGGCCGGCGGCCTCGGCGATGTCCTGTTTCAGCAGCTCGAAAACCTGATTCCCGCCAACCCGTTCGCCGCGCTCGTCGAGCCCAACTTCCTCTCGATCATCGCCTTCACGCTGGCCTTCGCGATCTTCGCCCTGCGGGTCGGGGGCGACGTGGCGGCCGCGGTCCGTCGGGCGGCCGACACGGGCTTCGCCGTGATGATGGCGATGACCCACGCCATCATCCGGCTGGCGCCGCTGGGCGTGTTCTTCCTGGTGGCGGCCACGACGGCCACGCAGGGGGCGGGGGTGTTCGCCTCGCTCTCGGCCTACATGCTGACCGTGACGCTGGCCCTGGCCGTCCATGCCGCGCTCACCCTGCCCCTGATCGTGTGGCTCCTCGCCCGCCGCAGCCCCTGGCAGTTCGCCCGGGCGATGTCGCCGGCGCTGCTGACCGCCTTCTCGAGCGCCTCGAGCAACGCCGCCCTGCCGCTGACGCTCGACTGCGCCGAGTCGCGGGCGGGCATCCGCAACCGGGTCGGCTCGTTCGTCGTGCCCCTCGGGGCCACCGTCAACATGGACGGCACGGCGCTGTACGAGGCGGTCGCCGTGCTGTTCATCGCCCAGCTGCATTTCGGCCACGACCTGCCGCTGGCCCAGCAGGTGGTGGTCTGCGTGACGGCCTTGCTGGCGAGCGTGGGGGCGGCCGGCATCCCCCATGCGGGCCTGGTGATGATGGCCATCATCCTCCAGGCCGTGGGCCTGCCGGCCGAGTCGCAGGGGGTGATCCTGGCGGTGGATCGGGTGCTCGACATGGGCCGCACGGCGGTCAACGTCTGGAGCGACGCCTGCGGGGCGGCCGTGATCGACGCCTGCGAGGGCCCCGACGCGGCCGACGCCTGAGCGGGGCGCGGCCGGTCGCCGCCGCGGCTGCTATGATCGTGGGCTTTCCGGCGGCCCGTTGACCCGCCGGCTGACGTCGCCCGAGGAATCCGCGTCCGTGCCCACGAAGCCCGCCAGCACCCGCGCCCAACAGAAGGCGATCCAGAAGGCCGACACCCTGATCGAGGCCCTCGGCTGGATCCGCCGGTTCCGCGACACGACCACGGTGATCAAGCTCGGCGGCAGCGTGCTGGAGCATCCCGACGCCCTCCGCCACCTGCTGCTCGACATCGTCTTCATGACGACCCTGGGGATGCGGGTGATCGTGGTCCACGGCGGCGGCAAGGCGATCAGCCGGGCGATGGACTCGGCCGGGATCGAGCCGCGGTTCGTCCAGGGCCGCCGCTACACCGACGAGGCGACGCTCGCGATCGTCGAGCAGGTGCTCGCGACCGAGTTGAACCATGACCTGGTGGCGAAACTCGAGGAGTATGGCGGCCGGGCGATGTCGCTCAACTTTCTCTCGACCAACGTCCTGTTCGGGGAGCGGCTCACGCTGCCTGGCCCCGACGGCGAGCCGCTCGACTTGGGCCATGTCGGCGAGGTGACCCGGGTCGACCGGCTCACGATCGACAACCTCGCCTACGCCGGGC
>JBIKXY010000222.1:0-4879 GCA_044355515.1 Pirellulales bacterium
AGACCTCGCGAAACTCCTGCCGGTTCCCGCCGCGTTGACCGCGGCCACGCGGAACATGTACCTCGTGCCGTTCGTGAGGCCGGTCACGGTCGCGGAAGTCGCCGGTGAAACGCCGTCGTCCACGGGCGACCAGGTCTTGCCGCCATCGCCGCTGATCTGCACCACATAGTCGGTGATGGCCGCGCCCCCGTCGGACACTGGCGCGCCCCATGAAAGACCCACGAGTCCATCGGCAGGCACGCCCGCGAGACCGGTCGGCACGCCGGGGAGCTTGCGGGGCGCGATCGCGGGCGAGGCTTCCGAGGCAGCGCCCGTGCCGGCGGCGTTGACCGCCGCCACGCGGAAGACATAGCTCGCGCCGTTCGTGAGGCCCGTGACCGTTGCGGCCGGGGTCGCCGACACCCGATCGGCAAACGTGGCCCACGTCGCTCCCGTGTCGGAACTGTATTGCACGACGTAGTCGCTGATCTTCGCGCCGCCATTCGAGGGAGGCGCCGACCAGGTGAGGTTGACCCGACCGTCCCCAGGCACAGCCGCGAGCCCCGTCGGCGATCCGGGCCCGGAAAGCGATGCCACCGTCGCCGCAGGCAGGGCGATCGTGTCGGCAAACGTCGCCGACGGGGCGACGAAATCCGGCGGCAGAAGGGGCATGCTGACCGTGGCAGTAGCCGTGGTGGCCAACAGCGCCCGCCGTTCCAGGCATTCAACGCCCGCCCGCGTCGGCGCGACCGCGGCGCGGCGGCGCGAGGAGCGCGTCGCGGCACGACGCCTTGCGAGGTTTCGAGATCCGAACGCGGTTCCGCGGGACTGCCGGAGCGAACGAACGAGGCTGAACACCGAGCCGAAGCTGCGAGGCGACATGAGGCCGGTTCCTGAACTGCAGGCGGGATGTGCAAGGCGGGAGCCACGCCGGCGACCGGGGAGCCGAGGACGGGGCAATGCGTACGCTACCGGGGGGGGTGGGGGGGGAGTCAAGCGGCCGCGGGATGAGAAATGGATGAGCAGCGGGCGCGGGGAATCGCGGCGGGCGAGAGGGCGAAACAGAAGGCAGCCGCTGCGTGCCCCGGTCGCAGCCCCTCGAGGCCAAGTCCCGAACATCGGCTGTAGCCAAACACCGCGGCCGACGGGCCTCCGGCGGCCCTGCCTCAGCGTGGCGGGAAAAGCATACGCAGGGGCTCGGCCGTGACCGGCATCCGCGGGCCCGCCAAGAGCTCGCCTGCGGCGCAGCCCGCCATCAGGCCCACCGTCTCCGCCATCGCCCGCACCCGGGGATAGACGTGGGCCTTCTCCGGCGGAAACTGGCTCTGGTAGCAGCCGATCGCCGCAAGCTTGGTCTCCAGGTGGCCGGCGATGTCCACCACCAGCGGCCAGTGGCCGTGGGGCACGCTCGGCACGCCGGCAAACAGAAAATAGCCCAGTAACTGCGGGACGGTGTGCACCGGCAGCCCGGCGAAGGTGTCGTCCCACTTGGTGAGCCGCGAGTAGAAGACGGCCGCCTCGGTGATCGCCACCGCCTGGGCATGGTCGGGCGAGGCGAGCGGCGTCTTGTCGGCCAGGCCCAGCACCAGCCGCGGCCGCCAGCGGCGGAAAACCTTGGCCAGTTCCACGCGAACCTCGAACGCATCGAACAGCCGGCGATTGGGAAATGCCAGCGTCTCGCGATGGGCCACGCCGAGCGCCTTGGCCGCCGCGGCGGCCTCCGCCAGCCGCTCCGCGGGGCCGCTCGAGCGGGGAGTCGGCTCGCCGTCGGTGAGATCCACGATCCCGACCCGGTGCCCCTGCGACGCGAGCAGCGCGAGCGTGCCGCCGCAGCCGATCTCCACGTCGTCGGGATGGGCCCCGACGGCGATCACGTCGAGCGGTTCGGGAAGGGCGGTCATCGCTCGGGCTTCGTGGCGGCGATCAGGAACACGGGGTTGATCGCCTCGAACCGAATCCGGTCGAGCTGCTCGTAACCGCGGGCGATGTTCACCATCCAGTAGGCGGCGTCGGCCGAGCGAGCCCGCAGGAGCGAGTGCACCGCGGCCAGATTCTCGATCGAGTTGCAGGCGGTGACGAGCCGGCCGCCGGGCTTGAGCCGCAGCCAGGCGGCTTCCACGAGCATCGCCACGTCGCGGCCGCTCCCCCCCACGTAGATCGCGTCGGGGTCGGGCAGCGCGGCCCAGGCATCCGGGGCCTTGCCCAGGATCGGGTCGAGGTTCGTGACGCCGAACCGGGCGGCGTTCTCGCGGATCAACGCGTGGTCGTCGGGATCCATCTCGATCGCGAAGACCTTGCCGTCGCGGGCCAGCCGCGCGGCCTCGAGGCCCACCGAGCCCGAGCCGGCGCCCACGTCCCAGACCACGCTCGCGGGTCGCAGCTGCAGCTCGGCCAGGGCCAGCGATCGCACCTCGGCCGGCGTCAGCAGCCCCCGCTTGGGCCGCGACTGGAGGAAGCACTCGTCGGGATTGCCGAAGGTGCGGGTGCCCACCTGCCCGGCCTGCTCGGGCGCCTTGGCCTTGCGGACGAGGATCATCACGTTGAGCGGGGCGAACGACTCCTTGGCGATCTCGGCGAGGCTACCCTGGGTGACCCGCTCGTCGGGCGAGCCGAGGTTTTCGCAGACATACGCCTGGAAGGCGTCGATCCCGTGATCGAGCAACGCCCGGGCCACGGCGGCCGGCGACCACTGCTCGCTCGTGAACAGCCCCGCCGTCTCGCTCGTGCGGATCCTGTCGATCACCCGCTCGATCGACTGCCCGGCGAGGTTCGCTAGAAACGCCTCCTCCCACGACTCCTTCACCCGGGCGAAGGCCAACTGCATGCTGCTGACATGGGGCACGACCTCGAAGCGGTCCTTGCCGAGCTTTCCGCACACGTAGCGGGCGGTGCCATAGAACAGCGGATCGCCCGAGGCGAGCACGACGGTCCGGCGGCCCTCGGCGGCCTCGATCCGCTCGACGAGTTGCTCCAGGTTGGCGGCGGCTTGGAGCCGACCCCGGAGAGGCGCCGGCAGCACGCCGGCACAGGAATCGGGGCCGACGAGCACATCGGCCTCCTCGACGAGCCGCCGGGCCTGGGCGGTCATTCCCTCGACCCCGTCGTCGCCGATGCCGACGATGTGAACCTTGCCGGCCGACGTCACGTCATCCGCCGGCTCGACCGGCCCTCCGCACTCGCTCGCCCGCGGATCGTCCCGGCCGCATCAGGCCTGGAACGAACTGCCGCAGCCGCAGCTCTTCTTCGCGTTGGGATTGTTGAACGTGAAGCCCCGCTTGTCGATCCCATCGTGGAAATCGAGCGTGGTGCCGTCCAGAAACAGGTCGCTCTTCTTGTCGACCACCACCTTGACGCCGTGCTGCTCCTTGAGCGTGTCGGCCGCGGGATCGAACGCGGTGTCGAAACCGAGCGAGTAGGAAAACCCGCTGCAGCCGCCGCCGGCCACGCCGACTCGGAGCACCGTTTCGGGCGCGAGCTGCTGCTCGGTGATGATCTTCTTGACCTCGCTGGCCGCCTTTTCCGTGAGCATGACCGACATGGCGTGTTCTCTCCTGGCTGGAGCGGGCGTTTCTCGCAAGCCCGCATGTGAAAAGTTTATCCGCCTTTCGCAAAAAGGCAAAGGCCGGCTAAAGCCGCCGCAGGCTGGCAACGCCGGATGCCACGAGATCGGCCGCGCGGTCGATCTCCGCCTCGGTCGTGAAGCGAGACAGTCCGAACCGGACGCTGGCCCGGGCCTGATCCTCGTCGCGGCCGAGCGCGAGAAGCACGTGGCTGGGCCGGGGATTCTCCGCCGAGCAGGCGCTCCCTGAAGAGACGGCGAGGCCCTCCGCCGAGAGCGTCGCGAGCAGCGTCTGACCGTCCACGCCGGGCACGTGCACGTTCAGGTTGTTGACCAGCCGCACGGGGGTGCCGTCGGGATCGTCGCGCTCGAGCGGCGGGCCGTTGAGTTGCAGCCCTGCGATGCCCGCGGCGAGCCGCGCCCAGAGCCGGTCGCGCAGCCGCCGCAGCCGCGGCACCTCCTCGGCGAGCCCCGCGACCGCCAGCCTGGCCGCCTCGGCCAGGCCCACGATCCCCGGCACATCGAGCGTGCCGCTCCGCATCCCGCGTTCCTGGCCGCCGCCATGCACGAGCGGCTCGACCCGCACGGCCCGCTCCCGCCGCCGCACGAACACCGCCCCGGCCCCCTTCGGCCCGTGGAACTTGTGGGCCGAGAAGCTCGCCAGGTCGGCGCCGAGCGCGTCCATGTCCACGGGCATCCGGCCGATCGCCTGGGCGCAGTCAAGATGCACGAGCCCGCCGGCCGCGTGCACGATCGCGGCGAGCGCGGCCGTGTCCTGCACCACGCCCGTCTCGTTGTTGGCCAACAAGAGCGAGACGAGCAGCGTCTCAGGCCCGACCGCCGCCTCGAGATCCCCCGGCCGAATCCGCCCGGCGACGCCGGCCGCATCGGCCTGCCGCACGACCGGCAGCCGGGTCACGGGAAAACCCTCCCGCTCGAGGTGCGCGGCGGGATCGAGCGTGGCATGGTGGTCGGCGACCGAGACGACGATCTCGCAACGCGGCCCGTCGCCCCGGTGCCCGGTCCGGGCCGCAAGTGCCCCACAGGCCCGGGCGGCGAGTCCCAGCAGAGCGATGTTCGTGCTTTCGGTGGCCCCGCTCGTGAACACGATCTCGCGGGGCTCCGCCCCGATCGCGGCGGCGAAGGTCGCCCGGGCCGACTCGACGGCGGCGCGGGCCTCGCGGCCCATCTCGTGGGTCGTGCTGCCGGCATTGCCGTAGTGATCCGTGAGCCAGGGCAGCATCGCCTCCAGCACCCGCGGATCGAGCCGGGTCGTGGCGTGGTTGTCGAGGTAGATCGTGTCGGCCATGGCCGCTAGGTGTCGAGCAGGCCCGAGGCGAG
>JBIKXY010000223.1:0-4873 GCA_044355515.1 Pirellulales bacterium
CCCCGCCCGCCTCCCCGCGGGCCATGGGCGGGGCCTCAACGGGCGGCCAGCGGCGGGAGCAACTCGAGCGGCAGCGTGGCCGATGCGGTCTTGCCGGAGAGTGTGTCGCTGACGTCGAGCTCGATCCGGCAGTCGCCGATGGCGGCCGTCTCGGGGAGCCGCATCACGTAGCGGGCAAAGTAGTCGTGCCGCCTGGCCCGGCAGGTCTCGGCGATCGGCTCGAAGCTCCAGGTGTGGACCACCGTGCCATCGGCCGCCACCAGCCGCAGCGTCGAGTCGATGCAGGTGGTGTGACCGGCCGGTGATTCGCTTGCCGAGAGCCCGGCGAGCTCGAAGTAGACGATCACTTCCTGGCCGGGCCGGAAGCTGTCGGCGGCGAACCGGTCGACGACGCCCCAGCCCCGCACGCGGGTCGCGAAGCAGGCGTTCTCGATTGTCAGCGCCGCATCGGTCGGAGCCGGGGCGACCGGCGGCGATTCCGGTTCATCCGGGGTGTCCGGAGCGGGGCCCGAGAAGACCGGTGCGGCGACCGTCACGAGCGGTGCGGCGACCGTCACGAGCGGTGCGGCGACCGTCACGAGCGGTGCCTCGTCGGCCGCTGGCGTCGCCTGGGCTGCCGGCGCGGGTTCCGGGGCGGGTTCCGTCACGGGTTCGGCTGCGGGAGCGCGTGTGGCGTCGAGGTCGGCCTTGGCGGCCATGTGGGCCTCGGGCGGCAGCGACTCGGCAAAAGCGTCGATCACGGCCGGCCAGTCCTCGGGCGAGGTTCGCTCGAGCGTGTCAACGAGCGTGGCCCTGGCCGCCGCTCCGATCCCGCCGAGCTTGGCGAGCCGGTTGACGGCCTCATCGATGGCCGCCTCACGACGCTCGGCGTCGAGGACTTGGGAGTCGGCCGACTCCATTTCAACCCCGGGCTGCGAGTCATCGGCGGGGGCGTCTTCGGAGTCGGGCGCGTCGGAGGCGCCCGTGGCGGCCTCGGCGGCGTGCGGTTCGCTGCCGTCCCAGACGAGATCTCGCAGCGAGGCGGTGCTCAGCACCGAGGTGCAACCCTGCCCGCAGGCGACGAACAGCACCAGCAGGGCCGGCCAGCAGCTGCGGAGGAAGCGGTCGGTGAGTGGCATGCGGTGTGAGGCGATCGCCGAGCGATCCCGGCCGGGGCAGGTTGAAAACCGGTGGGAACGTAGAGACGCCGGGCGGTCGGAGGCAAGGCCAACCCCGGAGACGGCCGGGGCTTGCGAAGTCGGTTTCCCACCGCCGTTTTCGGCCCATAAAAGCCCCCTGGCGCGAACCGGGGGATGTCGGGAACCATCAGGGAACCCGGGGTGGCGTCCTGGGGCCATGACGGGGCGACGCTCTGGGACGTGGGGGGCGGCGTCCCCCTTGCTCGCGCACGGTGGCTTTTATGACCGAGCGCGGGTCGCGGCCGGGTTTCATGACGCAGCGCGCGGCGCGGCCGGGCCTGCTATGCGCCAGTGCCAGGCCTGCCGTTAGAATCAGCGGCACGTCCGAGCCTGCCCATTTTTCGCGGAACACCCCCATGGCCACGGCCACCTTCGATCGGGAAGCGGTGCCCTCCCTCTGGACCCACCGTCACCTGCTCGACCTCGAACGGCTCACGCCGGCGGAGATTCGCCTGCTGCTCGACACCGCGGCCCGCTTCAAGGAGGCCACCGGCGGCTGCCGCAAGAAGCTCTCGGTGCTCGCCGGCACGACGGTCGTGACGCTGTTCTTCGAGAACTCGACCCGCACCCGGACGAGTTTCTCCCTCGCCGCCCGCCGCCTCGGGGCCGACGTGATCGACTTCTCGGCCTCCGGCAGCAGCCTCTCCAAGGGGGAGTCGTTCATCGACACCGCCCGCAACCTGGAGGCGATGGGCGTGAACGCCGTCGTGGTGCGGCACGGCACGCCCGGCACGCCGCATCTCCTGGCTCAGCACCTCGCGGTGGGCGTGATCAACGCGGGAGATGGGCCGCACGAGCATCCCACCCAGGGCCTGCTCGACATCTTTTCGATTCGCGAGCGGCTCGGCGACCTGAGCGGCATCACCGTGGGGCTGGTGGGCGACATCGCCCACAGCCGGACGGCCCGCTCGAATCTCTGGGGCCTGGTCAAGCTGGGAGCCAGGGTGATCCTCTGCGGGCCGCCCACGCTCGTCTCGGAGCGGTGGCGGGAGCTGGGCGTGGAGGTCTCCCACGACCTCGACGCGATCATTCCTCGCTGCGACGTGCTCAATCTTTTGAGGATCCAGTTCGAGCGGCAGAACACCCGGCCCTTTCCCTCGGTCCGCGAATACGCCCACCTCTATGCAATGACCAAGGAGCGGCTCAAGCGGGCCAAGAAGGATCTCCTGATCCTGGCTCCCGGCCCGATCAATCGGGGCGTGGAGGTGACGGCCGAGGTGGCCGACTGCCCGCAGTCGCTGATCCTCGACCAGGTGACCAACGGCCTGGCGGTGCGGATGGGCGTGCTCTGGCTGATCTGCGGGCCGCGGGACGCGGCCGGCGGAACGTTCCCCGGTGGAGGCCCGTCCTGATGCCCACGCTCCTGGTTCGCGGCGGCCGCGTGGTCGATCCCTCGCAGGGCATCGACCGGATCGACGATCTGCTCGTCCGCGACGGCCACGTGGTGTCCGTGGGCCACGCCGGCACCCAGCCGGTGGGGCGGGTGGACGAGACGATCGACGCGACCGGCCTCGTGGTCACGCCCGGCCTCGTGGACATGCATGTCCACCTCCGTGAGCCGGGCCGCGAGGAGGACGAGACGATCGAGACCGGCACCCGGGCGGCGCTCGCCGGCGGGTTCACGAGCGTGGCCTGCATCCCCAACACCGAGCCGCCGATCGACAGCCAGGCGGCGGTGGAGTTCATCCACCAGAAGGCGGCCCGGGCCGACACCTGCAACGTGTTCGTGGTCGCCTGCGCCAGCCGCGGCCGCGAGGGCAAGGAACTCGCCGAGATCGGCCAACTCGTCGAGGCCGGAGCCGTGGCCTTCAGCGACGACGGCGCGCCGGTCTACGACGCGGAACTGATGCGGCGGGTGTTCGAATACTGCCGGATGTTCGACAAGCCGTTTCTGGCCCACGAGGAGGTGCTGGAGCTGACTGCCGGAGGCGTGATGCACGAGGGGCTGGTGTCGCTCGTGCTGGGCCTCAAGGGGATGCCGGCTGCGGGCGAGGAGGTGATGATCGGCCGCGACATCGCCCTGGCCGAGGTGACCGGCGGCCGGCTGCACGTGATGCACGTCTCGACTGCCGGGGGCGTGGCCCTGATCCGGGCCGCCAAGGCCCGCGGGATCCGGGTGACGGCCGAGGCCTGCCCGCACCACTTCACGCTCACCGACGAGAGCCTGCGGGGCTTCGACTCCAATTGCAAGATGAGCCCGCCCCTGCGGACGGCGGCCGACGTCGAGGCGATCATCGAGGGCCTCGTGGATGGCACGATCGACTGCATCGCCACCGACCACGCCCCGCACGCGCTGGAAAAAAAGATGCTCGAGCTCGACCGGGCCCCGTTCGGGATCCTGGGACTCGAGACCGCCGTGGGCCTGGCGGTGACCCGGCTGGTGGAGCCCGGGCGGATCGGCTGGCCGCGGCTGGTGGCGGCGCTGAGCACGCTGCCGGCGGAGATCCTGGGAATCAACCGCGGCACCCTCAGGCCCGGCGCGGTTGCCGACATCACGCTCATCGATCCGGCCCGCTCCTGGCGGGTCGATGCCCGGGCCTTCGCCTCCAAGAGCAGCAACAGCCCGTTCCACGGCTGGACGCTCCAGGGGCGGGCGGTGGCCACGGTCGTGGCGGGGCGGGTGAAGTATCGGTTGCAGGAGCCGGCCGTGGCCTGATCCGGCGGGGAGGGACCGGCGATGAAGATTCTCGTCGACGGCTACAACCTGCTGCATGCCTCCGGCATCTTCGGCGGGGTGCGGGGCGCCGGTGGATTCGAGGCCTCGCGGCGGGCGCTGCTCGACGAGATCGCCCGGCTGACGGGCGCAGCCGCCGCCGGAGTGACGGTGATCTTCGACGCGGCCGACGCGCCGCCGGGGCTGCCCGACCGGTATCAGCATGCGGGCGTCGACGTGCGGTTCGCCCGGCACCATGCCTCGGCCGACAGCCTGATCGAGGAGTTGATCGAGGACCACGACGCGCCCACGGCGCTGACGGTCGTCTCGGCGGACAACCGGGTGATCACCGCGGCCCGTCGCCGGCGGGCCAAGCCCGTCGCGAGTGCCGACTGGCTGGCCGGTCTGAAGGCCGCGGCCCGGACCGCCGCCGCTGCGGCGGATGCCAAGCCCCCCGAGCCCGGCGCCGAGGGGGCGGGGTATTGGAAGGACTACTTCGGGCTGTGAGCCGACGCTTTCAGGCCCGGGCCCACTTCGCCAGCTTGCGGTCGAGCGTCGACCGCTCGATCCCCAGGATCGCGGCGGCCTTGGTCTTGTTGCCCCCCACGGCCTCCAGCGTGTCGAGCACGTGCCGCCGCTCCAACTCGTCGATCGTCATCGGCACGAAGGCGGCGCGGCGGGGCGGGGCGGCCCTGCCCGTGTCGCCCGGCGGCCCGAGTTGCGAGAGCACCATGTCGCCGGCGTCGATCCACTCCCCTTGCGCCAGGACCACGGCCCGCTCGACGACATTCCGCAGCTCGCGGATGTTGCCCGGCCAGTGGTAGGCCCGCAAGGCCTCGAGCGCCGCCGGCGTGAAGCCCTGGATGCGGTGGCCCGTCTCGGCGGCGAAGCGGATGAGGAAGTGGCTGGCGATGGCCTCGATGTCCTCGGGGCGGCGGCGCAACGGGGGCACGAGGATCTCGACCACCTTGAGCCGGAAGTAGAGGTCGCGCCGGAACTCACCGCCGGCCACGGCCTCCTCGAGGTTGCGGTTGGTGGCCGC
>JBIKXY010000054.1:0-14727 GCA_044355515.1 Pirellulales bacterium
GATCGGATTCCCGGCTTACGGGATGACGTTGCCCGCCTGGAACTGCCCGATTCCGATGGGGACGGCGTTCCCGATTTCCGCGATCCGGAGCGTTTCGATCCAGGTCTCGTGGACCTCGGAGACGGCCGGGGGGCTGATCCCGCTGATCCCGCCCCGCCGGTTGCCGACGCCGGGCCGACCGCCTGGGACTGGGTCGCCATCGGGCTGGCCGCAGCGGCCTTCGCCGACGGCCGGGCTGATCGTCACGGCGGCGGCTGCCCGGGCGGCGGGGTCGTGATCGAGCGGCCGCTGGCGCAGACCGTGCCGGCAGACCCGATCATCGTGTACGACGAGGCCGTCACGGTCACGCCGGCACCAAGCGGGGACGCCGTCGTGATCTCGGAGCCTGGCCCGACCGCCAGCCCGGCCGACGAGGATTCGCCCGCCGCCGAGTCGGCGGTCGCTGCCGGCCCCGAGCCACTGCCGCAACTGCGGGCGGGCGAGGGCTTCCAGCTGCCGGCCAAGGGCCTGGGCGGCAAGCAGGGCAGGGTGGCGGTCAGGATCGGCGTCGTGATCCTCGAATGCCCGGTGACCGCCTGGAACGAGGCCGGTCTCGAGGCCGCCGTGCCGGCCACGACCCTCGAAGCCGCGGCCAGAGCCGACCTGATCGTGGCCCTCGCCGACGGGACGGTCGCGGCCGTGGTGCCGGTCGAGCTCCTGCCCGCCCGGCAGCCGGTCGCGGCCGCGAAGTGACCGACCCGGGCCTTCGATCTCGCCGCCGCGAGTGCCCCCCGATCCATCACTGACGACCCGCACGCTCCCCGGCGCGAGGCCGGCCCGCCAGGCCGACCTCGTCGCCGGGGGACGCGCTACGGTGCGGGCGGGGCTTCGGCCCCGCGGCCGGTGGCGGCAGACCGGCGGAGAAATCGGGGCCGCCAGCCGTGCCGGTCGCCTGCGTGGGCGGCCCAGGCCCGGCCGTAGATCGCGGTGCTGGCCTCCGCCATCCGCCCGGCGGTGAACTGTTCCTCGAACAGCGTTCGCCCCGCCTGGCCCAATCGCTCCCGCCGCGCCGGATCGTTGACGAGCTCCACGATCGCCGCGGCCAAGGCGGCGGCGTCGCCAGGCGGCACGAGCAGCCCTGTCTGCCCGGCCCGGATGATCTCGGGCATGCCGCCCGCCTCGCAGCCGATGACCGGTCGGCCGGCCCGCATGGCCTCGAGAAACACGAGGCCGAATGACTCATAGCGACTCGGGGCCACGAACAGGTCGCAGGCCTCGTAGGCCCGCCTGACATCGGCATCGGGAAGGCTGCCGGTGAATGTCACGGCTCCGCGCGGCAGCCGGGAGCCCGGGCCCGCCTCGAACCGCTGCCGGTAGGTCGCCACCCCGTCGTCGGAGACGATCGAGTCGTCGCCGACGATCCGGAACCGCACCTGCGGGCACTCCCGGAGCACCAGGGGAACGGCCTCGAGCAGGACATCGATGCCCTTGCGGTACTCGAGCCGACCGACGAACAGGACCTCGAAATCGTTCTCCCGACGCGGGGCGGCCAGCGCCGGCTGGTCGTTGCCGAGCCCGAGCGGGGCGATCACGGTGCGGTCGCGGGGCAGCGATATATCGTAGAGCCACTCGATGTCGTCCCGGATCGCGCGACTGATCGAACGGACACCATGGGCCTGCTCGAGGATCCACCGCTCGAGTGCCAGCGTGGGCCGGCCGATCGATGCCATCCAGGCCGTGTCGGCGGCGGCTTCGGGGTGATTCTCGAGCCAGATGGCCATGGTGGTCTGGAGCCCGACCACGACGGGCCACCTGCCATCATGGAGGAAGGCGACGGCCTGGCAGCTCCAGATCGGCGCCTCGACCACGTCGATCCGCTGCCCCGCGGCGATCCGTTCAGCCTCGCGGAGGGCCGACATCGACCAGTTCCAGTAGGCGGCGGGGACATCCTCCGGCCGGAACCCGCCGGGAAGTTCATGCTGCGCCGGCACGATCCGATGCACCCAGACGCCCGACTCGTAGTCGGTCCGCTCCGCGTCGGTCGTGGAGCAGACGACGTGGACGGCGTGGCCCCGGGCGGCGAGTCCGGCGGCCAGATCCCGCACATAGGTGGCGATGCCGCCCTGATGCGCCGGCGGGTAATCGTGCGACACGAGCAGGATCGCCTGCGAATCCGCGGTGGCGCGGGAGGTGAACGGCAGGAATCCCTCCGCCGCCGGGGCCGGTCCGCGGGCCCCCAGCCCGCCGCCGGTCGCGGCGGCGCGGGCTCGTCCCCTACCCGCCTCGAAGGCCCGGGCGACATCGGTTTCGAACTCCTCCCGGGCGGCCGGCGGCAGTTTTCCCTCGCTCACCCAGGTCGTTACACACCGGCGGAACTCTTCGACGTGGGCCTGCCAGGCGGCGATGATCGCCGATTCGGGAAGCTGCCGGCTCGCATGCTTGAGGCTGAAGTAGAGCTGGTTCTTGAGGAGCGGATAGCTGCTCCGCCAGACCCGCGCTCCGGTGCGCAAGTGACTGGGGGCGTATTTATGATGCACGAGCGCTGTCGGGCACGTGACCAGACGATGGCCGGCGTCCATGACCCGCATGCAGACATCGGCTTCGTCGTATCCGTATTCATATTCCTCGTCGAATCCGCCGATCGCCAGGAGCACGTCCCGGCGAAAGGAGCAGTTGACGCCGGGCAGGTGGGGCGCGAACCAGGCCCCGGGGAAGCAGGCCAGTTCGGCCAACGTCGCGTATGAGCTCAGACAGTTCCCGTGCCGATCGATCGCCAGGCCGGCCCACTGAAACTGGCGGCCCGTATGGTCGATCACGTGCCCCCCTACTCCCGCCACGTCGGCGGCCCGGTAGGGCTCGACCAGCCGCTCGAGCCAGTCGGGCTCGACCACCGCGTCGTCATCGATGAAGGCGACGATCTCACCACGGGCGAGACGGATGCCCTCGTTCCGAGAGATCGAGATGTTGGCGACCGGGCACCGGCCCACCCGAATCAGGCCCGCCCATTTCTCGAGCAACGCGTCCGTGCCGTCGGTCGAGGGCCCGTTCACGACGATCACCTCGAACTGCCCCGAGTACCTCAGGCCCAGCAGGCTCTCCAAGGCATCCCGCAACGGTTCGCAGCGATTGAGGGTGTTGATGACGATCGAGACCCGCGGGGCGGGCGAAAGCCGCACGGCTGCGGACCGGGGGCCACCACGGGCCATCTCCAGCCCCCGGTGAACGGCCCGCAGGTGGGGGGCGGCCTGAACGAACGGCCGGGCATCGTCGGGCCGGCTTCGCTTCGCCCGTTCGATGTGCCCGGCGGCCAGCGACACCTCCCGCTCGAGCGCAGCCCGTTCGGATCGGCCTGCGTCGAGCGCGGCCACGTCGGCCTGGACGGCTGCCAGCGCTCGATGCGCCGCCCCGGGCACCTCCTCAGGCAGGCCCAGGGCGGAAAAATCGAACCGGGAAGAGCGCCCGCTCGCCCGGCGGGCCAGCTGAAGCGGCTGCCGGGCGACGAGCCGGAGCAGTTTGCCTGGCTGCCGGACTGCAGATCGCAGGGACGAGGCCAGTTGCCGCCCGGACGACCGCAGGATTTTGCCGGGCTGGCGGAGTCCATGGTGAACCGCCGCCTGGACCTGCCGGGCGACCTTCCGCGCGTTCGGCAAGGAGCGGCACCGCATCCGCGGAACCGGCGAGACGACCCGCGTGCGACCGGTCCCACGGGCGGGAGCCGCGGCCAGCCCGGCAGTTGGCCCCGGGCGGGCGGGCGGTGCCATGGAGCCCGCGGCCGCTGCGGCCAGTCGCTCGGCGACGCCCCCGCACTGGAAACTGCCACCTGCGAGCACGAAGTCGTCGAACACGTTCGGTGGGTAGCTGAACGCGGTTCGGAGTTCGGCGTGTTCGGCCGCCAGGTAGAAGCGATTCAGGCCGTCTGCATAGACGAACTCATAGCGGGCGGCGAGCAGCCCGGGCTCCCAGCCTGCATGGGTCTCGACCTGCTGCCGCGGTGCCATGCTCTCAAGCAGGATGATCCACGGGCGATGGCGGTCGAGGGAGAGGCCCGCGAGAACGTCCGCCTCGGCGCCCTCGACGTCGATCTTGAGGAAGTGGATTTCACCACCGTGATGCTCGGCAAGGATCGAGTCGAGCGTCCGGGCCTCGATGATCTCTTCGCGCAGGGTGGCCCGCGTCTCGGCGACCGTGCCCGTGGCGATCTGCTCGATCGTCGTCGAGCACCCGGTCACTTCGTCGCCGATCGCGAAGAACCGCCGCGGCTCGTTCCGCGAACCCGCGAGCAGCCGCAGATTGACGTCGCGGGGGCGGCCCCTGACGAACTTGGCATGCTGGGAGGCGACGGGCTCGAGGTTGATCCCTCGCCAGCCCCGGTCGGAGAACGCCTTGGTGACCGAGAGCTCGACCGGGTCGTCGGCCCCGACATCCACGTAAAAGCCCCGTGGCACGTGCCGCAGCGCTCGCCACAGCATCACGTCTTCGAAGTTCTGGGCGTACGAGATGAACCGCGGCGTGTGCATCTGGCCTCCATGCGCCGCGAGCACGCTGTGTTCCCAGGCCGCCGGGGACCTGACGCCGGGAAGTCACGGCGTATCCCGAGCGTGTGCGGATGATCCGCGCGGTACCCGGTGGCTGTCAATCGCGTTTTCCCGCCCTTGGAAGTCCGCCTTGGCCCGCGGGCCGGAGAGGTGGGCGAAGGCACACGCGGTTCTCCCGGGAATCACCCACTGCCGGCGGAATCACGGGATCGAGGCGGTGGGCCGGGGCGCCGGTGCGGCGGGCGAGGCTTCGGGCTCGACCGCTCACTCCCCGAGCAGCTGCTGGAGCTTCTGCACGGTCCGCGAGAGCAGCACGCGGACCGCAACGTCCGACTTCCCGAGCCGTTCGGCGATCTCCTTCGTGGGCAGGCCGTCCACGTACCGCAGCCGGACAGCATCCCGCTGCTCCGGCGGCAGCGACTCGACGGCCCGGGCAAGCCGGTACTCCTTGGCGTCGCGGGAAAGGGCCTGGCTGGGCGTGGTCATGCTCACGGCCAGCAGCGAGGCGAAACCGCCCGGGTCGTCGCCGGCGGCGATCCGCAGCGGCGCATCGATCGAGATTTCGCGGCCGGCGTCCCGTTTGGCGGCGCCGAAGTGACGCCGATGGGCATCGACGATCCGCTGCTCGGCCACGTGGCAGAGCCAACCGAAGGGATCCCGGGGCGGGCCCTCGGCCGCCGGCGCTCCCGCCGGCCGCACCGCCGCGAGGCTCACCTCCTGCACGATGTCGTCGGGATCGAGCCGCTGACGCAGGCCCGGCGACATCCGGTGGGCGATGAAGGCCAGCAGCCGGGGGCGATGGGACTCGACGCAGGCCGCCACGGCCTCGCGATCGCTCCAGCACACGGGTTCGGCGGACGGCTCCATGCCGGGAGCATACCCCCGAGCCCGGAATGACAAGAAGCAAGGAAACGAAAAGCTAAAACTCAGAAAAGAGGAAAGGAAAAGAAAGAAAAGGAAAGAAAAAAGGACAGTCATCACTCCTGATTCGCCCCCAAAAAGCGAGGCTTGACAAGATGTGTACGCCTGTATATACAGTTGGCTTTGTCACCTCCGGACGCTCCCATGCCCCACGACCTCGAGTCCGTCCTCACTCGCTCGTTCGGCCACGCATCGTTCCGGCCCGGACAGGAGCGGGTGATCGAGTCGCTGCTGGCTGGCAGGAGTGCCCTCGCCCTCTTTCCCACGGGTGCCGGCAAATCGCTCTGCTATCAGCTGCCCAGCCAGCTCGTGGACGGCCTGACGGTGGTCATCTCGCCCTTGATCGCCCTGATGAAGGATCAGGTCGAGTCGCTCGCGGCCCGGGGGATTGCCGCGGCCCGGCTCGACTCCTCGCTCACGCCGGCCGAGGCGGCGGAGGTGTATGACCGGATCCGCACCGGCAAGCTCAAGCTCCTCTACATCGCGCCGGAGCGGCTGACGAGCGAGCAGTTCGTCGCCCGGCTGTCGCGAACCAAGGTGGCGATGATGGCGGTGGACGAGGCCCACTGCATTTCGGAGTGGGGACACAACTTCCGGCCCGAATATCTGCGGCTGGCGCATGTGGCCAGGGAACTCGGCATCAGCCCCGTCTTGGCGTTGACGGCCACGGCTACGCCCGCGGTGGCTGCCGATATCCGCCGGGCCTTCGGCATCGACGAGGCCGACCATGTGCAGACGTCGTTTCGGCGGCCCAACCTGTCCTACCGGGTCACACCCTGCGCCGACCGGGATCGCCTGGCCCTGCTGACAAGCCGGCTCCAGTCGCGGCCGGGGGAGACTCAGGGGGCGGCGATCGTCTATGTGACGCTCCAGAAGACGGCCGAAGAGGTGGCGAATCACCTGCAGAGGAGGGGCCTCAAGGCCCTGGCCTACCATGCCGGCCTGCCGGACGAACAGCGGCATGCGGCGCAGGATGCCTTCATGACCGGCCGCGCCGACACGATCGTCGCCACGATCGCCTTCGGCATGGGGATCGACAAGGCCGACATCCGCGGCGTCTACCACTACAACCTGCCGAAGACCCTGGAGAACTACGCGCAGGAAACAGGCCGCGCGGGCCGCGACGGCCGGCCCGCCGTCTGCGAGCTCCTGGCCTGCGCCGACGACCGCATCGCGCTCGAAAACTTCACCTACGGCGACACGCCCACTCCGGAGGCGCTCCGTCGGCTCCTGGGCGAGGTTTTTTCGCCGGGGGCTGCCTCGGCCTGCCGACGATCCGGCGAGCGGCAGGACGAGTTCGACCTCTCGCTCTACGAACTCGCGCAGGCGACCGACATCCGTCCGCTGGTGATCGAGACGGTGCTCACGCATCTGGAGCTCCAGGGGATCATCCGCCCCCTGGGCTCGTTTTATGCCGGTTATCAGCTGCGGCTGCTCGAGCCCGAGTCGGCCCTGTTGGGCAGGCACACGCCCGAGCGGCAGGCGTTTCTGCGGAAGCTTCTGCACTGCGGCAAGCGCGGCACGAAGTGGATCTCGATCGATCCCGATCGTGCCGCGGCCGACATGGCCGAGCCGCGGGACCGCATCGTCAAGGCGCTCGGCTGGCTTTCCGACTCCGGCAGCATCGAGCTCAAGCCCAGCGGCAGCCGGCAACGCTACCGGCTGGCCGGCGGCATGCAGCCTGACGCGGCGGCCCGGCCCGATCTCGACGCGGTCGCTGGCTCGCTGCAGGAACTCTTCGCCCTTCGCGAAGCCCGTGATCTCGAGCGGCTCGAGGCGGTGCTCGACTTCGCGGCGGACCGCGGCTGCCTGACCCGGAGGCTCCTGCAGTATTTCGGCGAGCACGCCGGCCCGGCGAACGGCGACGAGCCGCTCCTGCGATGCGGCGCCTGCACGAGCTGTGATGATCCCGGGCCCGCGGCCGCACGCGCGGGTGGAGCCGCCCGGCGGGAAATCCCCGCGTCCACACCGCCAGACATCACGGCCGCGGAGTCAGCGGCGCTCGAGGCCCTCGTGGCCGAGGATCGGCCATCGCTTCGCCATCCCCGCCAGCTGGCCCGGTTTTTGTGCGGGCTCACCAGTCCCGCCACGAGCCGGGAGCGACTTGGCCGGCATGCCGCCTTCGGCCTGCTGACCGGCGTTCCCTTCGCGGCCGTGCTCGCCCTCGCTGAATCGCTGGCCGGAGCGGGCGGTATGCTCGTTGGCCACGGAAGCCGCACCGCGATCCCGGCTTCCCGCCCCCCCTGAGGCCCGCTGCGTGACCGTTGGGATCGAACAGACAGCCGCCTGGAACCAGGTGGCCGAACGGCTCGAGGCCTTCGTCGCCGCCTGGGAATCCGGCCTCGTGCCGGCCATCGCCGACCATCTGCCGGCGGAGCCCGAGGCCTTGCGGCGGCTGGTGCTCGTCGAGCTCGTGAAGGTCGATCTCGAGTTCCGGATCCGCGGCGGGCGGCCGACCCGGATCGAAGACTATCTCGCCGCCCATCCGGAGATCGCCGACGCCGCGGGACCGCCGAGCGGGCTTGTCTGCGAGGAGTATCACGTCCGCAAGTCCTGCGGCGAACCGGTCGAACTGGCCGAGCTCTGCGGGCGGTTTCCCGGCCGGGCCCAGGAGATCTGGCGGTGGCTGGGCGACGCGGAGCAGACGATGACGACGAGCCTCGCGGCCGATCTGGTCCGGGTCGAGTTTCAGCCCGGGGAGACGGTGGACGATTTTCAGGTGCTCGCCGAGGCGGGGAAGGGGGCCTTCGCCACCGTCTACCTGGCCCGTCAGGTCTCAATGGGCCGGATCGTGGCCCTCAAGGTCTCGGGTGACCGCGGCGACGAGGCCCGCACGCTGGCCCAGCTCGACCATCCGCACATCGTGAGGATCTACGACCAGCGGCGGATCGAGGCCGGCGGGAATCGGCCGCGGATGCGGCTCGTCTACGAGCAGTTCCTCCCCGGCGGCACGCTCGGCCAGGTCGTGGACCGGGTCCGCCGCACGCCGCCCCGGGAGCGGTCGGGGGCGATCCTCGTGGAGGCCGTTCGCGAGGCCGCCGCGGGCTCGGGGCTCGGCCTGGCGGCCGACTCGCCCGCGCTCGCGGCCCTGGCCCGGCTGCCCTGGCCGGCGGTGGTAACCCGGATCGGGATCCAGCTCGCCGACGCGCTCGCCCATGCCCACGCGGCGGGCGTGCTCCACCGCGACGTCAAGCCGGCCAACGTCCTGCTGGGGGCCGACGGCAGCGTGCACCTGGGCGACTTCAACACCAGTTCCCTGGCCAGCCACCCGGCCCACGGCCCGGCCGCCTATTTCGGCGGCAGCCTGGCCTACATGTCGCCTGAGCATCTCGAGGCCTTCGACCCCGGGCACGAGCGGTCGCCGGACGACCTCGACGGGCGGGCCGACCTGTTCTCGCTCGCCGTCCTGCTCGCCGAGCTGCTCACGGGCCGGCGGCCGTTCCATGACCGGCCGGCCCGGGGCGACGTGCCGCAGGCGATCGCCGAGATGCTCGCCCGGCGGCGGCGAGGGGAGTGGGAGATCGAGGTCGAGCCGTCCGACCCGGCCGCCGCCGCGCTCTGTGAACTGCTCGGGGAATGCCTGGCCGCCGACCGCGCGGCCCGGCCGGCCAGCGGCGGCGAGCTCGCCCGGCGGCTCGCGCTCGTGGGCCGGCCGCGGGCCCGGAGCCTGCTCGCGCTTCCCCGTGGCGGCTGGCGGCGGTTCGCGCGGCGGCGGCCCTTCGAGGCGGCCACCGTCTGCATGGTCGTACCCAACCTCCTCTTGGCGATCGCCAACAACCTCCACCAGCGGCGGATTCTCGACGCCTTCTACGCGAGTCCCGATCTCGTCGCCGGCCACGCGGCAGCCGTGACCGCCTTTTACGTGGCGGTGGGGATCGTCAACCTGCTCGCATTTCCGCTGGGGGCGTGGATCGGCTGGGCGATCATGGCGGGAATCGTGCGGCGGCTGCGGGGCCGCGCCCCCGGCCTCGATGTCCCGGCCCTCGAGCGGCTGCGGCGGCGGAGCCTCTCCTTCGCCGACCGCATGACCTGGATCGCGGTCGGGCTCTGGATCGCGTGCGGGGTGGGCGGCGCCGTGCTGTTCGCGGCGCAGGCGGGCGTGCCGCCGCTGCCGATGCGGCTCTTGTTTCTGCAGTCGTC
Organism: Pirellulales bacterium; assembly: GCA_044355515.1. Taxonomy (GTDB): domain Bacteria; phylum Planctomycetota; class Planctomycetia; order Pirellulales; family UBA1268; genus QWPN01. The sequence goes on from JBIKXY010000054.1 coordinate 9,576, forward strand.
GGCCGTCTGCGGGCTGATGGCCGCCGCCTACACGTTCTTCCTGATCACGCTGTTGGTGCTGCGGTCGGTCTATCCGGCCCTGCTCGACCGGGCGAGCGACCACGACGACGAGGCGGAACTCGCCGCCGTCGGCCGGCGGAGCGGCTGGTATCTGCTGATGGCGGGGGGCGCGCCCTTGGCCACGATGGCGCTGATGTTCGTTTTCGGATCCGACGATCGGCCAGCGCTCGCGCTCTTGACCTTCGCGGGCCTCGTGGGCCTGGCCTTCAGCTTCTGGGCCTACGGCGAGATCGCCGCCGACGTGGCCGCCCTGATCGCGGCGGGCCGGCCGGCCGAGGCCGCGGCCACCGAGAGCCGGGGCAGGGGAGGATAGCCGGGGGATCGACGCCGTCCGGCGGTGAGCGTCATGCGGCGGCGTCCACCATGGATCCATTGCACCAGACGTGCACCCCGGATCGACGGGCGATCTCGAGCGCCTCCGGGAGGATGGCACCGCAGGCCACGAGCGGAATCGCGGCGAGACCGGCCTTGCGGAGGATCGCGCTTCTGCGTTCCGCCCGGAGAACGTCGCTGGTGTCGCCCGTCGACGAGACCTCGACGACGACATACGTCTCGGCGCCGTTAACAAGTCCCTTGGCCACGATGTCGGCCCGCAGGAAATCCTCGACCTCTTCCGTCGTCACGCAGGGCTCGATCGCGTCGAGCAGCAAGTCGTTGCCGATCACCTTCCCCCTGCGCAGAAACCTGCCCAGGTAGGCGGTCAGACGGTCACGGAACCGCAGTTCGAAGGTGTGGCCGACGACTGCATCAGTGCGATTTGCCAGCCGGTTCATCGCCTCGGTGAGTGTTCCGATCTGTTGCTCGGTGCGGGCCTGCGCCTCGACAAGCTTCGCCTGGCCCTCGGCCAACTCGGCCATCCTCGCATCCGTGCGGGCCTGCGCCTCGACAAGCTTCGCCTGACCCTCGGTCAACTCGGCCATCCTCGCATCCGTGCGGGCCTGTGCCTCGAAGAGTTTCTCCTGACCCTCGGCCAGTCTTGCGATCGCACCTTCGAGCCGCGACACGTTGGCATCGACCGACTCGCGGAGAATCCGAAAATCCTCCTTCGTGACGGTGTCTTTGAGCTCCTCGAACATCGCCCCCAGCGTCTGCGCGAGGCTCTTGGCGGCGGCGTCGCCGAGCGTCGCCTTGAAGTCTTCGTAAATCTGGAAGGTGTTCATGGGATCGCTCCAGGGGCAAGCCTGACCGGCCGGAAGACGAGAGTGTACATGCGTATAAACATGGTGTCAAGCGGGCCACCGTTCGAGCTGGCGGCCAGCGGCCAGCCCCGGCGTGCGACGGTAGCCTCGCGTCCGCTCGCCCAGGCTGGCCCATCGCCCCGCCGCCTTGGCCGGCCCCCCGCGGGAGCGGGTATGATCCGGCCCATGCATGATACGAGCGACAGCGAACCGAGGCGGAGAGCAGGGCAGGGGGGCGGTGCCGCAGCCGACCTCGAGGCCTTTATCGCCCGCTGGGGCACGAGCGCCGGGGCCGAGCGGGCCAACTACCAGCTGTTTCTGGCCGAACTCTGCGACGTGCTCGGCGTGCCGCGGCCCGACCCGAGCCTGGCCGACGAGGCGGCGAATCGCTATGTGTTCGACAAGGCCGTGACGTTCCAGAACCCCGACGGCAAGACCTCGACGGGCTACATCGACCTCTACCGCAAGGGCGCGTTCGTCTGCGAGACGAAGCAGTCGGTCGCCCGAGAGGCAAAGGACCCGCTCTCGGTAGCCGATCCGGCGGCCCCCAAGGCCCGCCGCAAGAGCGGCACGAGCGTCCGCGGCACGGCCGGCTGGGACGACTCGATGATCGCGGCCCGCGGTCAGGCCGAGGGCTACGTGCGGGCGCTGCCCGACGACAACCCGCCGTTTTTGCTGGTCATCGACATCGGCCACTCGTTCGAGCTCTACGCCGACTTTTCCCGGTTGGGCAAGGTCTACACGGCGTTTCCCGACGCCCGCAGCCACCGCTTCAGCCTCGATGATCTCCGCGATGCCGAGCTCCGCGAGCGGCTCACGACGCTCTGGCTTGATCCCTTGGCCCTCGACCCGGCCCGCCATTCGGCCAAGGTCACCCGCGAGATCGCCGCCCGGATCGCCGTGCTCGCCCGGCGGCTCGAGGCCAAACGCTACGAGCCGGAGCAGGTGGCGTGGTTCCTGATCCGCTGCCTGTTCACGTTTTTCTCGGAGGATGTCTGCCTCACGCCGCGGGGCGGCTTCACGAGCCTGCTGGAGAGTCTCAAGGATTCCCCCGAGCAGTTCGTGCCGCTCGTCTCCGAGGTCTGGAAGACGATGGGGCAGGGGGGCTTTTCCACGGCGCTCCGCACCCGGATCAAGCAGTTCAAGGGCTCGATCTTCCGCGAGCACGAGCCGCTGCCGCTCGACGCCGATGAGATCGGCCTGCTCATCGACGCGGGCAAGTGCGATTGGAAAGACGTGGAGCCGGCGATCTTCGGCACGCTCCTGGAGCGGGCCCTCGACCCCCGTGAGCGGCACAAGCTCGGGGCCCACTTCACGCCCCGGGCCTACGTGGAGCGGCTGGTGGTGCCCACGATCATCGAGCCGGTCCGCGACGACTGGGAAGCGGCCCGGGCGGCGAGCCTGGCCGAAGCCAACGCCGGCCGGCTGGAGCAGGCCACGCAGGAAGCGAGAAAGTTTCTCGACGAGGTGACGGGGCTGCGGGTGCTCGACCCGGCCTGCGGCACGGGCAACTTTCTCTATGTGTCGATGGTGAAGCTCAAGGAGATCGAGGCGGAGGCCCGCGACTGGCTTTCGCAGTTCGGCGACGCCCAAGCCGATCTCGAGCACATGGAGCGGACGGTCGATCCCCGGCAGTTTCTGGGGATCGAGATCAACCCCCGCGCCGTGGCGATCGCGGAGGTGGTGCTCTGGATCGGCTGGCTCCAGTGGCACCTGCGCGACAGGAAGAGCCCGGAGAGTTTTTCGGAGCCGATCCTCCAGGCCTACGGCAACATCGAATGCCGCGACGCGCTCTTGGAGTACGACACGAAGGAACTCGTCCGCGACGAATCGGGAAAACCCGTCACGCGGTGGGACGGGGTGAGCACCAAGAAACATCCGGTGACAGGCGAGGACGTGCCCGACGACACGGCCCGGGTGGCAGTCGAGCGGTACGTGAACCCACGCAAGGCCGAGTGGCCGCAGGCGGATTTTGTGGTGGGCAATCCGCCGTTCATCGGCAACAAGCGGATGCGGGCGGTGCTTGGCGACGAATATGTGCGAACCCTCCGCGACACGTACCTGGATGTCCCGGAGTCTGCTGACTATGTGATGTACTGGTGGGACATAGCCGCAAGGCTCGTCAGCGGGCAACGCTGCAAGCGGTTTGGGTTCATAACAACGAATTCTCTGACACAAAACCTTTAATCGCAAGGTCGTCTCGAACCATCTCTCATCGGGCGAAGGCTCGCTTTCCTTGTGCTTTGCGATACCGGATCACCCATGGGCCGACAGTGCAGATGGCGCGGCCGTAAGAATCGCAATGACGGCGGCGACAATTGGCCCACCATCGGGACGCCTCATGTCCGTCACCGATGAGGCGGCTGAGCACGATGGCGTTCCGGTTGTGACGCTGGGATCTTCGTATGGCGTCATCAGTCCTGCGTTGACGACGGGTGCCGATGCCTCCCAGTGCGAGGCAATAAATGCAAACCGGCTGATTGCGCATCAAGGCGTCACGCCATTGGGGGAGGGCTTTCGCCTCTCTGCCGAGGATGGTACGCAAAAGCTCGAAGCGGCGACGAAGTACAAATCGGTCATAAAGCCATATTGCATCGGTCGCGATATCGCGCAGGTTTTCGAGTCCCGATACATCATTGATTTGTTTGGGCTCGATTTGGGCACCGTGCAAGCCGAGTACCCAGACCTTTATCAGCATCTTCTGACCAGAGTGAAACCCGAGAGGGATCAGAACAAGCGGCAGTCGTATCGCAACAAGTGGTGGGTGTTTGCAGAACCGCGAGCCGGCATGCGGGCTGCCACCGGCGGGCTGGAGCGTTTTGTTGCAACCTGTCGAACAGCGAAGCACCGTGTTTTCATTTTTCTAGACGGCTCAGTGGTGCCGGATGCCAAACTGATCGCCATTGGACTGGCTGACGCATACTTTCTCGGCATTCTCTCAAGTCGATCGCATGTCGTGTGGGCCATGCGAACCGGCGGGTTTCTCGGCGTGGGAAATGACTCCAACTACAACCACGCGGAGTGCTTTCTTAAGTTCCCATTCCCAGCCGCCACCGACGCCCAACGCCAAACAATCCGGGAACTCGGCGAGGCGCTCGACGCCCATCGCAAGAAGCAGCAGGCGGCGCATCCGGGGCTGACGATCACGGGGATGTACAACGTCCTCGAAAAGCTCCGCTCGGGCGAGGAGCTCACGGCCAAAGAAAAGAAAATCCACGACGACGGCCTCGTGAGCGTGCTCAGAAAAATCCAGGATGACCTCGATGCGGCCGTGTTCGACGCCTACGGCTGGCCGGCCACGCTCTCCGACGATGAGATCCTGGAGCGGCTGGTGGCCCTGAACCACGAGCGGGCCGCCGAGGAAAAGCGCGGCCTCGTCCGCTGGCTGCGGCCGGAGTTTCAAAACAGGTTTCAAGACCAGACGGCCGGCAGCGACGTGCAACGGGAGCTTATCGCTGCAGATGGCAATGACGACGACTCGGCCGACGGCGACGAGCCGACTCCGGCGAAACCCAAGCGCGGCAAGCGGGCGATCAAGCAATCGACCGCGACGGAACTCGCGAGCGAGCCCGGAAAACAGGCCCGGGTGAAGCCGCCGAAGGCGGCCAAGCAGCCTTGGCCCAAGGATCTGGCCGAGCAGACGCGGGCCGTGCGGGCGGCGCTCGCGGCGGCGGGCGGGATCGTGACCGCCGCCGACGTGGCCCGCGGCTTCAAGCACGCGAAGCAGCCGCGGGTCGAGGAAATCCTCGCCACCCTCGTGGCCCTGGGCCACGCCCGCCGCACCGACTCGGGCTACGCCCCGGCGTGATCAGTCGGTTTCAAACTCAGCCTTGTCGATTCCCGACTGCCGAATGATCGCCCGCAGTGTTCCGCGTCGAAGCTCCGCATGGTCCGGCACGGGCACTGTGACCGTG
>JBIKXY010000224.1:0-4801 GCA_044355515.1 Pirellulales bacterium
TCCGCCAGCACCGAGACCGCGGCCGGCAGGAGTGCGGCGGCGCTCGCCAGCCCGACGACGAGGATTCCTGCGGCGATCAGCACCTCCAGCAGCGTGAGGCCCGGGCGGGCGTTGCGGTTCGACGCGGCGGCGACTTTCATGGCTCACTTTCCGATTGCGATGCCCTGGCGGGCCTTGGCGCGGGCGGCGGTCAGGCCGGCCGCGGGCTCGTTGGAGGAGACGTTGATCCGGCCGGTCTGCGGGTTCACGGCCACCCAGAAGGAGGCGTTGCTCGCGAGCGCTTCTTCCGCGGTGATCGCCTGCCGATCGGCGAACAGGAAGTAGATCGGCTCGGAAGGCACGACCGGCTCGACGGGAGGGCCCCCGGCCATGCCGACCTGCTGGATCACCTCTGCCACCCGGCCGGTCTGGTCGAAGACCAGCGCCACCGGACCGCCTTCCTCGAACTCGCCATGGCCGTGCAAGGCGGCCGGATCATCCCCCACGCCGCTGTGCCGCAGATCGATCGCGACCGTCGCGGCGAGTTTCACGGGCCTGGGCCCCATGACGGGATACCGGGCCACGACCGCCTCCTCGGCCGCCGGTGGCACGATCAGGGTGTTGGCGGCCGTCTGCCCCGCCGACAAGCGGCGGACGGGCTGCTGGTTTTGGAGCTTCAGCCAGGGAGAGATCGTCGCGAAGCCGGTGCCGGCGGGCATCCGAAACCGCGCTTTGTAGGCCTGCGACAGCTGCGTGTTGGCCGCGAGGCTCCCCGACGTCACCGTCACCACCACCGGCGGCAGGCCGACGGCCTCGTGGATCACGGTGCCCAGCCGCGGGGCGTCGGCGGCGGCCTCGACGATCACCGCCGCCCCTTCGGGCTTGCCCAGGGCCCGGCTCTGGGCCGCCAGCAGCATCGAGGCGAACTCCTGCGCCGCCCGCCGGGCCGTCGCCATCTGCCCGCCCGCCGGCCCCCCCGCGAGGACCAGCGCGAAGAGCACGGCCATCAGGCCGGCCACGACCAGCAGCTCGACCAACGTGAAGCCGGCCCGGCGACGATTCATCGCTTCACCTCGGCGTCGAAGTTGGTGATGTTGTCGGCACGATGGTCGGTCGCGCCGGCCAGGCCTCCGAGCGCGGCGATCGTCGCGTTGGCGGGATCGCCGCAGGCGTTGCCGAGGGCGAGATAGGAGCCGGCATGGATCTCCGTCGATGACAGCTTGGACGGCCCGCCGGAGAAGATCAGCGGCCGCATCGTGCCCCCCGCCCCCCCAGTCACAGCCACCCCCTCGAAGGGCAGCCCGGTCGAGAAAAACCTCGTGCCGGGCGGCAGCTCGAACCCGGCCGGCCAGAGGACGTAACGGATCGGCTCGTCCCACTCGTCCCAAAACTCGAGGGCCCCGTCCTCGTCCTTGTCGCCTCGGCGGACCTTTTCCAGCGCCATGCAGGAAAGGCAGTCGGCCAGCCCCCCCTGCATCACGATCATAAACAGGCACTCGGCGTCGGAGTATTGGGCGGTCGGGGCCATCGTGTCGAGAAACGCCGCATACCCGGCATGGCGAGCCGATTTGAACTCGGTCGCGAGCAGTGTCTTCAGGTGGGTGACCTCGGCCCAGCTGTCGGGCATGTCGGCCGTCACCTGGCGACGCAGAGCCAGAGACCGGTCGCTGCCAGCCCCGGCCCGGCTCGACTCGCAGCTGACGAAATGCCGCTGCAGGATCTCGTCGATGGCGGCGATCGAGGCCTGGGTGGCCTGCTTCTTGTGGCTCCCCCGGGCCGCGGACAGACCCGCCGCGCCCAGGGCCATCAGCAGCATGATGATCGTGGTCACCACGAGCAGTTCGGTGAGCGAGAAGCCCCGGGAGACGGCCTCTCCCCGGCCCGCTCCCGGAGGAGGCGGAGGGGAGGATAAGGCAGCGGCAGGCAGACGGCGACGCACGGACCACCTCTTACGACAGGTCTTGGATCAGCTTGATCAGCGGCATGAACAGGGCGATCACGATGAAGCCCACCGCCCCGCCCAGAAAGATGATCAACAGCGGCTCCATCAGGCTCGTCAGGCTTTCGGTGAGCACCGCCACCTCCTCGTCGTAGGTGTCGGCCACCTTGTAGAGCATCGTGTCGAGCTCGCCCGACTCCTCGCCGACGTCCACCATGTTGATCACCAGGTCGTCCACGACCGGCTTCTTGTAGCGGAGCAGATACATCAGGGCTCCGAAGGCCGGCACGAACACCGTCCAGAACAACAGGGCGATCACGTTGAAGGGGGGCACGGCGTAGGTCTTGAGCGGCTTGGCGATCGCGTCGCCGTCGCGGATCGCGTCGGAGGTCTTCTGAAACAGCCGCTCGAACATCATGTTGCCCGAGGTCTCCTTGGTGATGTTGAGGGCCTCCAGGATCGGCACGCCGCTGGCCAGCAGCGTGCCCAGCGTCCGCGAGGCCCGCGAGAGGATGTTCTTCTCGACGAGCTGCCCGAAGACCACCACCTTGAGGGCGAACAGATCCCAGCCGAACCGGCCGTAGGGCACCAGCTTGATCGCCCTGATCACCAGGACCACCCCCATCGGCACCAGCGGCAACAGATACCAGTAGTTGACGACGAGTTTCGAGATGTCGATCAGGAGGACCGTCATCGGCGGCAGCTCGCTGCCGAAGTCGTCGAAGATCTTTTGGAACTGGGGCACGATCTTGATCATGATGAAGGACAGGATGCCCACCGCCACCAGCACCACCACGATCGGGTAGACGAGCGCGCCTTTCACCTTGCGCTTGAGCGCCTGGCTCCGCTCCATGAACTCGGCCAGCCGCCGGAGGATCACCTCCAGCGCCCCGCCCGCCTCGCCCGCCCGGATCATGTTGCAATACAGCCGGTCGAAGGCCTTGGGGCTCTTGGCGAGGGCCTCGGAGAGCGTGGCTCCCCCCTCGATCTCGTCGCAGACGTCGAGCAGCGAGTTTTTCAGCCGGCCCGGCTTCTGCATGTCGGCCAGGAGCTTGAGGCTGCGGAGGATCGGCAGGCCGGCATCCTGGAGGATCGAGAGCTGCCGGGTGAACATCGTCAGTTCCCGGGATTTCACCCCTCCGATCACGAAGCTGCGGCCGGGCTTTCGGCCGCCGCCCGGCCGGACCGCGGCCTTGGCCTTGCGGGCCTTGAGCTTCGTGACCATGTAGCCCATCGAGCGGATCGTGGCCTGGGCCTCCATCTCGTTGGCGGCATCGACGGTGTCGCGGATCTCCTTGCCGGTGGCCGCGTCGATGGCTTCGAACTGGAACGTGGGCATGGATCGGTTCCTCGGGCTGTCTTGAATCAGGCGTCCAGAATGGTCTCGCGGATCACTTCGTCGGCGGTCGTCTCCCCGTTGAAGATGCTCTCCAGGCCGGAATCCCGCAGCGTCACCATCCCGGCCCGGCGGGCCGCCTCCCGCAAGTCCTCGGTGGAGGCGTTCCGCATCACCAGGTCGCGAAGCTCGTCGTTCATCACCAGCAGTTCGAACAGCCCCTTCCGCCCCTTGTAGCCGGTGCGGTTGCACCGCTCGCAGCCCCGGCCGCGGAAGAACTTCCTGCCCGTGACCTGGTCGGAGGACAGATCGAGGTCCGCCAGCACGTCGGCGCCGGGGATGACCTCCTCCCGGCAGGCGGAGCAAATCCGGCGGACGAGCCGCTGGGCCAGGATCGCCTCCACGGTCGCCGTGATCAGGAACGGGGGCACGCCCATGTCCCGCAGCCGCGTCACCGTGGAGGGGGCATCGTTGGTGTGGAGCGTCGAGAACACCATGTGACCGGTGAGCGCGGCCTGGACGGCGATCTCGGCCGTCTCCACGTCGCGGATCTCCCCGACCAGGATCCGGTCGGGATCCTGGCGCAGGATCGCCCGCAGGCAGGCCGCGAAGGTGTTGCCGATCTCGGCGTCGATCGGCACCTGGATGATGCCGTCGATGTCGTACTCCACCGGGTCTTCGGTGGTGATCAGCTTGTCGTCGATCTGGTTGAGTTCGGAGAGCGCCGAATAGAGCGTGGTGGTCTTGCCCGAGCCGGTGGGGCCGGTCACGAGCACGATCCCGTTGGGCCGCTGGATGATCTCGCGAAACCGGCGGAGCATCACCGCCTCCATGCCGACCCGCTCGAGATCCAGCGAGACCACACCCCGGTCGAGCACCCGCATCACGACGCTCTCGCCGAACAGGGTCGGCAGGACGCTCACCCGCAGGTCGACCGGGTGGCCGCCGACCGTCAGCTCGATCCGGCCGTCCTGCGGCAGCCGGCGCTCGGCGATGTCGAGGTTGGCCATCACCTTGATCCGCGTGGTGATCGCGAACGCCAGATGCTTCGGCGGCGGCACCATCTCCTGGAGCACGCCGTCGGCCTTGAGCCGAATCCGGAACTCCGACTCGAACGGCTCGAAGTGGATGTCGCTGGCACCGTCGCGGATCGCCAGCAGGAGCACCATGTTGAGCAGCTTGCGCACCGGAGCGCTCTCCGCGAGCGCCTCGACGCTCGTCAGATCCGTGACGCCGTCGCGGCCCGCCGCCGCCGCCGCCTTGGCGGCCAGTTCGTCGTCGTGCTCGAGATCGTCCACCAGCGACTCGACGCTGTCGGTCTCGGACGAGAACAGCTTCTCGATGACCTTGTCGATTTCCGTGGCCGTGGCCACGCAGACATGGATGTCGTAGCCGAGCAGCGTCCGGAGCTCGTCGGCGATCTGGATCTTTTGCGGCTCCGCCGAGGCGATCGTGAGCCGGTTGCCCGCCAGCTCCAGCGGGATCACGCGGTACAACTGGGCCATCGGCTCGCTGATCGCGGCGACCGCGGCGGCGGGAAACTCATG
>JBIKXY010000225.1:0-4799 GCA_044355515.1 Pirellulales bacterium
GGTGAGCAGTTCGAGGGCCTGCTCGTTCTCGGGCAACTCCAGGAAGGTGAGGGCCATCGAGACCGGGCTGCCCGGCATCTCCCGCTGCTCTTCCCATGAGTCGAAGGCCCGCTTCACGGCGGGCAGCTCGCGGATCGCCGCGAAGGCGTTGCTCTGGACGAAGGCGTCGTATTGCTCCTTGAGCCGCAGCGACGAGAACAGAAAGGCCGCGTCGGCCGGCGCGGTGGCCACGCCGCTGCCGGCAAGCCCCGCCGGGGCCGCGGCAACCGCGGTTTCGGCCGCGACGGCGGCGACCGCCGCCAGAACTCCGGCGAGGGCGGTCCGCCGCAAGGCTGCGGCGACCGAGACCCGCGTGCGCGGCAACCGGCGGACGACTGGCGGAAAAACGCAGGGCATCGAACGACTCCTCTGGAAGATGGGGCAGGCGGTGGGGATGCGGGCTCGGGCGGCTGGCGACCTGTCGCGGCCGGCCACCCTGAGCCGAGGAAGCGGCGTCCGGGCGGACGACCGTAAGATACGTGAGCAGAATATTCGATTCCGCCGGCCGCGGATACCCAAAGGCCAAGACGCTGTCCGGACCGCAAGCAGGTGCCAGCGATGCTCATCGGATCCACGCAGATCATCGACACGTTCGCCGAGGCGTTTCGGCTGCGGTTCGCACGGCTCGTCGTCACCGCCCACGACACCCACTGGGTCGAGGCCGCGGTGCGGGCGGCCTGTGGCTACGGCACGAGCGTGATCGGCTGCGACGCCGAGGCGGGCGTCGAGAGGCTTTTGCATCCTGAGGAAACGCCCGACGGCCGGCCCGGAGCGGCGATCATGCTGTTCGGCTTTTCGCCGGAAGCGGTCGGCAAGGCGGCGGGCAACCGCACGGCCCAATGCCTGCTTACCTGCCCCACCACCGCCGTCTTCGACGGCCTGCCCGACTCCGAGGAGCGGATCCCGCTCGGCAGCCACGTGCGGTTTTTCGGCGACGGCCATGAAAAGACGAAGCTGGTCGCCGGCCGCCGGCACTGGCGGGTGCCGGTGATGGACGGCGAGTTTCTCGTCGAGGAGACGGCCGGCGTCGCCAAAGGCGTGGGGGGCGGCAACTTCCTCGTGGAGGGGGAGTCGCTCGAGGCGGCCCTGGCGGCCGTGCGCCGGGGCGTGGCGGCGGTGACCGCGGTGCCCGGCACGATCGCGCCTTTTCCCGGCGGCGCCGTTCGCTCGGGCAGCAAGGTTGGGTCTCGCTATCCGCAGCTCAAGGCCTCGACCAACGATGCCTTCTGCCCGGCGCTCGCGGGCCGGGTGGCCACGGAACTTCATCCCGATGCGGCCGCCTGCATCGAGGTCGTGATCGACGGCGAGAGCGAACTGGCCGTGGCCGCGGCCATGGCCGCGGGGATTCGAGCGGCCGTCGGGCCTGGAGTCCCGGCGATCTCGGCCGGCAACTACGGCGGCAAGCTGGGCAAGTTTCACTTTCGGCTCCACGACGTGCTTGCCGGCGGCAGGGAGCACCAGTCGGCATAAAAGCCCCCTTGCGGGCGCAGGGGGGATGCCGCCTGCCACCACCATCCGCCCGCCGCTCCCTCCCTCGCCTGCCCCGCCTGCCCCGCCTGCCCCGCCCGACGCGGTCGCCACACTGCTCTTCTCCGCGAGGCCGCCGACCTGCTATTCCCCCCCGACCCAAACCTGCGGCGGGACGGTCTGCCAGCCGCCGGCGGTGGCCATGAGGTGTCTTCATGTCAGCAGCCCCGGAAGCCGCCGACGGCATGTCGCCGCGGCCGTCGCGTCAGGATCTCGTGATCCCCCCGCGGCACTCGTCTTGGCCGGTCGCGGCCGGGGTGGTGGCCAGTGCCCTGGCGGGCTTCGGGCTCGTGTTCTTCCTGGGCATCGGCCGCAGCCGGCCGGCCACCCCGCCCGCCGATTCCGCTCCGGCGGTCGCCGTGGCGAGCGTTGACCCTGCGGTGCAACAGACCGCGGCCCTGGATCCGGCGGACGCCCCCCCCGCGCTCCTGCCGCCGCTCGATCCCGGGGCCACGGCCCCTCCTGCCGAGCGCTGGCCGCCGCGGGGTGACCGCGGCGAAGAAGACGCAGCCGAGAACCCTGCCGACCGTTACGCGACGCGGCCGGTGTCGCATGAGGATCTTCCTCCGGTCGCGCCGGCCACCGAGCAGCCGCCGCGATCGCTCTCACGGTTTTCATCCGCCGATCTGCCTCCGCCGGAAGAGCCGCCAGCCGATCCCGCAGGCCGCTCGACCGGCCCCGCTGACCAGGATCCCATCGACGCGGAGCCGGCAGCGGTGATCCCGATCGTGTCGCCGCCCGCCGAGCCTGCTGCCGAGCCGGGCTTGGAACCACCGGCCGAGCCGGGCCTGGAACCCGCTTTGCCGCCCGCCGAGTTTGATGCCGCGGCCAACGAACCTGAGCCGTCTGCTCGCGAGCCCGCGTTCTCCGAGCCAGCGTCGCCCCCTGCCGAGCCCGAATCGCCGATCACCGGCGGTCCGCCGGAAGCGATGCCGTTCGCCCCCGCCGCCCGCTCGCCGGCGGCCGCGTCACCCGTGCGGCCGCCCGCCCCGCTCGATACCGGCGACGAGCCCCGGGCGATCGCCGCACCGCCGCGGGATCCCCGCGCGGCCGATGCGGCCGCGCCGCCAGCGGCTCAGCCCTGGCCGGCCGCGATCCCGGTCGGCCTGCCACCACCCCCATTCGCCACGGCCCCATTGATCGGGCCGCCCCAGCCACTCGCCGCGGCTGAATCCACGCCGCCGTCAGCCGCGCCATCGCCGCCGCCCGCCGCCGAGCCGCCGGCCGGCATCGAGGGGCAGGGCGTGCCCGGGCCGATCCAGCTGGAGGGCGTGCAGACGCCGCAGCTCACGGTCGAGAAGCGCGGTCCCAAGGAGATCCAGGTTGGCCAGCCGGCCCGGTTCGAGATCCTCGTCCGCAACGTCGGCAGCGCCACGGCCCACGAAGTCACGCTCCGCGACGAGGTGCCCCGCGGCACCTCGCTGATCGCCACCACGCCGCCGGCCGCGCCCGCCGACGGCGGCGCGCCTGCCGAGCTCGTCTGGCTGCTCGGGGACCTCCCGCCCGGCGAGGAGACGCGAGTGCTCGTCGAGCTGATGCCGGAAGCGGAGGGCGAGGTCGGCAGCGTCGCGAGCGTCAGCTTCCGGGCCGATGCCACGCTCCGGGCCCGGGCCACGAAGCCCGCCCTGGCGATCGACTGCCCGCCGCCCGAGCCGGTCCGGATCGGCGGCGACGTCGAGGTCACGCTGACCATCTCGAACCCCGGCTCGGGCACCGCCACGGGCATCGTGCTCGAGGCCTTTCTGCCGGAGACGGTCTCGCACCGCGCCGGACCCGAGCTCGAGTTCGACGTGGGCCAGCTGCGGCCGGGCGAATCGAAGACCATCGACCTCGTGCTCGGCACCCGCAGCCCCGGGCGGGCGCCGGCCCGGTTCGTGGCCCGGGCCGACGGGGGAATCGAAATCGATCAGCCGCTGCCGATTCCGGTCACCGCGCCCACGCTCGAGGTCGCGATCGAGATGCCGGCCCGGCGGTTTCTCCAGCGACCGGCCACCTGCACGATCTCGATGGTCAACGCGGGCACCGCCTCTGCCCGGGCGGTGGAACTCGCGGCCCAGCTGCCTCCTGGCATGAAGTTCGTGCGGGCCAACCATGCCGGCTGGCACGACGAGCGCACCCATCGCGTGCTCTGGAACCTCGAGGAACTGCCCCCGGGCGAGACGGGCACGGTCGAGGTGGTGGTGATGCCCGTCCAGGCCGGCGGCCAGCGGCTCACCGCCGCGGCCCGCAGCACCGACGGCCCGTCGGACCAGGCGATCCACGTCTGCCAGGTCGAGGGGCTGGCGGCGCTCGCCTTCCACGTGGCCGACAGCGAGGATCCGATCGAGGTCGATGGCGTCACCGAGTATGTGATCCGGGTGTCCAACGAGGGGACGAAGGCGGCCTCGGGCGTGCGGCTGGCCGCCACGTTGCTCGGCGACCTCGAGCCGGTCGAAGCCCAGGGTCCGGGCCGGCACCGCGTCGAGAATGTCGCCGTCGAGTTCGAGCCCTTGGCCAAGCTCGGGCCGGGCGAGGACGCGGTCTACAAGATCCGGGCCCGCGGCCGCCGCGCGGGCCACCAGCGGGTGCAGGTGCAGCTCGTGAGCGACGACCAGCCGACGCCGATCACGAAGGAAGAGGTCACGAGCGTCTACGACGACCGCTGACCCGAGGCCGGCGGCCGCGGGACATGCCTATACTGGGCTCGGCCGGGGCCCCGCGGTGGCGGCCAACAGCCCCTCCGGAATCGCTCGATGCACGTCGTCCATGTGTTCGTTCACGTGAAACCCGGCTGCGAGGCCGCCTTCGAGGAGGCCACGCTCGCCAACGCCCGGGCCAGCCTCACGGAGCCGGGCGTGGCCCGGTTCGACGTCGTCCGCCAGCAGGACGACCCGACGCGATTCGTGCTCGTGGAAGCGTATCGCTCGCCCGACGCGGCTCTTGCCCACAAGGAGACGGCCCACTACGCCACCTGGCGAGACACGGTGGCCGAGCTGATGGCCGAGCCGCGGTCGAGCGTGAAATACGTGAACCTGCATCCACTCGACGCGGGCTGGTGATGGCCGGCAGCTTCGAGTTTGCGACGGCGGGGCGGATCGTGTTCGGTTCCGGAACGCGGCTGACCCTGGGCGGGATCCTGGCCGGCCTGGGGCGGCGGGTGCTCGTGGTGGGAAGTCCGACCCGCCGGCACGACTCCTGGCTCGAGCCGCTGCTGGCGAAACACGGCCTCGCCCGGGCCGACTTCGCCGTGGCGG
>JBIKXY010000226.1:0-4795 GCA_044355515.1 Pirellulales bacterium
GCCCCGCGAGGTGGCGGCGGCCGTCAAGGCCGGGGCCACGCTCGTGCTTTCGGTCAACTCCACGAACGCCGCGGCCGCGATCGACTGGGGCTGCGAGGTGGTCGTGGTGCCCGACGTGCCGGCCACGATGGAAGGCTTCGACGCGACGGTCGAGAGGCTGCGGGAGGCGGGCGTGCCCTGCCGGCTCGATCCGGTGCTCGAGCCGATCGGGTTCGGGTTCGCTGCCAGCCTGGGACGGTATCTCGACGTCCGCCGCCGCTACCCCGAGGCCGAGCTGATGATGGGCATCGGCAACCTCACCGAGCTCACCGACGTCGATTCCGCGGGCATCAACACGCTCCTGATCGGCTTCTGCCAGGAGACGGGCATCCGCTCGGTGCTCACCACCGAGGTGATCCACTGGGCCGCCTCGAGCGTGAAGGAGTGCGACCTCGCCCGCCGGCTCGCCTGGCACGCCGTCACCCACCGCACGCTCCCCAAGCACGTCGAGCCCCGGCTCGTCACGCTCCGCGCGGGCAAGCCGCGGGCCCATGGCCCCGAGGCCCTCGACCGGCTGGCCGAGGCGATCCGAGATCCCAACTTCCGGGTGTTCGCCGAAGGGGGCCTGATCCATCTCGTGGGCGCGGGCCTGCACCTCGAGTCCCGCGACCCGTTCGCGCTCTTTGACGACCTCCAAGCGGCCGGCCGCACCGACGTCGATCCCGCGCACGCCTTCTATCTCGGCTACGAAATCGCCAAGGCGGTGACGGCACTCACGCTCGGCAAGGACTACCGGCAGGATCAGGCCCTCGACTGGGGCCACCTGACGCGGCCCGAGATCGCCCACGGCCCGTCGCGAGCGGCGGCCCGCGTGGCGGCCGCCGCCGACCGCGACTTGGGCCAAGACCGCGACCAAGACCGGGCCTCCGCACCCGACGCGACCACCACGCCATGAGCCACGCCCCGGCGGCAGCGGCGCCGCTCCACCCCTGGATCGCCACGAGCCGCGCGACCGCCTCCGGGGCGATCGTGGCCGAGGCGACGGCCGACCTCGACCTGCTCGCCGTGTTCGCCCACGCGGCTACGCGATCGCACGTGCTCTTCCTCGACTCGGCGCTCGTCGATCCTCGGCCCGACGCCGCCGGCGCGGAGCCAGCGCTGCCGCCGCTCGGCCGCTGGTCGTTCGTGGCCGCCGATCCGATACACACGATCGAGGCCGGGCCCGGGGCCGATCCGGCTGCCGTGGCCGCCGGCTTCGCCGCGGTCCGCCGATTGCTCGCCGACCTCGCCGCGCCCACGATCCCCGGCCTGCCCCCGTTTCAAGGCGGCCTGGCCGGGCTGATCTCCTACGACGCGGGGCTCGCCCGGCTGGGCCTCACGCCGCCCCCCGGGTTACCCCCCGCAGTGCCGCTGGTCTCGCTCCATCTTTACGACATCGTCTTCGCCTACGACCATCTGCTTGGCCGCGGCTGGTTCATCTCCCAGGGCGTGCCCGCCCGCGGCCCCGAGGCCCGCCGCCGCCGGGCCTCCGAGCGGCTCGAGGCCTGGCTCGCGACCGGCTCACCCCGGGCCCTGCCGCCACAGCCAGCCGCCGCGACACCGCAAGGCTCGCCCCTCCCCTCCCGGCCCGCGATTGCGACGTCGCACCCGCCCGAGGCCTACCGCCGGATGGTCGAGGCCGGGATCGAATCGGTGCTGGCCGGCGACATCTTCCAGGTGAACCTCGCCCAGCGGCTCGCGCTCGCCACGGTCGTCGATCCGATCGCCCTGCATCGGGCCGCCCGGCGGATCAACGCCGCCCCCTTCGCAGCCTGCTTCGACACCGGAGCGGCCCACCTCGTGAGCATGTCGCCCGAGCGGTTTCTGCAGGCGGCCCGCGGCACCGTGCGGATGCACCCCATCAAGGGCACCCGCCGCGTGCTCGCGCGGCCCGAGGCCGATCTTTACGCCGGCGCCGACCTCGAGGCGAGCGGCAAGGACCGGGCCGAAAACGTGATGATCGTCGATCTCGTGCGCAACGACCTGGCCCGCGTCTGCCGGCCGGAGAGCGTCCGCGTCGAGGCGCTCTGCCGGCTGGAGCGGTTTCGCTACGTGCAGCACCTCGTGTCGGTCGTGGCCGGCCGTCTCCGGCCGGGCCTCGGCGTCGTGGACGCACTTCATGCGGCGATCCCCGGCGGCAGCGTGACCGGCGCGCCCAAGCACCGGGCCTGCGAGATCATCTCCGACCTCGAGGGAGTGGCCCGCGGGGCCTACTGCGGCTGCCTCGGCTACCTCGGACTCGACGGCACCGCCGACTTCAATCTGCTGATCCGCACCTTCGTGGTGGGCGAGGGGCGAGTCAGCTTCTCCGCTGGGGGCGGCGTGACGGCGGCGAGCGAGCCGGCGGCCGAGCACGCCGAGTCGCTGCACAAGGCCGAGGGGATGCTCCGGGTGCTCGACGAGCTGGGCATCGGCGGAGGGGGCGCATGATCGTCGTCCTCGACAACCGCGACAGCTTCGTCTTCAACCTCGCCCGCCACCTGCGGCTGCTGGGCGTGCCGGTGGCGGTGGTGCCCGCCCACACGACCAGCGTGGCCGACCTGCGGCGGCTGCGGCCGGCGGCGATCGTGATCTCGCCCGGCCCCTGCACCCCGGCCGAGGCGGGCTGCTCGCTCGACGCGGTGCGGGCCTTTCGCGGCCGGCTGCCGATCCTGGGCGTGTGCCTCGGCCACCAAGCGATCGCCGCGGCCCTGGGCGGGCGGATCGTGCGGGCGACGCCGATGCACGGCCGCACGAGCGCGATCCTCCACGACTCGATCAATCTCTTCGCCGGGATCCCCAGCCCGATGACCGCCGGACGCTACCACTCGCTCGTGGTCGAGCCGGAGTCGCTGCCCGACAGCCTGACGATCACCGCCCGCGACGAGGCGGGCACGATCATGGCGATCGCCGACGAGCCCCGCGGGATCCACGGCGTCCAGTTTCACCCCGAGTCGATCCTCACGCGACACGGCTTCCGGCTCTTGGCCAACTTCCTCGACCTGACCGGCCTGCCGCACCTCGGCCGGTTAGCCGACCTCTTGGACGACGACGTCGCCGCCCAGGCCGAGCGGCCCGAGCCGCCGCCGCCCCAGCCGCCTGCCGCCGGGCATGCGGTCACCTTCTAAGCGGTCGATGCCCGTTCCGGCGTCAGGGGAATGCCCGGGGAATGGGCGGATGGGGCGATTCTGCGGGCTTCCAAGCCGTGACTCATATTTTTCTCATGAGTCGGCGGGTGGTCGTTGAGGCCTTGAAAACAAGCGACTTTGGACCCTTTGCAGCGGGCTTCCCCAATCGCGCGCTCGCCCGATTGGCACGCCACTTGCACTCCACCATGCGGCGGAAATCTGACGCGGCGGGATGCTGCGTGGCAGTGATTTCGGCACAGCGGAGGTGCTTGATTTCTTTCAACTCGAGAGGCGTGTGATGGTATCTCGCATGATGCGATGGTTGGTTCCCGGCTGCGTGCTGGGCTGTTTCCTGCTCCTGGGTGCCGCGGCGATCTGCCCGACGCCGCTGTTCGCCGAGGAGGCGGCCGCGGCTGCGGCCGAGGCCAACCCCAAGGGCTGGAACGTCGGCGACCCCGTCGCCGACATCTCCTACGACGACGGCAACGACTACACGATCAATACCCTGATCATGTTCATCTGCGCCGTGCTCGTGATCTTCATGCAGGCCGGCTTCGCGATGGTCGAAATCGGCCTCAACTCCGCGAAGAACACGGTCAACATCCTGGCCAAGAACGTGATGGACTTCTGCATCGGCGTGCTCCTCTATCTGTTCATCGGCTACGGGCTGATGTATCCCGCTTCGTGGGTCGTCGATAAGTGGGTTGGGCAACCGGCCTCGTTCGTGTCGCTCGACGCCCAGACCGAGATGAAGAAGGATGCCGAGGGCAATGAGATCGCCGTCTGGACGGCCACTCCGCTCTACAACGCCGACGCCAAGTCGGCGAAGTTTTCGACCTCCTCCGACTTCCTCTTCCAGGTGGCCTTCGCCGCGACCGCTGCCACGATCGTGTCAGGTGCCGTGGCCGGCCGGCTCAAGTTCGGCGGCTACCTGATCTACACGGCGGTCCTGACCGGGCTCGTCTACCCGATCAGCGGCTCGTGGAAGTGGGGCGGTGGCTGGCTCAACGACATGGGCTTCCACGACTTCGCCGGCAGCATTCTCGTGCATACGGTGGGCGGCTTCGCCGGCCTCGTCGGGGCGATTTTCCTCGGGCCGCGCATGGGCCGGTTCACCTCCAGCGGCAAGAGCGTGCCGATTCCGGGCCATAACCTCTCGCTGGCGGCCCTGGGCGTGTTCATCCTCCTGGTCGGCTGGTATGGCTTCAATCCGGGCAGCCAGCTCACCTACTCGGGCATTGCTAACGCTCAGATGACCTCCTACATCGCCGTCACGACGACCCTTGCCGCCGCAATGGGCGCAGTCGTCGCCCTGCTCGTCGGCTGGGGCCTGTTCGGCAAGCCCGACCTGACGATGGCCTTGAACGGCATCCTCGGCGGCCTCGTGGCGATCACGGCCAACTGCGACTGCGTGACGCAGCAGAGCGCCTTGATCATCGGCGGCATCGGCGGGGCGTTGGTCGTGGCCGGCATCGTCCTGCTCGACAAGCTGCGGATCGACGATCCCGTGGGGGCCTGGCCCGTGCACGGCCTGTGCGGCCTGTGGGGCGGGATCGCGACGGGCATCTTCGGCACCGGCAAGGATCTCATGACGCAGGTGATCGGCTCATTCACGGTCGTTGCCTGGTCAGTCGCCACGATGGTGCTGACCTTCGGGATCCTCAAGGCAA
>JBIKXY010000055.1:0-14584 GCA_044355515.1 Pirellulales bacterium
GAACTCGGCGACGCCTGACGCTGCTCACTCCGGAAACAGCCTCGTCGAGAGGTAGCGTTCGCCCAGGTCGGGGAGCACCACCACCACGAGCTTGCCCGTGTTTTCCGGCCGGCGGGCCACCTGGAGAGCTCCCCAGGCCGCGGCACCGCAGCTGATCCCGCACATCAGCCCCTCCCGCTTGGCCATCTGCCGGGCGGTCTCCATCGCGTCCTCGTCGTCGACCTTGAGCACCTCGTCGATCACGTCGAGGTTGAGAATCTCGGGGATGAAGCCGGCGCCGATGCCCTGGATCGTGTGCCGGCCGGGCTTGATCGGCTCGCCCGCCAGCTTCTGCGAGATCACCGGGCTGTTGGCCGGCTCGACCGCCACGACCCGGAGGCCGGGCTTGCGGCTCTTGAGCACCTCGCCCACGCCGGTGATCGTGCCGCCTGTTCCCACGCCGCAGACCAGGACATCCACCTGGCCCTCGGTGTCCTGCCAGATCTCCTCGGCGGTCGTGCGGCGATGGACCTCCGGGTTGGCCGGGTTCTTGAACTGCTGCGGCATGAAATACTGGCTGCCGGACCCCGAGATCTCCTCGGCGTGGCGAACCGCGCCCGGCATGCCCTCGGCGGCCGGCGTGAGGACGAGCTCGGCCCCGAGGGCCTTGAGCATCCGCCGCCGCTCCAGGCTCATGCTCTCGGGCATGGTCACGCGAAGCTTGTAGCCGCGGGCGGCGCAGACGTAGGCCAGGCCGATCCCGGTGTTGCCGCTCGTGGGCTCGATCACGATCGTGTCGGGGCCGATCCGCCCGTCCCGCTCGGCCGCGTCGATCATCGCGCAGGCGATCCGGTCCTTGACGCTCCAGAGGGGATTCATGTTCTCGATCTTGCCGACCACGGTGGCGACGCAGCCTTCGGTCACCCGCCGCAGCCGCACCAGCGGCGTGCGGCCGATGCACTGCGTGATGTCGTCCCGGATGCCGGCGGGCAGTTTGGTCGTGATCATGGTCTTTCCTCCGAATCGCCCTCGGGCGGGGCGGTGCTGGCGCGAGCCGAGCGGCGGGCGACACCGCCGCCGCCTCCGTCACAGTCGGCATTATCGGCACAACCGGCCGGGGAATTGAAACGGTTTTCCCCGGGGGCAAGCCCCGAGGTTTTCGCCATGACCGCGGGCGGGATGGCTGGTGCCGGCCGCTTGCGGACGGTTTCGCCCCCCACTAAAACCATGCCGTCGGCAGGCGGATCGGTGGTCCCGATGGGGAATCTCGACCGGCCCGGACGGTCGCCACGGACGGCGGGCGGCGATTGATCCATGGCAGGTCGTTTCAGGCCGCCCGCGATGTCGCGGGGGCAATCCCTTCTCGGAGCAGTTTCATGAACCTCGTTGATCTCATCACCAGCCAGCTCTCGGGCGACGTGCTCGGCAAGCTCGGCGGCATCGTCGGCGGCTCGGAGCAGCAGACCAAGTCGGCCACGAGCGCGGCCGTGCCGGCCCTGCTCCAGATCTTCGGCAAGCTCGCCGCATCGCCCAAGGGCGCCGACCAGCTCGCCGGCGCGATGGGCGGCCTCGACCTCTCGATGCTCGGCAACCTCGCCGGCTTCCTCGGTGGCGGCAACGCCTCGGGCCTGGGCCAGGTGGGCGGCGACCTGCTCGGCTCGCTGCTCGGCGGCGGCAACCTCGCGAAGCTCGTGGGCGCGATCGCCTCGTTCGTCGGCTCGCAGCCCGGCATGATGCAGAAGCTGCTCACCTACCTGGCCCCGATCGTTCTGGGCGTGGTCGCCAAGCAGCTCGGCGGTCGGCCCGACGCGTCGGGCGTGTCGCGGCTGTTCTCGGAGCAGGCGGGCAATATCTCGTCGGCCTTGCCCCGCGGGCTGTCGCTCGGCGACCTGGGCTCGATCATGCCGAGCACCGGCCCCGCCGCCAGCCACCAGCACGGTGGCAGCCAGGAACCGGCCTCCGCGGGCATGGGCTGGCTGCTGCCGCTCGTGGCCCTCGCGGCCCTGGGTGCCGGGATCTACCTCTGGAACCAAAACAAGGGCCCCGAGCAGGCCGCGGTCGGCGTCGCCGAACGGAAGGTCGGGCCGGTCACCGAGACCGTCACCGACGTGATCGAGCAGAAGGGCAACACGCTCGTCGAGACGGTTCAGGACGTGATCACGATCGACCCCAAGTTCCTCGAGGCCGGCAAGTCGGCGACCGAGTTGTTCGGCGGGCTGACCTCGGTGCTCAGGGGTGTGACCGACGAGGAGACCGCCAGGGCGGCCCTGCCGAAGCTCGAGGGCTTCGCTCCGATCCTCGAGCGGCTGACCGCCGAGGCGGGCAACCTGCCGGCCGAGGACAAGCCGGCCTTCGGCGAGGTGGTGGGCAAGAACCTGGGCCTGCTCCAGAAGCTGATCGACGCCGCGATGGCGATCCCGGGCGTCAAGGACGTCCTGGGCGCGGTGGTGACGCCGATGGTCGAGGCGCTCACCAAGCTCACCAAGTAAGGTCGGTCACGAAGCGGTTCACGATCCGGCCCGGGGCGGGCTCACCGTCCCGGGCCGGTTTCATTTCCCCCTTTCGATTCGGCCCTTTCGGCGTGCAGTCAACTACGCCTCGAGCGTGCCGCGGGTCACGCCCACGCGGTTGGCGGCCTTGAGTGACCGCCAGACCTCGCGACCCGTCGTCCGACCGGCGAGCAGGTCGCGGTAGGACCGCACGACGAGACCGATCTCGGCGGCCGGCTCGGAGAGGAACTCGAGCCGGAAGTGACGAACGCCGGCCTGCTGGAGCGCGGGCACCGCCTCGGCGCCGCTCTGCGGCACGGCGCTCCAGAGGGTGTTCCGGCAGCCGACGTCGGCGGTGAGCGGGTGCTCGACGCCGACGCGGTCGCGGAGCTGCACCAGATGGTCGTCGCAGGGGCGGCCGCAGTCATGCTTGGTGCGGCCCGGGGAGAGCACCGCGCAGAAGACACAGTGCTCCATGTGGAACAGCGGCATGTGCTGGTGAACGACCAGCTCCAGGCGGCCGGCCGGCACGGCGGCCACGAGTGGCCCGAGCTGGTCGCGGTTCAGGTCGTAGGAGGCCGTCACTCGCGTGCAGCCGTGGGCCAGGAAAAAATCCGCCGCCAGGCGGTTGGCGACGTTGAGCGAGAAGTCGGCCACCACCGGCAGGCCCTGGTCGCGGAAGAAGGTCACGGCCGCCCAGTTGCGGGCCAGGATGCCGTCGGGCTGCTGCTTGGCCAGGAGGCCGAAGATCCCCAGCTCGCCCGGCTTTTGGATCCGCGGGGTCGCGAGTTGGATCGTGCCGCCGACTCCCCGGCAGGCGGCGACCGCCTCGCGATACTGCCGGATGTCGGCGAACTCGGCGACGACGCTCCGCTCGCCGAGGTCGAGCACCGCCCCGAGCTGCTCGAGCGAGCGGACGAGCACATGGAACTGCGGGAGACCGGTGGCCGAAGCATCAATCTGCCGGCCGTCGTGGAGCAGGCTCACCGTCTGCCGTATGGCCCCCGGCACCCTCACCGCGGCCCTCTCCCGGAGGGACAGGGGGAACGGATCATGCGGCCGCCAGGGATCATCTGCAGCGGGCCGCTCGACGAGCCGCTCGAGCGCGGCCGCGAGTTCCTTGCGGAGCTGGCCGAGCACGCTCAAGGGGAGCATCGGGCGGCCCGTGATCGTGGCGTCCAGCCCGCGGAGCTCGAAGGGCGTGTTGCCCAGGCGGCCGAGCTGGTCGCGAAGCACCGTCTCGTCGAGCGGGTGCTTCGTCGCCTCGCGGGCCGGCTCAGCCGATTCGACCACGCAGCGGCGGCCCGTGGCGAGCCTGGCGGTCACGCCGACGGGCCTGCCGACGGCCGCCGTGACCTCGAGATCCACCGGCTGGCGCCGGCGAAGCGACTCGCCCGTGAACGACTTCCGCAGCCGGGCCGTGAGCTCGGGGTCGTCGGTCTTCCAGACCGCCTGTCCCGGCTGGAGCCTGGCGGTGTCGAAGCCGTCGCGGGCGAAGCCGAGCTCGACCCGGCCGGCCGTGACCGGATCGGTCCGGGAGAGCCCCGCGGCGAAGACCTCGTAGACCCGCCCCCCCACGGCCTCATCGCTGGTCGCCCCGCAGTCGAAGCCGACGCCGTCGCCCCGCTTGACGCCGCCGGCCAGCCCGGCGACGAGATCGACCACCACCAGGCCGCGGTGCGTGCCCACCACGGTGCCCAGCCGCACGCCCCGCTTGGCGCTCGACGTCGCGGGCACCAGCCGCTTGTGGTCGCAGCCCTCGAGCCAGCCCGGCGAGAAGCCGCGGGAGAAGGAGAGCTCCATCTCCTCGACCTCCCTGGGCGTGAAGGCGACCGGCCGGCCCGCCACCGCCGCGTCGATCGCCCGGCGATAGTGCCGCGTGATGTTGGCGACGTATTCAGCCGATTTGAGCCGCCCTTCGATCTTGAGGGCCGCGACACCCGCCGCGAGCAGTTCCGGCGAGAGGGCATAGGCGGCGAGATCCTGCGGGGAGAGCAGGTAACGCTGCTCGCCCAGGTCCACGTCGCGGCCGTCGCAGGCGAGCTCGTAGGGCAGCCGGCATGCCTGGGCGCACTGGCCGCGGTTGGCGCTGCGGCCGCCGAGCGATTCGCTCGTCAGGCACTGGCCGGAGTAAGCGACGCAGAGCGCGCCGTGCACGAACACCTCGAGCGGCATCGCCGTCGCCCGACGGATCTCCCGAATCTCGTCGAGCGAAAGCTCGCGGGCCACCACCACCCGCTCGCAGCCGAGCGTCTCGGCCAGGCCGATCGTCTCGGCGCTCGTGAGCGTCATCTGGGTCGAGGCATGGAGAGCGAGGCCGGGGGCGACCTCGCGGACGAGCAGGGCCGCCCCCACGTCCTGCACCAGCACCGCGTCCACGCCCGCGTCGGCAACCTGCCGCACGACCTCCGCGAAGGCATCGAGCTCGTCCTCGAACACGAGCGTGTTGAGGGTCGCGTAGCCCCGCAGCCCGTGGCGATGAAGCAGCCGGATCACGCCGGGAAGTTCGTCGAGCGGGAAGTTGGCCGCGCGGAACCGGGCATTGAACCCGGTGTCGAGCCCGAAGTAGACGGCATCGGCCCCGTTCTCGATCGCCGCCTTGAGGCAGTCGCGATCCCCGGCCGGCGCGAGCAGTTCAGGCGCCGCAAGCGGCTTCATGGCGTCGGGCATGAGGACGAGTATAGGAACTGCTCAGCACATCCACAGGGCACGGGCAACCCCGAGCCCGCTGCGTCCAACGGAGTGGGTCGCCGGGGGTGAAAGCCTCCGTCGCTGGGATATTTCGCACGGACGAATGCCCTACTCCCACCTCAACTCGGCGAAATCTCCAGGCTCCTTCGGCTTCCACCCCCGGCTCCCGACGCGGCGATCAACGTTCCCTGCCGGGCAGCGATGGACCCTTCGCGTCAACCGCGGCTCACCACGTGAGGCCGAAGCGGCCGCCGTCGGAGTCGCCCCCCACGCCCCCCTTGAGCGGTGTGGTCCGCTGCTTCCGGGGTGGCGGCGGGGCCGCAGGCTCGGCCTCCTCTGAGTCCGGCTCGGGCTCGCCGGCCGAGAGCTTGGCGGCTGGGGGCGGGGCGAGGGCCTTGATCGAGAGGGCGAGCTTCTGCCCGTCGGGATCGATCGCGAGCACGCGGCATTCCACCTGCTCGCCCTCCTTGACCACGTCGGCGACGCTGCGGATCCGCCGGGTGGCGAGTTCGGAGATGTGGACGAGCCCCTCGACGCCGGGCTCGAGCCTCACGAAGGCGCCGAACTGGGCGATCCGGCTGACGGTGCCGCGGACGGTGGCCCCCACGTGATACTTGTCGGCCGCCCGCTTCCAGGGGCTCTCGATCAGGGCCCGGGCCGAGAGGCCGATCTTGCCGGTCTCGGGGTCGATCTTCTTGACGATCACCCGCACCTTCTGCCCCTGCTGGAGCACGTCGGCCGGGTTGGCGACCCGTTCCCAGGAAAGCTCGCTGACATGCACGAGCCCCTCGACGCCGTTGCCGATGTCGACGAAGGCCCCGAAGTCGCGGACGCTCCGCACGATCCCCTCGAGCTCGTCGCCGGGCGCGAGCGTCTCGAGCATCTTGACCTTGGCTTCGGCGGCCTGCTTCTCGATCACGGCCCGCCGCGAGAGCACGAGCCGCCGCGCGGCCGGCACGATCTCCGTGACCAGGCTCTCGAGCGTCTGGCCCACCAGCTCCTCGAGGTTCTCGACTCGCCAGGTGCTCACCAGGCTCGCCGGCATGAAGCCCCGCAGCCCGGCCACCTCGCATTCGAGACCACCCTTGTTGGCCGCGGTCACCCGGGCCTCGACCACCATGCCCGCTTCCAGTTGCGACCAGTCTTCCACGGCCACGGCCCGGTTGGCGGGAGCGACGTCGTAGAGGCCGTCGGCCTCGTTGCGGCCGCCCACGCTCACCTCGATCGGCTGCCCGGGCTCGGGCAGATCCTCGCCGCGATCGAGGAACCCGGCGAGCTTCATCGCTCCCTGCCGGCGGCCGCCCAGATCGATGAAGGCGGTGTCGGCGCCGATCGAGAGCACCACGCCGGTGATCCGGGTGCCCGGGTCGAGCGGAGCCTCGGCCTTGATCGCGGCCTGGGCCTCGAGCATGTCGTCGATCGCGAGGTCGCCGATCGCCGCCTCGAAGTCGGCCTCGAGATCCTCGTCGAGCCCGGCCCGCAGATTGGGAACGGCCACCCGCTTGCTCGGCGGGAGCACGTCGGCAGGCGACGGCATCTTCGCGCCGTCCCGCCGCCTGCCCCGGCCGCCCCGAGGAGCGGGCCCGGAGTTGCCGGCGGCTGGGCGATCGTGCGGCTGGTCATCGATGCGGGTCGCATCGCTTGCCACCACGGCCTCCGCCGGTGCGTTGGCCGGCCGCGTGGCTTCCGGCGCGGCAGCGGCCGACACCGGCTCGGCGGGCGCGAGTACCGCATCGGGAGGAGCCGCAGCCGCCGGGCCGACATAGCGGTACTTCGGTCCCAGGCTCGGCGGCTTCACGCCGGGACGCTGGGTGCCGATGGCGATGCGGCGGGGCTTGGTCGCCTCGTCTTCCGGAACGTCGCTCATCGGGCCGGCCGGTTCAGGGTGAAGGTGGGCCGGCCGGCAATCATGGGATGCATCGCTGACGACCGGAGCACGAATGCGGGAAACAGGACTTGAACCTGCACGGTATTACTACCACCAGGCCCTCAACCTGGCGCGTCTGCCAATTCCGCCATTCCCGCGGCGGTGCGACACACCGGGACTCCGCCGGTCGCACGATGCATTCTCAGCCCGGCGGGCCGCCAGTCAAGCCACCGACGTGGTTTCCCCCTGCTTGCTGACCCGGGCCGGGGCGAGCCGGCGGGCCGTGAGGCCGTCTGCCAGGGCCGCCATGCCGGCCAGCAGGCCGAATAGGGCCAGGCTCCAGAGGACGTCGCCCACCGGCATCCAGCGGTGGAAGGGGAGGGCCGCGGTCAGGCAGGCCAGAAGGCCCGCGGCAGTCCGCGGATACATGTCGGTGAGCAGCCAGTAGGCCACGTTGGTGGCGAAGAAGAAGACGAGTGAACTGGCGAGCGCCCCGCCGAGCACGGCGAACCACCGGGTGTTGCGGCCGGCCCCGCCCAGCAGGCCCAGGCGACCGAGCACCACCGGCCAGGCGAGCGCCGCCGACACGATCACCGCCATCGCCAGACTGTCGTGCGGCGGCAGGAACAGGTTGCCCGCCGCCAGCGCCACGACCGGCACGCTCGCGGCGAGGAGCGTCGAGGGAAAGATCGCCCCGGCCGCGAGCGAGACCGCCGCCAGCGGCGTGACGTGGGCCGCCGGCTGCCAGGCTCGGCCCGCGATGGCGAGCGTCACAAGAAACACCCAGACAACGCCCAGCATCAGGTGCGAGAACGGGAAGGGCGAAAGCGAGCGATCATCGAACCCGCCGCGAGCGGGCTGGCCGACGCGAGCATCGGCGGGGCGGGCGAGTTCATTCATCACGGCGGCCGCAGCCTCCCTGGCGGTGAGCGCCCTGTGGCGGGCGAAAACTCCCGATACACTAGCGGTTTTCCGGCCCCAGGCAAGCAATGCCCGCCCCCATGCCCGCCACCGCCCGGGAATTCCCCACCCTCGCGCTCCAGCGGCAGGCCGACGGGACGGTCGAACTGACCTTCGTGGTCCCTGACCACCGGCACAACGTCCTCACCCGGCAGGTGTTCGCCGACCTGGCCGCGGCGCTCGATGAACTGGCGCAAGGGCCGCGTCCGCGGGGCCTGATTCTGCGCTCCGGCCGGGCGGGCTCCTTCTTCGCCGGGGCGGATCTCGACCGGCTCGACGCGCTCGCCACGCTTCCCGCCGCCGAGGTCGAGCGGCTCTGCGACGCCGGCAAGGAACTGTTCGCGCGGCTCTCCGCCGACTGCCCCAGTGTGGCCGTGATCGACGGGGCGTGTCTCGGCGGCGGCCTGGAGCTGGCGCTGGCCTGCGACCTGCGGGTCGCCACCACCGCGCCCCACACGTCGCTCGGCCTTCCCGAGGTCAAGCTCGGCCTGTTGCCCGGCTGGGGGGGCACCGTCCGCCTGCCGCGGCTGATCGGTCCCGGCCCGGCCGTGGAACTCTCCGCCTCGGGCGAGCCGGTGGACGGTCCAGCCGCGGTCCGGCTCGGTCTCGTGGACGCCTGCGTGCCGCCCGAGGTGGCCCTCGAGTCGGCTCGCCGGTTGCTCGAGATCGCGGCTGCCGGTGACCTGGTCGCCCGCCGTCGCCGGGCCATGGCCGCACCGGTGTCCCTTGATCCCGCCGAGCAAGACTTTCTGGCAGCCACCGCCGCGGCCGTGATGCTCGGCCGCACCGGCGGCCGCTACCCCGCGCCGCCGGCCATACTCGAAACGATCCTGGCCGGGTCGGCCGCCTCGGCCGAGGAGGCAGCCCGCCTCGAGTCGGCCGCCTTTGCCCGGCTGGCGGCCACGCCCGTCGCTGCGAGCCTGCTGCGGGTGTTTCGGATCGGTGAACGCAACCGCCGGGATCCCGGCGTCGGAGAAAGCAGGCAGGCCGAGCCGCGGATCATCGCCGCTCCCGGCGTGGTCGGGGCCGGGATCATGGGGGCGGGGATCGCGGCCGCGAGCCTGCGGGCCGGGTTCGCCACCGCGGTCGTGGACATTCGCGCCGGGGCGCTCGCCGCGAGCGTGCCCGGCATCCTGGAGGAGGCGGCCTGGAACCGACTCGCGAAACGGAGCGACCCGGCGGCGGCGGTCGCCCTGGCCGGCCGGCTGCAGACGGCGACGAGCCTCACGGCGCTCGCCGGCTGCGACCTCGTGGTGGAGAGCGTGCTCGAGCGGACCGACCTCAAACAGCAGGTGCTCGCCGAGATCGAGCGGGCTGTCGCCCCCGACGCGATCATCGCCACCAACACCTCCACCAACCCGATCGCCAAGCTGGCCGAGGTGCTGGCCGAGCCGGCCCGGTTCTGCGGGATGCACTTCTTCAATCCCGTCCGTCGGATGGTGCTCGTGGAGGTGATCCGCGGGCCGGCCACGAGCGATGCCACCGTGGCCGCGGTGGTGGCCCATGCCAAGCGGCTGGGCAAGTGCCCGGTCGTCGTCCGCGACAGCCCGGGCTTCCTCGTCAACCGCGTCCTGATGCCCTATCTCCACGAGGCCGTGGAGATGGTCCGCGAGGGGGTCGAGCCGGCCCGGATCGATCGCGTCGCCCGCGGCTTCGGGATGCCGATGGGTCCGCTCGAGCTCTATGACATGATCGGCCTCGACACCGCCTTCTACGCGGGGCTCGTGCTTTCGGCGGCCTACGGCGACCGGATCGAGGCCTCTCCCTTGATCCCGGCCTTCGTCAAGGCGGGCCGGCTGGGCCGCAAGACGGGCGCCGGCTTCTACCGCTTCCAGGGCACGGGCCCCAAGGCACGGATCATCGGCAGCGACGCCGAAACGGCGCGGATCGTGGCCCGCTACGCGCTCCCCGCGCGGGAGACCTCCGATCGCACGATCGCCGACCGGCTGCTGCTGCCGATGCTGCTCGAGGCCCTCCGGGTGCTCGACGAGGGGATCGTCCGCGATGGCCGCGACGTGGATCTGGCCGTGATCCACGCGCTCGGGTTCCCGCCGTTTCGCGGCGGCCTGTTCGCCTGGGCCGACTCGCTCGGCACCGCCGAGGTCATGCGGCGGCTGGAGCCGCTGGCCGACCTGGGCGTGCGGATGCATCCCACCGAGCGGCTCCTCGCGATCGCCCGATCCGGCGGCCGGTTCACCGACTGACCTCGCGCGTGACTTCCATGTCCAACCGCCATTCTTTGCCCGATCCCGCCACGACGCCGGTCGTCGTCGCCGCCTGCCGGACGGCGATCGGGCGGGCCCATCCGGAGCAGGGGCTGTTTCGCCAGGTGCGGGGCGACGAGCTCGCCACGGCGGCGGTGCGGGCCGCGGTCGAGCGGAGCGGCGTCGACCCCGGGACGATCGAGGATCTGGTGCTCGGCGCGACGCAGCAGCGGGGCGAGCTGGGCGGCAACGTGGCCCGGTGCGTGGCGCTCCTGGCCGAGTTGCCGCTGGCCACCGCTGGCACCACGGTCAATCGCCTCTGCGGCTCGTCGCTCGAGGCGCTGGCCCGAGCCTGCCATGCGATCGCGGCCGGCGCCGCCGACGTGCAGGTGGCCGCCGGCGTCGAGCACATGCACCACCTGCCGATGGAGGCGGCGATCGACATCCATCCGCGGGTGCTCGCCCGCACGAGCCGGGGCATGCTCTC
Source organism: Pirellulales bacterium (assembly GCA_044355515.1). Lineage (GTDB taxonomy): Bacteria > Planctomycetota > Planctomycetia > Pirellulales > UBA1268 > QWPN01. The sequence goes on from JBIKXY010000055.1 coordinate 10,678, forward strand.
GATGGGGCTCACGGCCGAGCACCTGGCCGCGGCCCACGGCATCGCCCGCCGCGAGCAGGAGGCCTACGCCCTCGAAAGCCACGCTCGCGCCTCCGCCGCCACGGCCGCCGGCCTGTTCGAGGACGAGATCGTGCCGGTGATCGGTCACGACGAGGCGGGCGGGATCGTGGAGGCCTGGGCCGACCAGTCGATCAGGCCCGACACGAGCCTCGAGGCGATGGCGGCGCTCGAGCCCGCCTTCCTGCCGGGCGTGGGCACGGTGACGGCCGCCACGAGCGCTCCCTTGAGCGACGGCGCCGCGGCGGTGGTCGTGATGTCGCAGGCCGAGGCCGAGCGGCAGGGGCTCGAGCCCTGGGCGCGGGTCGTGGCCACGGCGGTGGTGGGCGTGCCGCCGGCCGAGATGGGCAGCGGGCCGATCGCGGCCGTCCGCAAGCTCCTGGCGAGGCCGGCCGCGGCGGGCATCAGGCTCACCGACATCGATCTCGTGGAGCTCAACGAGGCCTTCGCGGCCCAGGCGATCCACTGCATCCGCGAGCTCGGACTCGATCCGGCGAAGGTCAACCCGCGCGGGGGTGCGCTCGCGCTGGGCCATCCGCTGGGCGCCAGCGGCGCCCGGATCACGACCACGCTGCTCCACGCCCTGCGGGACACGGGCGGCCGATTCGGCCTGGCCACGATGTGCATCGGCTTGGGACAGGGGATCGCGGTGCTGTTCGAGCGTCCGGCCGCGAACGGAGCGAAATGGGCATGAGGTCGCTCGCAGCCAACGCCGCCGCAGCCGGTCGGGCCGATCACGAGGCCGGGGCGGCGGCCGTCGTCGCCGATTCGGTGGCCGGACTCCTGGCCGCGCGGGTGGCGGCCACGCCCAACCGGGCGGCGGTGGCCGTGGCAGCGGACGACCGCCTGACGACCTGGACCTGGGCCGAACTGGCGGCCGCGGCCCTGCGGGCGGCCGACGAGCTGTCTGCCGCCGGCCTCGGGCCTGGCGACCGGGTGGCCCACCTCGGCTCCCACACGCCCGACTGGATCGTCGTCGATCTGGCCTGTCTGCTCGCGGGGCTCGTGCACGTGCCGCTGCACGCCGACGCGACCGCCGCCGAGCACCGCTCGCAGCTCGAGTGGCTCGCCCCGCGGGCCGTCGTCGCGAGCGGGGGGCGAGCCGCTGCGGCGATCACCCGCGGGCTCGTGATCGCGCCGCCGGCCGGCGGCTGGCTCCCGCGGGCTGCGGTCGATCCGCCGCGGGTGGCCGCGGCGGTCGCGGCCCGAGCGGCGGCGATCGACCCCGACGCCTGCGGGACGATCGTGCTCTCCTCGGGCACGACCGGCGTGCCCCACGGCGTGCTCCATTCGCAGCGGGCGCTCGCCCTGAACGCCCGGGGTGTTTCCGACGTGTTTTTGCCAGCCCCGCGGGACGTACGGCTCTCCTGGCTGCCGGCCAGCCACCTGCTCGCCCGGGTGGGCGATCTCTACACCGCGATCGAGCGGGGCGGCTGCCTGAATCTGGTCAGCGACCGGAAGCAGATCCTGGCCGCCTGCCGGGCGCTGCCGCCGACGGTGATTCTGGGCGTGCCCGTGTTCTTCGAGCGGCTCGAGGCGGGCGCGCGGAGCGGCAAGCTCGGCGACCTGGCCGCGGCCCTCGGGGGCGAGGTGCGGGTCTGCGTCTCGGGCGGGGCTCCCCTGCGACGGCGGACGGCCGAGTTTTTCGCGGCCCGGGGCGTGCCGCTGGTGGAGGGCTACGGTCTGGCGGAGGCGGGGCCGGTCGTGGCGCTCTCCAACCCGCGGATCATGCGGACCGGCACGGTCGGACCGCCGCTGGCGGGCGTCGAGATCAAGCTCGACGAGCGGCCGGAGAGCCGCGGGCAACTGCTCGTGAAGACGCCGAGCCGGTCGCTGGGGGTGCTTTCGTCGCAGGGCGGAGTCGCGGCGGTGCCCGAGTGGCTCGAGACCGGCGACCTGGCCACGCTCGATGAGGTCGGCCAGCTCGTGATTACCGGGCGGCTCAAGGACGTGATCGTGCTGGCCAGCGGCGTGAAGCTCCCGCCGGCCGAGGTCGAGCGGGCCCTCGCCGAAGACGACGCGGTGGCGCAGGTGTGCGTGGTCGGCGACGGGCTCAGGGCACCGGTGGCACTCGTCGTCCCCGAGCCGGCCGTGATCCGCCGCGCGATCCGCCGGCTGGGCCTCGTCGTCTTCAGTCGGGCCTCGGCGCTTGGACATCCGCGGCTTGTCGCCTGGCTCGCCCGGCGGCTCGCCCGGCGGCAGGGCCAGTTGCCGCGGACCTGGCGGGTCAAGCGGGTCGTGCTCGTGGGGCGGCCCTTCGACGTGGCCCACGGCGAGGCGACCGAGTCGCTCAAACTCAAGCGGCAGGCGATCGCGGAGCATTTCGCGGCTGAGATCGCGGCGGCCGGTGCGGACGGCCCGAGCCCCCTGGCGCGACCGGCTCCGACAGGCTTGGTGCCCGCTCTCTGGGGAGGCGGCGACGGCGGGTTTGCGGCGGCGGCCGAGGCCGCGGCCGCACCGTCGGCCTCAGCCGTCGAGGCGGTGCTCGAGCGGGCGGAGTCCGAGATCGCGGCGCTCCGGGCTGCCGGACGGGTCTATGAACAGCACGCCGGTGGACAGCGCTATGACCAGCACGCCGGTGGACAGCGCTATGACCAGCACGCCGGTGGACAGCGCTATGACCAGCACGCCGTTGGACCCGGGGCGGTCGCCCCGCTTGACGATCCGCCGCCGCCGCCGCGGGGAAAGTTTTCCGCCGCGGCCGAGGCGGCCCTCGGAGAGGCGGGCCTGTGGGGGCTCGCGGTGCCGGAGGCTTTTGGCGGCAGCGGGGCGACGCTGGTCGATCTCGCCCGGGCGATCACGCGGCTGGCTGCCGACGTGCCCACGGCCGCGGGCATGCTCGCCGTGCATTCGTCGATCGGCGCGGTCTCGGCCCTGACCGCGTTCGGCACGTCCGACCAGCAGGCCCGCCACTTGCCCGGCCTGGCCGCAGGCCGGCCGCTCTCGATCTTCGGGGCCACCGAGTCCGACGCCGGCTGCGATCTCGCGCGGGTGCAGAGCGTGCTCGAGCGGCGAGAGGGCCGGCTTGTGCTCAGCGGCACGAAGATGTTCATCACCGGCGCGACCTACGGCCGGCTCGTGAAGCTGCTGGCCTTGCACGAGGGCCGGCCGGCGGTCGTGCTCGTGCAACTCCCCGAGGCCGACACGGCCACGTTCCGGCTGCGGCACTATCCGCTCCATCCGCTCAAGCAGGCGCAGAACGCGGCGCTCGAGTTTACGGGCTTCGAGGTCGACGAGGCCGACCTGCTCACCGCGCCGGGGGAGGGCGACGGGATGCCGATCGTCTGGCACGGGCTCAACCGCGGCCGGACCACGCTCGCTGCCCAGGCCGCCGGCACGCTCCGGCTCCTGCTCGCGCATGCGGCCGAGCATGCTCGCCGCCGCACGACCTGGGGCCGGCCGATCGCCAGCCGCCAGCTCGTGCAGGGGCGACTGGGCCGGATCGCCGCGTCGATCACGGCCTGCGACGCGCTGGCCTCCTGGGCGGCGGCGGCGGTCGATGCCGGCGGCGGCGAGTGGGAGGCGATCACGGCCAAGGTGGTGGCGAGCGGCTGCGTCCGCGAGGCGGCGATCGACGCACTCGGCATTCACGGCGGCCGGGCGTTCCTGGTCGGTCACCCGCTGGGCGACTCGTTCCACGACCATTTCGCGGTCGGCGTCTACGAAGGGGAGAGCGAGCTGTTGGGCCTGGCGCTCTTCCGCGGCCTCGCGAAGGGCCATCCGCTCGCGAAGGGCCATCCGCTCGCGAAGGGCCATCCGCTCGCGAAGGGCCATCCGCTCGCGAAGGGCCATCCGCTCGCGAAGGGCCATCCGCTCGCGAAGGGCCATCCGCTCGCGAAGGGCCATCCGC
>JBIKXY010000227.1:0-4782 GCA_044355515.1 Pirellulales bacterium
CAGCCCGGCCGGCGCGGCCGGCGGCTGATTCCGGTTGTGCGACCTGCGAGAGATGGGGTATTCTCAGGCTTTTGATGCCCCAAAAAATGGTTTTTGAGTCTCCAAAAGCCGGCCTCCCGTGCCGTGTCGGGTTCTTCCCGGCCCTGCTCGGACTGGCTGGTTTGGTCGCGGCGGCCGGCTGCCGGGCGCCGGCCAGCGGCGACAACTCGCCCCCTGACGGCCGGCCCCGGGTGGTGGCCACCACGACGGTGGTGGCCGACCTCGTGCGGCAGGTGGCCGGCGAGCGGGTCGCCGTCGAGTGCCTGATGAAGCCGGGGATCGATCCCCATGCCTACAAGGCCACGCCGCGCGACGCCGAGCGGCTGCTGCGGGCGGATCTGGTGGTGGCGTCGGGCCTTCACCTGGAAGGCCGGCTCGCGGACCTGCTCGAACGGCTCGCCGACCGGGTGCCGCTGGTGGCGGTCGCCGACGCGTTGCCGGCGGACCAGCTGCTCGAGGCCGATGCGGGCCTGCCCGATCCCCACGTCTGGTTCGACGCGGGGCTTTGGAGCCGGGCGGCCCCGGTCGTGGCCGCGGCGCTCGCGCGGATCGATCCCGGCGGAGGCGATCACTATCGGGCCGGCGCTCAAGCCTATGCAATGCGGCTCCGCGGGCTCGACGCGCGGCTCAAGGAGCGGATCGCGACCATTCCCGCCGACCGCCGCGTGTTGCTCACGGCCCACGACGCATTTCGCTACTTCGGCCGGGCCTACGGGATCGAGGTGGTGGGCGTGCAAGGCACCAACACCACGAGCGAAGCGGGCCTGGGGGACATCAACCGCCTGGTGGAGCTCGTGGTCAGCCGGCGGATCCCGGCCGTGTTCGTCGAGACGAGCGTGGCCGATCGCAACGTCGCCGCGGTCATCGAGGGTGCGGCCGCCCGCGGCCAGCGGCTCGTGCTCGGCGGCCGGCTCTACTCCGACTCGCTGGGCGAGCCGGGCGGCGACGGGGAATCGCTCGAGGCCGCCCTCGAGGCCAACGCCGGGCGGATCGTCGCGGCGCTCATGCCGGAGTCGGCCGCACCATGACCGGCTCGCCCGCCCCGATCGTCGAGTTTCACGACGTCACCGTGGCCTACGGCAACCGGCCCGTCCTCTGGAACGTCGATCTGACGATCACCGACCCCTGCCTGTTCGGCGTGATCGGGCCCAACGGCGCGGGCAAGAGCACGCTCCTCAAGGCCGCGCTTGGACTCGTGCCGGTGGTCGGGGGGTATGTGCGGTTCTTCGGCGCTTCCCTGGCCCGGGTGCGGGGCCGCGTGGGCTACGTGCCGCAGCGGGAGACGGTGGACTGGGATTTCCCCGTGAGCGTGATGGATGTCGTCTTGATGGGCACCTACGGCCGGCTCGGCTGGCTGCGGCGGCCGGGGCGGCGAGACCGCGATCTGGCCCGGCAGTGCCTCGACCGCGTCGGTCTCGCAGAGTTGGCCGAGCGGCAGATCGGCCGGCTCTCCGGCGGCCAGCAGCAGCGGGTGTTTCTGGCCCGGGCGCTCGCGCAGCAGGCCGACGTCTATCTCCTCGACGAGCCGCTGGCGGGCGTGGATGTCCGCTCGCAGGAGCAGATCTTCCGGGTACTGGCGGAGGTCCGCGACGAGGGGCGGCTGGTCGTCGTCGTGCACCACGACCTCCGCACGGCCGCCGAGTGGTTCGATCGCGTGGCACTGGTGGACATGCGGCTGGTCGCGGCTGGTCCCACCGCCGAGGTGCTCACGCCCGACAACCTCCGCCGCACCTACGCCGGCCGGATCGAGCTGCTCGAGGAACTCGGCCAGGCCGTGGCCGAGCGGGGCCGCACGCCATGACGCCCCCCTTCGCGACCGTGGCCGCCGGCCTCTCCTACAACACGCTCGTGGTGCTCGGCGGCGTGGCGGCCGTGGGCTTTGCCGCGGGCGTGACGGGCACGCTGGCCTTGCTCCGGCGCCGGCCGCTGGTGGGCGACGCCGCGGCCCATGCCACGCTCCTGGGCGTGGCCGCCGCCTTCCTGCTCACCGGCCGCCGCGACCTGCCCACGCTGCTGACTGGCGCGCTCGTCTCGGCCCTGGCCGCCGTCGGCGTGCTCGTCGTCCTCCGACGGGTCACGCGGACCCGCGACGACGCCGCCACGGCGATCGTGATCGGCGTCTCCTTCGGGGCCGGACTCGCGGTCGTGGCGGGGATCACCAGTCGCGGCCTGCCCGGCAGCGCGGGGCTCGAGCAGTTTCTGCTCGGCCACACAGCGGCGCTCACGGCCCGCGATGCGCTGCTCCTGGGCCTGGCCTCGCTCGTGGCGGTGGTGCTCGTGGCGGCCGCCTTCAAGGAGGCGGTGCTCGTGGCCTTCGACGCGGCCTTCGCCGCGGCCACCGGCTGGCCGGTGGGGCTGATCGATGGGGCGCTCGTGGCCCTCGTGGCCGTGATGGTGGTGGTGGGCCTGCCGTCGGCCGGCGCCGTGCTCGTGACGGCGCTGGTCGTGATTCCGCCGGTGGCGGCCCGGCAGTGGACGAGCCGGGTCGGGCCGATGCTGCTCGTGGCGGGGCTCGTCGGGCTGGCCGCGGCGGTCACGGGTGTGGCGGTCTCCACGCTGCGGCCTGGCCTGGCGACCGGGCCGCTGGTCGTGCTGGCGGCGGCGGCGATCTGCCTGGTGTCGTTTCTCGCGGCGCCCGAGCGGGGCTGGCTCGCGCGGCGGCTCCGCGAAGCCGGCCGGCAGCGGCAGTGGACCCGCGGGCGGGTGCTCGCAGAGTGCCTCGAGCTTGGCGGTGACGAGGCCGCGACGGCGTTCGCGCCGATGGTGGTGCTCGACCGGGCCGCGGGCGACGCGGGCCCGCTCCGGCGGGCCGCGGGGCGAGCCTGGGAGGAACTCGTTTGCGACGGCTCGCTCGAGCTTGTGACGCGGTCACATCCGGGCCCGCCGCAGCCCGGCCGCGGCCGGTGGCGGCTTTCGACAACCGGGCTCGCCCAGGCCCGCGAGCGGCGGCGGCGGATCGAGGCCTGGCGGAGCGTGCTCGACGCGGCGGTCGAGAATGGCCGCGACGCGCTCACGCTCGACCTGCCTGCGCCGGAGGCGGTGCTCGACCCGGCGGTGCTGGCGGCCGCGGCCGCTCCGCGGATGCAACCGCCCGGGGAGGCGGCCCGATGAACCTCGCCGCGGGAGTCCTGGTGGCCGAGGCGGGCTTCGCGCTGCACGGCTGGTCGATGGCCACGGCGGCGGCGGTCTCGGCGGCCTGCGGGATCGTGGGGAGTTTCCTCGTGGTCCGGCGGATGAGCTTGCTCGGCGACGCGATCGCCCATGCGGTGCTGCCGGGGATCGCGGTGGCGGTGCTCGCGGGCGGCCGGCTGGGCGGGCCGCTCGTCCTGGCGGGCGCGGTGGCCGCGGCGCTCCTCACCGTCTGGCTGACGCGGGCGCTCCACACGGCGGTGGGGCTGGCCGAGGATGCCGGCGCGGGCGTGGTGTTCACGTCGCTCTTCGCCCTGGGCGTGGTGATCGTCACGCTGTTCGCCGCGCGGATCGACCTCGACCCGGAGTGCGTCCTGTTCGGGATCCTTGAGCTCGCCTCCTTCGATCTCGTCTCGCTCGGACCGGTGGCGGTGCCGCGGGCGCTGGTGACGGCGCTGGTGGTGCTCGGGCTCGTGGTGGCCGTGCTCGTGCTCACCTGGCGGTGGCAGGTGTTCACGGCCTTCGACGCGGCGGCGGCGCGGGCGGCGGGGATACCGGTGGGCCTGGTGACGACGCTGCTCTTGGCGGCGACGGCCGTGGCGACCGTGGCCGGCTTCGAGGCGGTGGGCGCCGTGCTCGTGGTGGCGATGCTCGTGGTGCCGGCGGCCACGGCCGAGCTGGTCGTGCAACGGATGCATCAGGTCGTACTCGTGGCGGCGGGCCTGGCGGTGGCGGCGGCCTGCCTGGGCTGGATGGCGGCCTGGTGGCTCGACACGAGCGCGGCCGGGATGATCGCGGTGGTGCTCGGCGGCTTCTATGCAGCGGCCGTGGTGCTCGCGCCTGGCGACGGGCTCCTGGCCCGCGGGATCGCGGGGCTCGGCCTCGCCTGGCGGGTGGCCCGCGAGGACTGGCTCGCGCGGATCTGGCGGGCGGGCGAGGCGAGCCGAGTGCCGGTCGCAGCCGGAGCAGATGGTGCCGGCGGGGCGGGGGGCGTCCCGCGGCCGCAGCCGCGGTCGCTGCTCGAGCGGGCGGCGGCCGCGTGGCTCGAGTGGACGGGTGCGGTCGAGTCGCGGGAGGGCCGCGTCTGGCTCTCGGCGGCGGGCGGCCGCGAGGCCGAGACGGTCGTCAGGTCGCACCGGCTCTGGGAGGCCTGGCTCGGTCGGCATGCGGAGCTGCCGCTCGACCATCTTCATCCGCCGGCCGAGTGGGTCGAGCATCATCTGGGCGCCGCGATGCGGGAGCGGATCGAGGCCGAGTTGGCGGCTGGCGCAGCCGACCCGCACGGCCGCGAGATCCCGCGGGAGCGCAGCAGCCCGGAGGCACGCTGAGCCTACGATCCCGTTCGTTTCGCCAGTCGGCGGAGGAGGGCGAGGTTGGCACGGTCGGTGGCCGGCGTGGGCTTGCCGTCTGGGCCCTCCTTGGGCGTCTCGAGCACCAACGGGATGCCCGCGAGCGCGGGATGATTGACAACGAGTTCGAAGGCGGCCCGGCCGATCTTTCCCTTGCCGATCGCCTCGTGGCGATCGACCCGCGAGCCGCAATCTTTCTTGGAGTCGTTGGCATGGATGAGCTTCAGACGCTCGAGGCCGATCGCGCGGTCGAAGCTGGCGAGCG
>JBIKXY010000228.1:0-4755 GCA_044355515.1 Pirellulales bacterium
CAAGGTGCCCGGCGGCGGGATGCGGCTCCGCTACACCGACCTCGAGTTCAGCTACTCCCGCGAGTTCGCCGGGCGGCTGCCCGAGGCCTACGAGCCGCTGTTGCTCGACGTGATGCAGGGCGACGCGAGCCTGTTCGCCCGGGCCGACGAGGTGGAGAAGTCGTGGGAGATCATCGATCCGTTCGTCCGGGCCTGGGGCTCGCTCGAGATGCCGCCCGTGCCCGTCTACGAGCCGGGCGACTGGGGGCCGATGGCGGGCGTCGAGTGGATGGCCGCCCAAGGGCGAACCTGGTTCGACCAGTGCCCGGTGCTGACGTAGGCCAAGCGGGGCAGACCACGAGGAGCAACAGCCGGAACTGGCCGGGCTGGACGCGACCCTCGCCTGGAGGTGCCGAGAAACTGTTGATCCGCCCTCGAGGCCACTCGGCAGCGGCTTGTCGTTCTCAAGGGGGTTACGGCGTCGCCATCGACCCCCGAGCGCAGCTCATGGCGGCGGCCGCATCCTTCACCCCGAGCGGTTGCCTCGAGGCGACATTGCCTTCCACGTCTCCCTTCGGCCAGGTCGCCGGGTCAGCATACAAATCGTCGTCGCGATAGCGGGCGCGGAGCCGTTCAAGCTCGGCTTTCATGTCGGCAAACACCTCTGCCACCTCCGGTGACCGGGCGGCCGCGTCGCCGTGAAGAAGGTTCCGCTGTTCATGGGGGTCGGCCACGAGGTCGAACAGTTCCCATGCGTCTTTCTTCCAGTAATGGATCAACTTGCGGGTGGATGTGCGGACGCCGACGTGGGCCCGCGTGTCGTGATGGCCTGGGTCGTGGTAATAGCGGTAGTAAATGCTTGACCGCCAGTCGGCCGGTGATTCTCCGCGCAGCAGCGGCACGAGGCTTTTGCCCTGCATCCACTCCGGCACCGGCAGGCCGGCGAGGTCGAGGAACGTGGGGGCCAGGTCGATGTTGGCGACGAGTTGCTCCGGGACGATGCCGGCCTTGATGCCAGGCCCGCCGACCAGCAGGGGCGTTCGCAGGCCCGGTTCATACATGAATCGCTTGTCGTAAAGACCCAATTCACCCATGTAAAATCCGTTGTCGGTCGAGTAGATCACAACCGTGCTGGCCGCGAGCCCCGACTCGTCGAGGTAGTCGAGAACCTTCCCGACATTGTCATCGACACCCTGCACGCAGGCCAGATAGTCCCGCATGAAGCGTTGGAATTTCCAGCGCACGAGCTCGGCACCCGTGAGCAGCCTGCCATCGACATCCACCTCCGCGGGCTCCGTGTGCAGCCAATGCTGCAGCGCGTCACCCGAGAGGTCCGCCGGCGGCTCGCGCTTGAGGTCGCAGTTGCTGAGGTCACGGCCGATCGTCTGCCGATTCTCGGGCAGCGCCGCCGGCCGCGTGGCATAGTCGTCGAAGAGCGTCGCAGGCTCGGGCACCACGGCATCTGCGAACAAGGCCCGGTGCCGCGGGTGCGGGTCCCAGGTGCGATGCGGCGCCTTGTGGTGGAGCATGAGGAAAAACGGCTGATCGTCCGGCCGGGTCTTCAGAAACTCGACACCCAGATCGCCGGTGATGTCCGTGCAGTGCCCTTCGATGACCAGCTTGCCCTCGGGCACGATAAACGTGGGATTCCAGTAGTCGCCTTGGCCGGGGAGCACGATCCAGCGGTCGAAGCCTGTGGGGTCACTGCCGAGATGCCATTTGCCCACCATGCCGGTGTGATAGCCGGCCGCCTGAAGCTGCTTCGCAACATGGTCGCGCGAGCCATCGAATGCGTTGAACACGGGCACGCCATTCAGATGCGAGTACTGACCGGTGAGCAACGTGGCCCGGCTGGGCGAGCAGATCGAGTTGGTGACGAACGAGTTGGCAAACCTGGCGCCCCGTGCCGCGAGGCGATCGAGGTGCGGCGTGCGGATGAATCGTGAGCCATAGCATGACAACGCCTGCTCGGCGTGGTCGTCCGAGAAGATGAAAAGAATGTTCGGGCGGCTGTCGGCGGCGGCACCGGAGAGCGAGGAAACCGCCGCCAACAGGGCTGCAACGAGCGTCGTGCGCGACATGAGAAACATGTGTCACCCGGCCACGAGGTCCACAGGGAACGAAACCGACAGTCTATGTCGATCTACCGATCGGTGCATCATTGCCCGCCTGGAACTGGCTGAACCTGCGGCGATTTGGCGGCGCCGTGCTCACCGTGCGTGTGAGGATGGGCCTTGGAGACCTGTCGCCACAGCTGCCGCAGGTAATCGCCGCGAGTCGCCGGAACCGCCCCTGGCCCAACGCCCTCGACTGCCAGGCCGAGGCGGGAGGCGATTGCCGACCAACGCTCCGCGGTCGCCGAGTCGAGCGGATGCTCGAGATTGGCGGCGTGATCGGGAAAGGCCTCGAAATATTGCCCGTGGATGAGCCGGCCCCGGCGGTGCGGCGTGTCGGGGCCCGACGAAAGTCCGTGCCACCCGCCCTGGAGGCCCCACCACTGCACCAGCGGAAAATCGTCATGGCCAGGGGGCACGTCGCTCACGTAGATCGTGGCTGCTCCCGCGGCGTGCAGCCGCGCCTGGAGCGTCGCCAGGGGAACGTCGGCGACCGAGCATCCACCACCGACCACCAGATGAGCCGCATGGCCGGCAGCCTGTCCGATCGACGTCCAGATGGGCTCGAGCCGCAGCGCGCAAAAGCCCACATGCGACGCGCTCACCGCATTCACAACCAGCAGGTTGGCGACGTCTTGCGGCACCATCACTCCGTACGGAACCTGATACGGCACGACCGGCTTGTAAAACTCGCCCGTATGCCGGCCGCCGAATCGTGGCCCCTCATGGGCGGTTCCGTGGCAGTTTGGTCCGTAGTCTCCCATGGCGATGGCGTCCGACCGCAGCACGGCACGGGCGTCGTGGGGCGCGCGATCCGTGTCCGCTTCGCAGAAGACGTGCCGACCGATCATCCGGCGGGCTTCGCGCACGTAGAGCTGCGGCGGCAGGTGCCCCGAGTCGGGAAACTCGTCGCGGCAAAAGCCCCACTCGCGGGCCTCATCACGGAACCTCGGCGGGACAGCGTCGTCGTTCTGGAGGAAGTAGAGGAGCCCCACCTGATCCAGCAGATGGTCCGCGAAGATGCGGCCCCGCGTGGCCGGTTGACCATCGGGCCATGCCACGTTGCGACCGGCGAGTGACAGCCGCACCTCGCCACCCGACATGTCGTTCACGTCATACTTGCCATTCGGCAGCCCCGGCTCCTGGACTTTGAAGATGCACTTCCTGGTTTCACCGAAGATTCGTTCGATCCTTCCGGACGCGAGCACCTCGAGCAACGGGAGAAAATACTCGCGTTGATAGCCTGGCGGCGCACCAGGAGCCACGCGGTTTTCGCGAGACCTCGTCAGGGTGAGACGAAAGTTGTATGCCTGCAGTTGGCCGTCGGCTGTTTCCGGGGCCAGGGATTCACCGTACTCGGCGCCGGCCTCCCGGCCGATGCGCCAGACAACTCCCGCCGCGGCCATCAAATCCCCTTCATAGGTCGCGTCGATGAAGACCTTTGCAGAAACCACGCGCTGCATGAGCTCGTCGCCGACGAACGTCGCGGAGAGGATCGCTCGCTGAGGCGGACGACCGGGCGTGGATTCGCCTTCCGCGACGCCCATCCGCACGCCGGCCAACCGTGTGTTTCGAACGACCTGCACTCGTGGCTGCTCGGCGAGCATCTGTTCGAAGACCGCCAGATTGACCTTCGGCTCCGCGAAGATGCCTCGCTCGCATGCCAGGACCTGCTCCGAATCGTCGCCATACTTCAATCGATAATAGGTCGCGACCCGCGACGTGAATTCGAGAAACGTGCCCGTGAGGCTCTCGAACGTGCGGATGTCGGTGTACGAGAGCCCTGCCGTGACGAGGCCGCCAACCCGCCCCGTTGGCTCGACAAGGAGCACATGCTCGCCGTCCACACCGGCGGCCAGGGCCGCCGCGATACCCGCCGGCGTCGCGCCGTAGACCACGACGGTGGGCTTTGCGGCGGGCTCTCCGCCGCCCGCCCGTAATGCCACGGTTGAAAAAAGGATGACGATCAGCGAGAGCGAACGCCTCGCATGGCTGGCTCGAGGGAACTCCAGGAATGATGACATTTGCCGCTGCACTTGGGGTTCGACCCGGCTCTTGGAGAACGGCGAAAACACTCGCGTTTCGCCCCGGTTGTCACTGGCTTGCACCGCCGCCATTCGAGTTCCTCCGCGTTGGGGATTCATGTTTCTACTCTGGATTTCCACCCTGTCGGTGCGTCAAGCCGCCAGCGGAGATGGTAATCTCGGTCTCCGAAACACGTCGGAGCAGGCCCTTCGGGGAATGAGAGTCGCCATGACGACCGCCCTTGCCCCCGACCATCCCCCGCTCGCGATCGGCGGGGTGCCGCTCGCTTCGCCGCTCGTGCAGGCGGCCCTCTCGGGCTACAGCGACCGGGCGATGCGGGTGCTGGCCCGCCGCCACGGCGCGGCCTACGCGCTCGGCGAGGTGCTGCTCGACCAGTTCGTGGCGACCGCCAAGCAGGGCCGCAAGACGCCCGCCCGGCTGGCACTCGCCGCCGAGGAGCACCCGGTCGGCGGCCAGTTGATGGGATCGAACCCCGACGACTTCGCCCCGGCGGCCCGCCGGCTCGTGGCCGAGGGCTACGACGTGATCGACATCAACTTCGGCTGCCCGGTGAAGAAGGTCTTGGGCCGCTGCCGGGGCGGCTTCCTGCTCTCGCAGCCCGCCACGGCCCTGGAGA
>JBIKXY010000229.1:0-4742 GCA_044355515.1 Pirellulales bacterium
CCCGGGCGGGGGGGGGGCTGCCCGGGCTGGGGGGGGGGTGCCCGGGCGGGGGCGGGGCTTCCAGGACGGGGCGGGCACGGACTCGGGGCCGGGCAGCGGCGTGGCTGTTCCTTCAGCCGGACCACTCCCGCCAGAAATAATAGCCGGCCAGACCGAAGGCGATGAGTGACACGATCCGTCGGACCGCCTGCGGCGGCAGTCGCCGGGCTAGATGCACCACCGCGATGCCTCCGGCCACGGCGCCGGCCGCCAACGCGGCCACGTGCGGCCAGGAGACCTCGAACCCGCCGCCGACCGCGGCCGCGGTGAAGAGCGCCGTCGCCACACCGTTGATCACGGTGCCCAGCAGGTTCTTGACCGCGTTGAGGGCGTGGATGTCGCCGGGGCCGAGCAGGGGCAACACCGCCAGCATCAGGATCCCGATCCCGGCCCCGAAGTATCCGCCGTAGATCGCGACCGCGAGCTGCAACAGGCCCGTCGCCGCGAGCCGGCCCGGCGACACGGCCGTCGCCGCGGCCGTCGCCGCGGCCGCCCCGACTGCGGACTTGCGGCCGGCGATCAATCGCGCCACCTGCGGCTGCAGGGCGAAGAGCACCGCGGCCAGGAGGATCAGCCACGGCACGACCGCATCGAACGACTGCTTGGGCAGCCAGCGGAGCAGGGCCACGCCGACCGCCGCCCCGACCACGCTCGGCAGCACGAGCCACCTCGCCCAGGCCGGCTGCTCCGCGCGAACGCCGCGCGAGGCCCAGGCCGCGGCGGCGGCGCCCGGCCACAGCCCGATGGTGCTGGTCACGTTCGCCGACACGAGCTGCCCCGGCCCGGGCGGCAGAATCGCGGCCAGGAGGCCGAAGGTCAGGATTGTGCCGCCGCCGGCGATCGCATTCACGCCGCCGGCCACGAGGCCCGCGAAGAACAACAGCCCGAACTCCACCGCGTCGCTCATGGGGCGTCGGCCGGTGGTGCAGCGGGCGGCTCCGGCCGGGGCGGCGGCGGCGCGAGAATCGCCGGCGGCATCGGCCCGGCGGGAGCCGCGGCGGGAGCCGGTGGCGGCGGCACCGCGGGGGCCAGGGGCGGGGCCGGCGGCACCGCAGCCTGGGGCGGAGGTTCGTGCAAACCGCCACCGCAGTCGATCAAAAGATGACCGGCCCAGAGCAGCGGATGCCGGGCGTCGGCCAGTTCGACCTCGCCGGCCTGCTTGAGCCGCGGCTCGCGGGCGAGATCGGGCCGCTCCGCGGTGACCACGTCCACCGCCCGCTGCCAGGCCTCGGCCGCCGGCAGGGCGTCTGGGCCGGCGGTCTCCCGGAGAAACTCCTGCACGAGGGCCGCGGCCACGCCCCCCCCGCTCTTCCAGCGGCTCAGGAGCACCGTCGAACTGCCGGCAGCGATCAGATCGACGGCCGGCAGAAACAGATCCTCGCCCGGCCGCGGGGGCGGCTTGACGAGGCCGCCGGCCAGCGCGGTCTGCAGGCCCGGCAGGATCACCTGCCGCGGCCGCTTGGGCGGCGGTGAGAGCCAGTCGGCCAGCGTGATGCCCGGCCGGTTGCCGCTGCCGGCCAAGAGCGGCCAGGCCGAGGCCGGATCGGCCGCGGCGAGCTCGTCGTAGACCACGAGCGTGTCGCAGAGACCGCCGACCAAAAGCGGCGGCGGTCCGGCCGCGGCCGGCTCGACCACGACGCCCCCGGCCACGCCCGCCAGCATCTCCTCGGCGGCGGCGACCGCCGCCTCCGGCTTCTCGCCGCGACCGATGCGGCCGAGCAGGAGCCCCGTCGTGCCGCCGGCCCGCGGCTCGAACTCCAGCACGGCCAGGCTGCGGGTGGGGCAGTAGCGGATCCGGCAGATGTCCCGGAGCGGGCGGCGATCGTCGCCCGCCCGGTTGCTCGCGATCGGCAGAATCTCGAACGGCAGGTACCACAGCCAGCCGTCGGGCACGATCACGAGTTCCTCGATCCCGTCGGCCAGCGACACGCCCCGCGAGTTCTCGAACAGCATCCGTTCGATCCGGGCGGCCGATCCTGGCCAGTCGCCCGCGACGAGCCGGTCGCTGCCGACGGCCGCAGACCGTTCGTTGAGCGAGAGCTCCTTGGCGAGGGTGCGGATCTCGCCGGGCAGTCCCGCAGCCTGCTTCACCTGCCAGGCCACGAGGCGGTCGCTGGTCTCGACCGCGCCAAACAGCCCGGAGGCCGTCCAGTGAAAGGAGAGCAACGCCTGCCCGGGCGCGAGCCGCCGCCGGATCTCGGCCGCCGGCGTGAGCGGGGGGAAGGCGGGGGCCGCGACACTGCCGGCGGCGAGCCGGGCCATCACCAGCCGCAGTTCGTTGGCGACGGCGGCATACTCCCGCCACTCCGCCGGATCGCCGGCGATGGCCGCGGCCTGGCCGGCCGGGCGGTCGGCGGGAGGCGGGGCCGCGGCCACGGCGGCCGAGAGATTGCCGCGAAGCTGCCCGACCCGGGTCAGCAGCCGATCGAGCCCGGGGACGCCGGCGATGACCGCCTTCCGCCGGGCCGCCTCGGCCGCCTCCAGCCGCCGATCGTCGGCCGTGAGCAGCCGCAGCAGCGACAGCCGCCGTCCGGTCAGCAGCCGGGCGGCCATCCAGCGATGCCGCATCGTGGCCTCTGCGGCGGCGAGCGTCTGCTCCTCGCCGCGGCGGCCGGCCACCGCGATCCAGGTGTCGAAACTGCCGGCCCGCGGAGCGCTGGCCACGGCAAGCGCGGCCAGCGGATCGGCGGCGAAATCGCGGGGCGACGGGTCGGCCAGCAGTTGGGCGAAGAGCGTCTCGGCCTGCCGGTCGGCCACGGCGCTCGAGCCCGCCCGCACGAGCTCCGTGAGCAGTTCGGTCTGGAACAGGCGAGGCGACCTGCCCCGGGCAAGCGCGATCGCCCGCTCGAGTTCGGCATCGCCCGCCGCCAGGTCGCCGCCCCCATAGGCCAGCAGTGCCGCAGCGTAGGCGACGAGGCTGCCCAGCGTGCCCCGGCCGGCCTCTCCCTGAAGCAGCCGGCCATCGATGGCCTTGACCGCGGCGGCGGCCTGCGTTGCGGCCCGGCCGTCGCCGGCGGCGGCGAGCGACTCGGCCTCGAGTGCCAGGAGCCGGGCCCGCAGAGCGGCCGGACCGGAGCGACTGGCCTCGGCCGCCGGCGGGATCGCGGCCGCCGCCCCCCGGCCGCCGTTCAGGCGATGGGCGGTGGCCAAGAGCCCGAAGGCCTCCTCGAGGGCGCGGGCGTCGCCGAAGTCGGCCGCGGTGATCGTGGCCTCCTCGAAGTAGGTCACCGCCTCGGCGGCCCGGTCGGCGTCGAGCGCGATCCGCCCGAGCACGATCAGCCCCCAGGCGGTGAGCGGATGGTCGAACTGGTTGCCCACCAGCAGCCCGCGAATCAACAGCGGCTGTGCCTGCTGCGGCTTGCCCTGGGCCCAGGAGGCCGTGCCCAGTGCCACGTCGATCCACGACTGCGAATAGTGGTTGGGGGGCGCGGGCCGCCGCGCGAGGGCCCGCGTCGCCTGATCGAGGATCGGGTTGTCGCGGCCCAGGTCGCCCAGCAGCGAGCCGAGCCGGTAGGTCGCGATCACGAGCGAGCGGACCACCTCCTGCGGGCGGATCGGCCGTTCGTAGGGTGCCGCCAACACTCCCCCCCGCTGGAGCACATCCTGCGGATCGGCGCCCTGCTGGCGGATCGTCATCGTGTCGGGCAGCGCGGCGGGCGTGGCGTTGCGTTTGCTGCGGGCCCAGGTGGCGGGCCGCGGCCGCCGCACGGGCTGGGGCGGTTGCGGCGGAAACCGCACCGCGATCAGCCAGTTTGCGTGGGTGGCCGAGAGCGCGAGCGCCTCCTCATAACGGGCCACGGCCTCGCGGAACCGGCCGAGTTCGAACAGGCTCTCGCCCAGGACGGCGGCGGAGGCGATCGAGTCGATCCACCGGTCGGCGCCGATCCTGGCGCCGCCGCGATACTCCCGCTCTGCGAACTCCACCGCCGCGGCGTAGTCGCCGGCGGCCAAGGCCGTGAGCGCCAGGTCGTAGCCCGGGCCGGGCACGGTCGGGGCCGCGTCCGGAACGCCCATGTTGGGCGGCAGCACGACCTGGGCCCGCAGGCAGTCGCCCGCGAGGGCCAGCCCAACGGCGATCGCGAGGGTCCGTTGCATGTCGTCTGGTTGTACACGGTTTACTCGCCGCCGCGTGGCCTCGGGAGCTGGTCGCGCCACACTGGGCAGGCTCGGCAAGCGGCGGGGCGGCTTCTCCCGGCCCCCGGGCCGGTCATGCGGGTTGCCGCAAGTTTGCCGGTCGTGCGGGCCGATATCACGAGGGACGCGGGTTTCGCCCACGGCGGCGGCCCGCGAATCGACACCGTCTTGCAAGGAAGGTTGCGCCATGGCCAAGCCACTCGCTCGTTCGCTCGCTGCGGCCGATTCGCATGGTGGTCGCCGGCTCCGATTGCTCGCCGCAGTCGCGGCGGTTGGCGGTCTCAGCCTGACCGGCTGCCAGGTCGACGTCGGCGGTCAGACGCTGCCGAGCGCCTACTACCTGCAGGACGACATCCAATACTTCCCGGCCGGCCCCGAGTTCAAACTCTCGAAGGAAGCCGCGGCCCAGAAGGCCTACAAGAAGGAACTGGCCGAACAGGATGCCGGCGGCCCCTACAAGCCGTAGTCAGCCCCCGGGGGGTCTGGCGGTCCGCTCCCCATGAAAGCCCCCCCGGCACGACCCGGAGGGATGACGCGAACCAGGCCGCAGGGCGGATTTCCGGCAGGGG
>JBIKXY010000230.1:0-4736 GCA_044355515.1 Pirellulales bacterium
GCTGAGCCAGCCCGACGCGATTCGCGGGATCCACGCCGCCTACTTCGCCGCCGGCAGCGACATCGTCGAGACCTGCACCTTCGGCACCACGAGCGTGGCCCTGGCCGACTTTGGCCTGCAAAAACACACCCGAGAACTGAACCTGGCCGCGGCCCGGCTGGCCCGCGAGGCCGCCACGGCCGCGGAAGCCAAGGATCCCTCCCGGCCCCGGTTCGTGGCCGGCTCGATCGGCCCGACCAACAAGCAGCTCTCGATCGCCGGCAACGTGGCCGACCCCGGCCATCGCGACGTCACCTTCGACGAGATGGTGGCGGCCTACCGGGAGCAGATCGAGGCGCTCGTGGAGGGGGGCGTGGACGTGCTCCTGGCCGAGACGGCCTTCGACACGCTCGTGCTCAAGAGCTGCCTCTATGCGATCGAGCAGGTGTTCGCCGACACGGGCGTGCGGATCCCCGTGATGGCCTCGTTCACGATCTTCGAGGGGGGCCGCACGCTCTCGGCCCAGACGGTCGAGGCCTGCTGGACGAGCCTCGAGCACTTCGACCTCGTGAGCGTGGGGATCAACTGCGCCCTCGGCCCGGAGAAGCTCCGCACCCACGTGGCCGACCTCGCGGCGATCGCCCCGATCCCGGTCAGCGTCTATCCCAACGCCGGCCTGCCCAACGCCCTGGGGGGCTTCGACGAGACCCCCGAGATGATGGCGAGCGTGCTCGAGGAGTTCGCCCAGGCCGGCTGGGTCAACATCGTGGGGGGCTGCTGCGGAACCACGCCGGCCCATATCAAGGCGATCGCCGAGGTGATGGCGAAATACCCGCCGCGGAAGCCCTCCCCGCCGCCGCGCCGCAGCCGGTACTCGGGCTTGGAGATGTACGAGATCCGCCCCGCCGAGACGAGCTTCACGATCGTGGGGGAGCGGACGAACGTGACCGGCTCCCGGGCCTTTTCCAGGCTGATCAAGGAGGAAGCCTACGAGGAGGCCCTGGGCGTCGCCCGCCAGCAGGTCGAGAACGGGGCCAACGTCATCGACATCAACGTCGACGAGGGGATGCTCGACGGCGTGCAGGTGATGACGAAGTTCCTCACGCTGCTCTCCAGCGAGCCGGAGGTGGCGAAGGTCCCGATCATGGTCGACTCCTCGCGGTTCGAGGTGCTCGAGGCGGGCCTCAAGTGCATCCAGGGCAAGGGGATCGTCAACTCGATCAGCCTCAAGGAGGGGGAGGAGGCGTTCCTTCGCCAAGCCCGCACGATCCGCCGCTACGGGGCGGCGGTGGTCGTGATGGCCTTCGACGAGGAGGGGCAGGCGACCGACGTCGAGCGGCGGGTGGCGATCTGCCGGCGGGCCTACCGGCTGCTGACCGAGGAGGCCGGCTTCCCTCCGGAAGACATCATCTTCGACCCCAACATCCTCACGGTGGCCACCGGGATCGAGGAGCACAACGCCTACGCCAAGAACTTCATCGAGGCCACGCGGCGGATCAAGGAGGCGATGCCGGCGGTCAAGGTGTCGGGGGGCGTCTCCAACATCTCGTTCTCGTTCCGCGGCAACGACCCCGTCCGGGAGGCGATGCACGCCTGCTTCCTCTACCACGCGATCCGGGCCGGGATGGAGATGGGGATCGTCAACGCCGGGCAGCTGGCGGTCTACGAGGAGATCGAGCCCGAGCTCAAGGAAAAAATCGAGGACGTCCTCTTCGACCGGCGGCCCGACGCCACCGAGCGGCTGGTGGCCTTCGCCGAGACCTTCAAGGCCCGCGACCCGGCCGAGGTGGCGGCCGCCGACACCTGGCGAAATCGGGGCGTCGAGGAGCGGCTGGCCCACGCGCTGATCAAGGGGATCGCCGACCACGTCGAAGCGGACGTGGAGGAAGCTCGCCAGCAGTACGCCACCAGCCTGGAGATCATCGAGGGGCCGCTGATGCAGGGGATGCAGACGGTCGGGGATCTCTTCGGCGAGGGGAAGATGTTCCTGCCCCAGGTGGTGAAGAGCGCCCGGGTCATGAAGCGGGCCGTCGCCTACCTGCTCCCTTTCATGGAGGCCGAGAAGGCGGCCGCGGGCGCGGCCAACCAGTCGCGGGGCAAGGTCCTGATGGCGACCGTCAAGGGGGACGTCCACGACATCGGCAAGAACATCGTGGGCGTGGTGCTCGGCTGCAACGGCTACGACGTGATCGACCTGGGCGTGATGGTGCCCTGCAACAAGATTCTGGAGGAGGCGGTCCGCCACGAGGTGGACGTGGTCGGCCTCTCGGGCCTGATCACGCCGAGCCTGGAGGAGATGGTGCAGGTGGCCAAGGAGTTCGAGCACGCCAAGCTCGCGATGCCGATCCTGATCGGCGGCGCCACGACGTCCGCCCGGCACACCGCCGTCAAGATCGCTCCCTGCTACTCCCAGGACGTGATTCACGTGACCGACGCCTCGCGGGCCGCGGGCGTGGTCGAGAAGCTGGTGAACCCGGCCCTGCGGCCGGAGTTCTCCCGTGCCAACCGGGTCGCCCAGGCCCGCGACGTGGAGAACTTCAAGGCCCGGCAGACGACCAAGCTCGTGCCCTACCCCCTGGCCTGCGAGCAGCGGTGGACGACCGACTGGGCCACGGCCGAGATCGCCCGGCCGGAGTTTCTCGGCACGCGGGTGCTGGAGAACGTGCCGCTCGCGGAGCTGATTCCCTTCATCGACTGGTCGCCGTTCTTCATGTCGTGGGAGCTCAAGGGCAAGTATCCGGCGATCTTCAACGATCCGGTCGTGGGGGAGGAGGCTCGGAAGCTCCATCGCGATGCGGTCGCGATGCTCGACGAGGTGTCGCGGGAGGG
Organism: Pirellulales bacterium; assembly: GCA_044355515.1. Lineage (GTDB taxonomy): Bacteria > Planctomycetota > Planctomycetia > Pirellulales > UBA1268 > QWPN01. Next base: position 2,809 of record JBIKXY010000230.1, read on the forward strand.
CACGCTCGTGGCCAGGGGCGTGTATGGATTTTTCGCCGCCAACTCCGAGGGGGACGACGTCGTGCTCTACACCGACGAGAGCCGCACGGCCGAGCTCGGCCGGGTGCACACGCTCCGCCAGCAGTGGGAGCGGAAGGGGCAGGACGTGTTCCACGCTCTGGCCGACTTCGTGGCCCCGCGGGCGAGCGGCCGGGCCGACTACATCGGCGCCTTCGCCTGCACCTCCGGCCACGGCTGCGAGGCCCTCTGCCGGCGATACGACGCCGACCACGACGACTACTCCTCGATCCTGGCCAAGGCGGTGGCCGACCGGCTGGCCGAGGCCTTCGCCGAGTGGCTCCACGCGAAGGTCCGCCGGGAGTGGGGCTACGGCCTGGAGGAGAGCCTCTCGACCGAGGACCTGATCGAGGAGCGGTATCGCGGCATCCGGCCCGCCCCGGGCTATCCGGCCTGCCCCGACCACACCGAGAAGCAGGGGCTGTTCGCCCTCCTCGATGCCGAGCGGGCGGCGGGGATGACGCTTACGGAGAGTTGCGCGATGCTGCCGGCGGCGAGCGTCAGCGGGCTCTATTTCGCCCATCCGGAAAGCCGATACTTCGCGGTGGACCGGATCACGCGGGACCAGGTCGAGGCCTACGCGGCCCGCAAGGGGATGCCGGTCGCCGAGGTGGAGCGGTGGCTGGCTCCGAACCTCGGCTACGACGCATAGCCCGACCGTCCGCTCCCATGGCCCGCACCCGCCGGATCATCCTCGACTCGGGGCCGGTCACCGTCGGGCCGGAGGCCACGAGCCTGCTCGTGGAGCGGTTCCTGGGCCATGTCCGGCACGAGCGGGGCCTGGCCGCCAACACCCAGGCCGCCTACGCCCGCGACCTCCGCGACTTCACCGCCTGGCTGGCGGGCCGGGCCGCCGGCTCGCTCGGTGTGCGGGATCTCGGCGACTACCTCGCGGCGCTCGCCAAGCGGGGCCTGGCCCGGGCCAGCATCGCCCGCCAGGCGGCGACGCTCCGGACCTTCTACGCCTTCCTCCAGCTCGAGGGAGTCGTGACCGAGAGCCCCGCGGAGCTGATCGCCCCGGGCCGCCCCGACGACGCGATTCCGGGCACGCTCTCGCCGGGGCAGGTCGATCGGCTGCTCGCCGCCCCCGACCCGAAGACGGCCGCCGGCCGCCGCGACCGCGCGGTGCTCGAACTGCTCTACGCCACCGGCTGCCGGGCCTCGGAGGTCTCGGCGATGCGGCTCGACGACGTGCACCTGGCCGAGGCCTTCTGCACCTGCCACGGCAAGGGAAGCAAGGAGCGGGTGGTGCCGCTCGGGAAGCGGGCGGTGGCGGCCGTCTCGGCCTGGCTCGAGCACACCCGTGGGCAGTTCGCGGCCCGGGCCGGCGGCCAGCCGCCGTGGGTCGTGCTCTCGGCCCGGGGCAACCGGCTCTCGCGGATGCGGATCTGGGAGCTCGTGCAGGAGCACGCCGCGACCGCCGGCATCCCGCCCGGCATCGGCCCCCACACCCTGCGGCACTCCTTCGCCACGCACCTGGTGGCCGGCGGCGTCGACCTGCGGCATGTCCAGGAAATGCTCGGCCACGCAAGCATCGCCACCACCCAGCGGTACACCCACGTGGACGCCGGCCGCTTGAAGGCGATCCACGGCCAGTTCCATCCGCGGCGGTAGGGCTGACTTCACGGCTGCAATGCCATCCCTGGCCATTGCAGCCTTGGCGGCCCTCCGGCCGCACCTCCGGGCGGCCGTGCTCGTGCGCGGCGTGGCACGCGGCGCGTGTTCAGACGAGTCCGCCGCATTCGTCTTTCGCCTCCTCACCCATTTGGGCCGCGAAGGGTTGCCGGTACCCCGGAGCCGGCGTTGCTGGCAAGCGCAGGCAGGATGCCGAAGCGGTGCGTTGGACATGGATGAATGACAGAAGGTGAGAG
>JBIKXY010000231.1:0-4702 GCA_044355515.1 Pirellulales bacterium
GTGTGGCCCTGGAGGAGCACGCCACCGTCGAGCGTGATCGTGGCACCACTCGGGTCGCTCCCGGCGTTGGTGGTGTCGATCGTGGCGTTGCCCGTCAGGTAGGTGTTGTCGAGCGTGATCGGCTGGCCCATCGAGCGGACCGTGCCAATGAGGAACGTTTTCCCCGTGAGGTTGCCGATCGTCAGGCCGCCGCGGAAGAGCGAGACGTCGGTCGTGTTAGCGCCGAAGTTCACAAAGAACGTGTTGTTGAAAGTGACCGCCTGGGTGATGTCGTTGGCGGCACCGGAGAGCTGCACGCCGTAAGCGCCGGCGACCGTGACGAGGCCGTCGAGCGTGAGGTTGCCGCCGAGCGTGATGTCGCCCGTCTGGCTCGCGCTGCCGAGCGTGAGCGTGGAGGTGCCGAACCCTTGCGACACGGCACCGGTGCCGATCGTGCCCGAGCCCGCGCGGAGCGTGGTGTCGGCGAGGAGCGTGATGTCGCCGAGCGCGATGGGCGAGTTGGTCGCTTCGATCACGCCGGCGAGGTTCACGACCGACTGGGTCTTGGCCGTGAGGCCGCTGCCGAAGGTCGAGGTGCCGCCGGCCGTGCCGACCGTGAGGCTGCCCGTGTTGAGGAAGGTGCCGGATCCAATGGTGTTGGTCGAGCCGCCGAGCACGACGTCGAAGGCACCCGCGGCCGCGTCGAGGAAGCCGAAGGCGAGCGAGACGTCGCCGGTGACCGTGACCGTGCCGGTCTGTGAGGCGTCGCCGAGAGTGAGGATTAGCCCGCCCAGAGTTGATGCGGAGCCGACCGTGATCGCGCCGGAACCGCTGATCAGGGTGGTGTCGGCGAAGAGTTGGGCGGCACCCAGGGTCAGGGCGGTGTTCGTCGTGGCGATCGTGCCTGCGGTCGTCGTGCTGCTCGGTCCGGCGGTCGTGTCGAGGCCGCCCGTGAAGGTGGCGACGTGGGACGGAGCGCTGCCCAGCGTGACAACGCCCGTGTTGAGGAACGAGGTGGCGGCCGTGATCGTCGTGGTCCCGCCCTCGATGGTCACCGCATAGGGTCGGGCGAACGTGGTGATGGCGGCCGCCGTCAGGGCAGCCTGGAAGGCCACGCTGCCGGTGGAGGTGGCGGCATCTTCCTGCAGCGTGACTGTGCCCAGGCCCGTCGCGGCGCCGGTGACGGTCGTGGTGCCCGAGCCCGAGATCAGTTGCAGGTTCTTCGTGCCGCCGGTGATCGTGGCGATGGAGATGTCGCCGGCGCCCGTCCCGGTGTCGATCACGGTGTTGCCGGCGAGCGTGACGGCCCCGAACTCGGCATTGGCGTCGCCCGTGACGATCGTGGCAGAGATCGTCGTCGTGCTCGCGGTGCTCGTGACGCCGGCGGTGAAGGTGATCGTGTCGCCGCCGTCGCCGAGCGTGACGCCGCCGGTGTTCACGAAGGTCGCGCCGCCGATCGTCGAGCCATCTCCGAGGATTGCGACGGCGTAGGGCAACGAATTCGTGGTGAGGCCGGTGGCGGTGAGCGCGCCTTGGAACGTGACGGTGCCGGTCGTGTCGGTGATCGTCACGGTCGTCGCGGCGACGCCGCTCTGGAACGTGGCCCCGCCGGAGTTGGTCACCGTCAGGTTGCCCACGCCGCCGCCCACGGCGCCGGTCACGGTCGCGGCCCCGGTCGTGTTGATCGTGACCTCCTCGCCCACGAAGCCGGCGGTGCCGGTGATCGCGCCGACCTGGATGGCGTTGGCGATGCCCGTGCCAAGGACGATCTGCGTGCCCTGGTTCAGCTGCACGTCGCCGAGCGTGATCCCGCCGGTCGACGCGCCGCCGATCGTGGCGCCAGCGAGCACGGTCACGAGCGTGTCGGCGTCACCGAGCGTGATCACGCCCGTGGTCGCTGCGATCGTGCCGTTGAGAATGATGGCGGCTGGGTCGGTGGCCACCACGCCGCCGGCGAAGGTGAACACGTCGCCGCTTTGGTTGCCGACGACGAGATCGCCCGTGTTCAGGAACGTGGTCGCGCCGGCGATCGAGTTGGTGCCGTTGCTGCCGCCGAGGAAGACGAGCGCGTACGGCTGGGCCGCGGTGACGAGCCCGCCGGTCAGCGTGAGCACGCCCGAGACCTGAGCGTAGTCGGTGGTGTCGGTGATGGTGAGCGTGCCGGCGGAGAGGTCGCCAACGATGATCGCCTGACCGGCGTTCGTGATCGTGAGCGAGGTCAGGGGCGTCGTGGCTCCGACGCTACCTCCAAGCTGGTTCACCGTGACCACGCCAGCCGTGCCTGCGTTGATCACCAGGCCACCGGCCCCGTCGATGGTGTTGCGGACGATCAGGTTGCCGCCGGCTGCGGCCGCCCCAGCCGCGGTGGTGTCGATCGTGAGGTTCCGGGCGTTGAGGTCGAGGGCCCCGGTCATCTCGACCTGCCCGGCGGAGGTGGTGATGGTCGTCGTGGTGCCCGCGGCCCCACCCGTGAGTTGGAGCGGATTCGCCGCTCCACCGCTCGAAAGACCGATGTCGCCCGTCGTCCGGTAGGTCTGGCCGGTGAGCGTGAGCGACCCGGTGTCGGTGCCGTCGGCCCCGGCGATCGAGCTGTTGCCGGTGACGCCGTCGATCGAGGCGAGCGTGATGTCGTTGCCGAAAATCAGGACGCTTCCAAGGGCCACGCCTGCGCCGACCGCCCCGATCGTGTCCGTCACGAGCACGTCGCCGCCGGTGCCGCCCTTGATCGTGAGGGCGTAGTTGGTCGTATCGCTCGTAACCGTGCCGCGGATCGTGACCGCCGCGCCCGTAGTGACCGCGCCGCCGTTGGTTGTGTCGAGCGTGCTGCCCGCGGTGAGCACGACGGCCGTGTCGCCGCCAGAGCCGTTGTCGATCGTGATCGCATTGCCGGCGGTGACGATGTTGCTGGCGAGCGTGACCGTGGCCGGCGAGGCGGAGATCGTGATGGACGCGTTGTCGGAGCCGGTGATGACGCCGGTCACGCTCACGCTGCCGATTGGTGCGCGGATGATCGTCGGGTCGCGGAACGTGACCGTCCCCACGGTGATCGTGCCGGACTGGTTGGCCTGGCCGATCGTGATGCTCGAGGCACCACTCTTGATCGTGGTGTCGAATACGGACTGGGCGAACTGGATGCTGCCGGTTCCGCCCGCCACACCGATCGTCGTGGACGCGGCGAGCGGCTGCAGCAGGATGCCGCCGGTCGTGGCGATGCTGTCGGCGCCGCCAACGGCATTGATGCCGTTGGCCGTGATCGTGATGTCACCGCCGGTCGTCGCGGTGCCGGTGGAGGCGGTCACGACGCCAAGGGTGATCGCGGTCGAGTTCGTGAGGCTGATCGCGTTGCCATCGGTGGTGCTGGCACTCACCGTGCCCGTGAAGGCATTGAGGCGGTCGAGCACGAGTGTTCCAGCCCGCGCCGTGAGGCTCACCGCCCCGGCCGAGGCCTCCTGGCTGATCGCACCTGTCTGGGCGATGCTCTCCGCGTTGACCTCGAACCCGCCAGTGCCCAGCGAGGAGGCGAGGAACGTGATGCCGTCGGCGTCACCGATGGTGACGACGCTCGGCGTCGAGGACGTGTCGACCTCGATGGTGTCGAAGTCGTTGAAGGGGTTGCCGAGATCGATATTGCCGCCGGTGGAGGTCAAGGTCGTCTGGCCGGCGACCCTCACAGCGCCCGTCTGCGTGATGCCGTTGGCCTGGATGGTCAGGTTGCCGGTGATGTCGATCGCGGAGAGGATCAACTGCGAGAGGCTCGTGTCGATGATCGTGATGTTGTCGGCGTTGCCGGCCACGAAGCTCACGCCACCCGCGAAGGCGTTCGTGGGGTTGTCGAGCAGGATGTTGGCGGCGGCGCCGTTGGCGGTGAACGTGGCGGTGCCGGTGACCGTCAGGCCGGCGGCGGGGCTCGCCACCTGGGTGATGTCGCCGGTGTTGGCGGTGGCGGCGTAGGTGCCGGTGGCCACGCTCGGGCCGAGCAGCAGGCTCGTCGAGTCGTAGACGGCGACGTTGCGTCCGATCAGGCTCACCGCGCCGCCAAAGTCGTTGCCCGTGTTCGCGAGCGTGACGTCGTAGTAGGTGTTCGGCGCCCCGGCCGTCAGGGCCGTGACGCTCGTGAGCCCGTCCACGTCGAGGGCCGTACCGGTGTCCTGCGTCACCGCGCCACCGGCGACGACCGTGAGATTGTTGGCCGTGGTCACCGCGCCGAGGATGAGCGCGCCCGCATCCGTGAGCTGGATGGCATTAGCGCCGGTGTTGTTCGCCGCCACGGGGCCGGTGAAGTTGTTGCCCGGGTTCGTGAGGGTGATCGCAGCCAAGCCGCCATTGAAGGTGGCCGTGCCCGCGCCGGCCGCCTGGGTGATCGGGGCCGCCTGCGTGATGCCGACGGCGTTGACGGTGAGCGTGCCCGAGCCGAGGGTCGAGGCCCCGAACTGGATCGCGTTCTTGTCGGTGATCGCGACGTTGTTAACGCCGGAGTTGTTGATGGAGACGAGATCCTGGAAGTCATTGTCCGCGTCGGTGAGGGTGACAACGCCGGCGCCCGCGTCGAACGTGGCATTGCCCACGACCGTCACGCCGCTCGTGTTCTGCGTGACACCGACCGACGTCACGAACAGGCTGCCGCTGGCGGAGATCGCGCCGAGCTCGATCGAGGTCGAGTCGGTGAGGGTGATCCCGGCACCGCCGGTGGTCGTGGCCGAGACCGGGCCGCCGAAGTCGTTGG
>JBIKXY010000232.1:0-4695 GCA_044355515.1 Pirellulales bacterium
CGCCTGCGTGGCCGAGAGCCGCGACGGCGGGGCCACCTGGACGAAGCCCGCGCTCGACCTCGTCAAGCGGCCCGACTGGCCCGCCAACAACATCATCGCCACGGTGGACGGCGAGCCACGGTTTTCGGCGAAGGACGCGGTCTTCGTGGACACCCGGCCCGGTGCGCCGGCGAGCGAGCGGGTGAAGATGATCGAGAGCATGCCGGTGAGCGGAGAGAAGCACACCGCGATGACGGACCCATCCGGACCCAAGCGGCTCGTGTTCTGGGGATCGCCCGACGGATTTTCCTTCCGCAAGCTCGACCCGCAGCCCGACTTCGTGAGCCACCTGCCCAACTCGTTCGACGGCGGCAACACGATGTTCTGGAGCGAGGCCGAGGGGCGGTACGTGATCTTCTTCCGCTGCAACGACGGCGGCCGCTCGATGGCCCATGCGACGTCGAAGGATCTCATGACCTGGACAAAGCCCGTGCCGATGAGCTACGGCGATGCCCCCCGCGAGCAGTTCTACACGAACAACACGCAGCCTTATTTTCGGGCACCGCATCTTTTTGTCGCACCTGCGGCACGCTTCATGCAGGGGCGGCAGGTGCTTGACGAGCAGCGGGCCGAGGCGGTCGGGCTGCGGCCGATCGGTAAGCACGTCTATTTCAAGGACTGCACCGACGCGGTTCTGCTCACGACCCGCGCGGGCTCGACCGCGTATGACCGCACGTTCCTGGAGACATTCATCCGGCCCGGCCTCGGCGACTCCAACTGGGTGTCGCGGACCAACCACCCGCTGACCGGCATTCTTCCCGCCGGCCCCGGAAGGATGCAGTTGTTCGTCACCCGCGATTACGTGCAGCCCACCTGGCACATCGAGCGGCTGCTCCTGCGGACCGACGGCTTCGCGTCTGTCTCGGCACCGTGGGCCGGCGGCGAAATGGTCACGAAGCCGCTCACGTTCACCGGCGGGGAACTGGAGATCAACTACCGCACCGGCGCCGCTGGGAGCCTACGGATCGAGATCCAGGATCCCGATGGCATGCCGCTGGCCGGCTTCACCGCGGCCGACTGCCCCGAGATCGTCGGCGACGAGATCGAGCGGATCGTGACCTGGAGGGCGGGGAGCGACGTGGCGAGCCTCGCGGGGAAGCCCGTGCGGCTGCGATTCATCCTCGCCGACGCCGACGTCTTCTCCTTCCGTTTCCGCTGAACGCGGTGCCAACCACCACAACCGCGCCGTTGGCCCCCGGCCGCGCGGACTTTCGCCCGCGGCTACTTGCCCAGCTGCTCGACCAGTTCCTGCGCCCCGTAGACCTGCCGGAGCGCCTCGCGGATGGCGCTCGAATGGACGCTCACCGCCCGGCTCTGGGCGTCGCTGTAGACGTAGTCGGCGGTCAGCGACTGGATGTTGCCGTCGAAGATCAGGCCCACGAGTTCCAGGTCCTTGTTCACGACCGGGCTGCCCGAGTTGCCGCCGATGATGTCGGCGGTGGAGACGAAGTTGAAGGGTGTGGCGAGATCGAGCCGCTCCTTGGCGGCGTTCCAGCTGGGGGGCAGCCTGTAGTGCTCCTGCCCCGCGTGGGCCTGTTCGTGGGCGAACGCGCCGCCGAAGTCGGTCCAGGCGGGGACCGGCCGGCCGTCTTCCTCGTAGCCCTTGACCGCCCCGAACGCCAGCCGGAGGGAAAAGGTGGCATCGGGATAGGCCGCGGTGCCGCGGGTGGCGAAGATCGCGGTGGCGATCTCGGCATACGCCTGGCGTTCGAGCTCGTCGAGCTCGTCGCTCACCTGCCGGTGGCGGCGGATGTCGGGATCGAGCTCGCGGGCCAGCGCGACCAGCGGGTCGGTGCTCGCGCTGACGCCCACGGGCCCGCTCGCGACGAGCGCCCGGCGGGCCGCGACGGAGGCGATCGCCGTGCCGGCGATCAGTTCCGCGGCCCGGGCGAGCGGCGGCTTGCCCGAGAGCATCGCGACACAGACCGGGTCGTCGGCCCCGCGCAGCTCGATCATCCGGGTCAGCGACTCGGCCAGGATCATCTGCTCGAGGTCGGGGTAGGTCGGCGCCTCGGAATAGAGCTGCTGCTCGAGCGAGGCCCGGCCCGCCGCGGCGTATTCGGGCAGCCGCTCCTCGGATGGCTTCTGATCCTCCGCGACCAGCTGCACGATCGTCTTGGCGATCCCGAACAGCTGCGAACTCGGCGCGGCGGAGGCGGTGAGCGTCTCCGCCCGGCGCTCCTGAAGCTCGGCGATCCGCTCCCAGGCGGCGGTCGCGGGGGCGAGCCGCGGGTCGGCCTTCACCTGGGCGAGGAGCGCCCGTTCGGCCTGTTCCTTGGCCGCGAAGATGGCGGGATCCTGCAAGCCCTGGAGCCGGCCCAGGGTGACCTTGCGGGCGTTCTGCACGCCGAACAGCTCGTCCTGGGCCCGGCGGGCGGCTTCCGGCCCGGCCAGGCTGAACTGCTGCAGGGCGATCTCCCGGCGACAGAGCGAGTTGAGCGCGAACGGCACCCGGTGATCCCGCTGAAACTTCAGGGCCGCGACGGTGAGGAGCCGGCTGGTGCGGCCCGGGTTGCCGGCGACGAACGTCAGCTCCCCCTCGGCAGGTCCAGTCGCCGACCAGCGGAGAAAGTGCTCGGTCGTGGCCGGACGGCCGTCCTCGTAGACCCGGAACAGGCAGGCATCGAGGTTGTAGCGGGGGTATTCGAAGTTGTCGGCGTCGCCGCCGAAGAAGGCGATCGCCGCCTCCGGGGCCCAGACCAGCCGCACGTCGGTGTACTTCTTGAACTGATAGAGGTGGTAGCAGCCGCCGCCGTAGAGCGTGATCACGTTGCACCGCAGGCCGGTCTCGTCGCTGGCGACCTGCTCGATCCTGGCGATCACGGCCCGGCGGGCGGCCACGGCCTGCTCGGGCGCCAGGTCCGCCGGCACGGCGGCGGTGACCTCCGCGGTCACGTCCCGGATTCCGACGAGCTGATTGAGCTCGAGGTCCGGCGCCGCGAGCTCCTCGGCCGTGGCCCGGGCCAGGAAGCCGTCCTCGAGGATGTTCCGCTCGGGCGTCGAGAGCTTGAACAGCGTGTCGGAGCCGACATGGTGGTTGGTCAGCACCAGGCCATTCGAGGAGACGAAGGAGGCCGAGCCGCCGACGTTGAAGCGGACGCACGACTTCATCAGCCGCTCGGCCCACTCGTCGGTGACCGCGATGCCGTAGGTCTCCAGGAGCTGCTGTTTGGGCAGGTCGTTGAACAGCCACATCCCCTCGTCGGCGGCGGCCGAGCCGGCGGCCAGCAGGCCCCCGGCGAGCAGGACGAGCGGCGAGCGAAAGGCGGATTTCATACCGGGGGCTCCGAGAGCACGAGGGACAGCGGGCTCGCAGTCTGGAACCGCCAACCCGCGACCGCAAGTGTCGTCGATCTCGCGGCGTTGGCCGCAACCACGGCTGCCGCCCCCTCCGCACATCGTCCCGGGGGCGGGACGGCACGAAGTCCCGTGCCTCTTTCAGGGCAGCCCCCGCACCCCTCTCAGGCGAGGAGATCGCGAACGACTCGGCCGTGGACGTCGGTGAGGCGGAAGTCGCGGCCCGCGTGGCGGTAGGTGAGCCGCTCGTGGTCGAAGCCCATGAGGTGCAGGATCGTGGCGTGGAAGTCGTGCACGTGCACCGGCTTCTCCACGGCCCGCATGCCGATCTCGTCGGTCGCGCCGTGCACGATTCCCGGCTTCACGCCGGCCCCGGCCAGCCACGAACTGAAGGCCCAGGGGTGGTGCTCGCGGCCCTTCGCGTCGGCGGAGTTGTTGAAGGGCGTGCGACCGAACTCGGTCGTCCAGACGACGAGCGTGTCGTCGAGCATGCCACGCTGCTTGAGGTCGGCCAGCAGGGCGGCGATCGGCCGGTCCACGTTCTTGGCCAGCGGCTCGTGGGAAAGCATGTCGCCGTGGGCATCCCAGTTATTCGATGAGCCGACGTCGATCAGCTCCACGAACCGCACCCCCCGCTCCACGAGCCTCCGGGCCACGAGGCACTGCCAGCCGAAGCCGGTGGTCTGGCCCGGCTTCAGGCCGTACCCCGCGATCGTGGCCGCGGTCTCGTCGGAGAGGTCGAAGGCCTCGGGCACGGCGATCTGCATCCCGAAGGCCGTTTCGAACGTCCGCAGCCGGGCGGCGAGGAGCGGGTCGGACTCGTGGGCGGCGAGATGGTCGCGATTGAGCGTCCGCAGGGCCGCGAGTTCCAGGCTCTGGCGGTCGGGGGAGACGCGGTGGGCGACATTGGCCACCGGCTGCGGGCCCGGCATGACGAGCGTGCCCTGGTGGGCGCCCGGGAGGAAGTCGCTCGCGAACACCTGCGTTCCCGCGTAGGTCGCGGCAGGGGCGATCACCACGAAACCGGGCAGGTTGGCGTTGTGCGTGCCGAGGCCGTAGCTGACCCACGCGCCGATGCTCGGCCGCGAGACGGCGAAGGAGCCCGTGTGCATGCCGAGCGTGGCGTTGTAGTGATTGGAATGGGAGGTGTGCATCGAGCGGATCAGCGCGATGTCGTCCACGCACCCGGCCATGTGCGGAAAGAGCGTGCTCACCTCGGTGCCGCAGCGGCCGTGCGGAGCAAACTCCCACTGCGGCCGCTTGAGGAAGATCTTCTCGTAGCCCGCCCTGTTCTTCGTCTCCGGATGGTCGTTGGGGATCTCCTTGCCGTGCTGCTTCACGAGCTCTGGCTTCGGGTCG
>JBIKXY010000056.1:0-14255 GCA_044355515.1 Pirellulales bacterium
GATCAACGAGGATCCGGTGGCCATCAAGCAGATCGAGATGGCGATCGCCGACCGGGCCTTCGACGAGGGCTGGGTGATCCCGGAGCCGCCGGCCGTGCGGACGGGCAAGCGGGTGGCGGTGGTGGGCAGTGGGCCCGCCGGCCTGGCCGCGGCGCAGCAACTCAACCGGGCCGGCCACCTCGTGACCGTGTTCGAGCGGGCCGACCGGCCGGGGGGCCTCCTGATGTATGGCATCCCCGACTTCAAGCTCGAGAAGTGGCGGGTCTGGCGGCGGATCGAGCAGATGCGGGAGGAAGGGGTCGAGTTCCGCTGCGGCGTGAACGTGGGGGCCGACATCAGCACGCAGTCGCTGACCGGGGAGTACGACGCGATCGTGCTCACGGGTGGCGCCACGCTCGGCCGCGACCTGCCGATCCCGGGCCGCGACCTCCAGGGCGTGCACTACGCGATGGAGTTTCTGCCCCAGCAAAACAAGCGCAACGCCGGCGACCAGGTGCCGGGGCAGATCCTGGCCGAGGGCAAGGACGTGATCGTGATCGGCGGCGGCGACACGGGCAGCGACTGCGACGGCACGAGCAACCGGCAGGGGGCCAAGAGCCTGACGCAGTTCGAACTGCTCCCGCAGCCGCCGGACCTGGGCAAGTATCCCCGCCGCGTCGAGCGGCCGCAGGGCACGCCCTGGCCGCTCTGGCCGCAGATCCTCCGCACAAGTTCCTCGCACGAGGAGGGCTGCCGCCGCGAGTGGGGCATCCTCACCAAGGAGTTTCTGGGAGACGATGCCGGCCGGCTCCGCGGGCTCAAGACCGTGCGGATCGAGTGGTATCAGGATCCGGCCACCGGCCAGCACAAGTTCAAGGAGCTGCCGGGCACAGAGCAGGAGTGGCCTTGCCAGCTCGCGCTGTTGGCGATGGGCTTCGTGGGGCCGGAGAAGGTGGGCCCGATCGCCGACCTGGGCCTGGAGCTCGACCCGCGGGGCAACGTCAAGGCCGGGGCCGACTACATGACGAGCCGGGAGGGCGTGTTCGCGGCAGGCGACATGCGCCGCGGCCAGTCGCTCGTCGTCTGGGCGATCCACGAGGGGCGAGAGTGCGCCCGGTCGGTCGATCTCTGGCTGACAGGCCAGACGAACCTGCCGAGCACCACGGCCGGCGAGTTCGCCGTGCATGCCTGACCGCCGGCCCGGCCGGCTTCATGCGCGGGGCGCCCGCCCGGACGATTCAGGGAAGCGGCGCGACCGTCACCGAGATCGTGCCGGCACGTTCGGCCAGTCGCCCGGGCGGCCCATTGAGCCGCAGGGAGAGCGGCCCGTCGGCCGCGGCGGTGAACTCTCCGCCGCCTCCGCTGGCGAGCACCTCGAACCGCGGCTGGCCGCCCCCCGCAGGTCGCTCCACCCACTGGCCGATCAGGAGCCGGCCCGTCGGTTGGCCCCGATACCACTCGAGCGAAATCCCGTCGGCCTCGCTCTCGAGTCGCGTGACGGCGGCCGAGGTCGCGTCGGTCACCGTGCCCAGGCCCACGCGGCCCGTGGCGGTGAAGGCATAACGCCGGCCCGCGGCGGCCGCGACGCCTGAGTTTTGCCAGCCCTGCGAGGCATCAACCGCGAGCGCGACCGGTTCGCTGAGCGGTGCCCCGGGCGACCAGTCGATCGCCAGCCGGGAAAAGTCCCAGCCATAGTCAATCTCGTCGATGAAGGCGGCGTAGTCGCGGGCCGCTCGGGCCGGATCCCAGCCAGGCAGGGCGGCGAGCCGGGCGTTGAAGTCGGGGCCGAGCGGGCCCCGCTCGAGGGTCGCGAAGCCACGGGCGTAGGCCGGATGGTTGGCAAGCATCGCCACGGCCGCCCAGCTGGCCGCGTAGTCGGCGATCGCCCCGTGCTGGCCGACCGGGAGGGCCAGCACCGTGTCGAGCGTGGGCAGCTTTCGCTCGGATCGCAGTTCGCGAAGCGTTTCGATTCGGCCGAGCTGCTCGACATCGTCGGGCTGGGCGGGAATCGGCGTCGTGACGAACCGGATGCCGCCTTCGGCCTCGCGCGCGAGCCGGTGGGTGGCCAGATATTCCGCGATGCCCTCGTTGTACCAGACCGGTGTCGCCAGCCCGCGGAGCGTGAGCGTGAAGGCATGCACGCCCTCGTGGAGCAGGAGATGCCGCCGGTAGGCGGGGTTTGATTGGTCCACGAGCCAGAAGCGATTGCGATCGCAGAAGCCGTTCTCGAAGGGGGGCACCGTGTCGGGCAGCAGCCCGGCGGCCCGGAATCGCTCGCGGTCGACGACCAGGCAGCCGAAGCATCGCCAGTCGGCGTGGTCGGCCGGGTTCATACCGTAGTGCCGGCACCAGGCCGTGAAGGCCTCATCGAAGGCGGCCGGCAGTTCGGCGACGCCATCCCCTTCGCGAACCGGCCGATCGGTGGCGAGGACGAGGTGTCGCCCCTCCAGCAGCCGGAGACCGGCCTCCCGGGCGAGCCGCGCCAGCGGGCCGACGTCCACGGGAACTGCGGCGGCGGGGCAGGCCGGCGCGAGCAGGGCGGCCAGCGCGAACGCCGTCAGGAGTCGGGGCGGGCATCTCATGCTGCCCAGTTCACCCAGGCTGGGGCACGGCGGCAAGCGGATTGTCCGCCACGGTGAACGAGCGAGGCTGCGCGGTCTCCGGCCAACCACAAAAAACGGGTGCCGCGAGCCGATCCTTCGGAGGGGGCAGCGGGCAATCGCTCTCGCCTCGGGCTGCGGGGATGGTCATCATCCGGCCGCGAGTGGAAGGAGAAGGACGGCGTGGCGCGAGGCGGGAAGGCAACGACAATCCTGAGGCGACGCAGCGGCCTGGCCTGGGTCGTCGTGGCGGTGGCCTGCTGTCGCGGCGCGATCCTCGCCCAGGAGCCTGCCGCCGCCCCGGCGCCCACACCTGCACCCGGCGGCGTGCCCGCCTCTGTTCCCCCCGGCGTGCCCGCCTCTGTTCCCCCCGGCGTGCCCGCCTATTGGCAAGCGCCGGCCTTGCCGACGGCCGTGATCCGGGGAGGCGTGATCCCGCCTGGTTGGCAGCCGCAGGCCGTGCCCTATCAGGGCGTCGGGCCCGACGGCAAGCCGCTGACGATGTACTTCGCGCCGACCTACGTCTTCACCTACCAGTCCGGTCCGCCGGTGATGGGGGTGCCCCAGGTCAACCGTGCCGGGCCGGGCCGACCGCCCGTGGCCGCGGCACCGGTCGCCTCCGGCTGGAACTACGCCACCACCGGCGCCCCGCCCGCGACCACGGCCCTGGCGGCGGGTTCGGTCACCCGCTACCGGCCCGCCTACCAGTTTCCGGACAACTCCCGGGCCCTCCAGGGCTCACCGCTCGCGCCGCCGGGGCCGCTGCCGGAGTCGCAGCCACCGGTCGCGGAGTCTCCCTGGGGCGGGGCCGGTGCACCGGTGCCCAACACCCTCGCCCCGCCGCCGACCCAGTGGATGCCCGCCGCGCCGCAGGCGGTCGCGCAGCCTCCGGCTCCTGTTCCACCCCAGGCACCGCCGGGCCTGTGGGTCGCACCCGCCGCGATCGGCGGTGCCACGGCCGCGGCCATGCAGCCATCGCCGCCTCCGGCTGCCACGCCCGCTCCGCCGCCGGCTTTCTCCGGCCCGGCCCCGCAGCTCCAGCCGCTCCAGCCGCTTGCGAATCCGCCGACCGTGCCGGTCACACGCCGGGCCTGGCGGGTGGTGGGCGTGTACGACGGCGACACCGTCACCTGCCTCGACGAGGCAGGCCTGCAGCAGAAGGTGCGGCTGGCGGGGATCGATGCGCCGGACAACAGCCAGGACTACGGCCCCAACTCCCGCGAGGCGCTTGCCGGGATGGTGTTCGGGCGGACGGTCGAGGTGGTCGATGCCGGCCGCGCTGCCAACGGCACGATGCTGGCCGGGCTGTTCGTGGACGGACAGGAGGTGAACCGGCAGCTCGTGGCGACGGGCAACGCCTGGGCCGACCCGTCGGCCACGGATCCGGCGCTCGCCGCGGCCCAGTCGGCCGCCCAGTCGCAGCGGCTCGGCCTCTGGGCCCAGCCCGATCCCACGCCGCCCTGGAGCTTTCGCTAGCCTCCTGGCGGCCGCGCAGCTCGCGATTCAGCGAGTTGCCGGGACTTGAATCGGGCTATCGACGCCGAACACGGGCGGCGATACCGGCGGCCTGAGCCAGCCACGAAGGACCAACCCGCCGATCACGAGCAGTTCGGCCGCGAGCACGACCGCCCAGAGGATGAGCCGGCCGCTCTGCGGCCGCCAAGCCGCCGGCGCACGCGGCTGGGTGAACTGCGAGCGGAGGGCGGCTGCGAGCTCGTGCACCGAGCCGAAGCGGGCGCCGGGATCGAGCTCCAGGCACCGACGCACGATCCGTGCCAGACGGTCACTGCGTCCGGCGAGGACGACCTGGGCCCGCGCGGGTGACTCGTCGGTGAGGAGTTCGGCCGCGAGCACCCCCAGGGCGTAGATGTCGGTCCGGGCATCCGCCGGGGCTCCCTCCCGCTGCTCAGGGCTCATGTAGGCTGGCGTGCCGGTGATTCGACCACCGGCCGAGATCGTCGGAGCCGTCGGGGCCACCCAGGAGGCGACGCCGAAGTCGACGAGCCGTGGCTTGCCGTCCCCGGCGACGAGCACGTTGCCCGGCTTGAGGTCGCGATGGACGACGCCGCGTTCATGGGCGTGGCCAACCGCGTCGCAGACCGAGAGCAGCATCTCGATCCGCGCCCGGTGGTCGGGGCGAAGCTCTCGGCACCAGTCGGTGATCGGGCGGGCGTCGGGGACGAACTCCATCACCATGAAGGCGAGCGAGCGTCCGGTGGCGAGCGGCTGCCTGCCGGCGGCATGAATCCGCGCGATGCCGGGATGCTCGAGCGTGGCCAGCACGTCCGCTTCGCGGCAGAGCCGCCGGGCGGTTTCCTCCGAGAGCGACTCCGGGTGAGCGAGTTTGACGGCGACGCGGCGGGCGGGGCTCACCTGCGCCGCCTCGTAGACGCGGCCCATGCCGCCGGCCCCCGCGAGCCGCACGAGCCGTGCGCCTCCGACCTCGCGGCCAAGCCAGGGATCGCCGACCTCTGGCGAACCGCCGAAGCCGAAATCCTCGCAGACCCCGGAGAGAAGCGAATCGCCGCCGGTGGTGGCGTCACGGCCCGAGGCTGTCGAGTCGAGGGCGGCCGGTGGAGCGGCGGATAGCGCGGGTGCTGACGAGCGATCCATGCCGGTTGCGGGGGAAGCGAGTGATGTGAGGGTTTGAGTGGGCCGGTCAGGGAAGGGGCAGCCTGGCCACCTCGGCGCCGTCCCGGCTTCCGAGCGCGCCCCAGACGCCGTAGGGGCTCGGGCCGGTCTGGCGGTGGGGGAGCGACGGGTCGCCCGCATCGATGTCGTCGGCGATGAACCGCACCGCGCCGTCGGCCATCAGCCCGAACACGCCGCCGGGATGGCGGCTTTGGGGGGTGAGGCTGCCTCGGCTTTCCAAGTTGCTGCACCGTGGGGCGTTGGGGGGCAGGACCGTGGAAAAACTGACATGGGTCGTTCTTCCGAGGCTCCACCGGAAACCCGGCGAGCAATCAATCGTGAACAGCGTCGCTCCTGGGGAAAAGCGGCCTGCGGCAAAACTCGCCAGGCACTGAGCCGGCGATTGGTTGGGGTACAACGCTACTGCATGCCTGTCGTTGGCGACGGCCTCGCGAGTGCCGTAATAGCGGACGCCGGCAACAGTTTCGTTCGCCGCCACAATCCGGCCGAGTCCGCTCGGCAGCACGCACTCCGACAGTGCGATCGTATGGCTGAGACCGTCGTGAACCGACTCCAGCCGGACACGGCTCTGAAGACCGAACAGGCCGCGTAGGGTCGACTGGAAGGCGGCGTCTTGTGCCGGAGGCAGGCTCGACGAAGGCAGGAAGCCCTGGTAGCGGTCGCCGATCGAAAACTGATAGTTGTGCGAGCGAGGTGCGGGATCCGAAGGGCACAGGAGCATGGGAAGCTGCGCCGATGCATACGGCTCGTGCAGGGCGTGCGGCCAGCCGGCCGCTTCGATGGCGTCCGATAGCGACTGCTCGCCGATATAAGGCAGCAGCATCACGAACCCGCTGGCGAGACCGATGCCTGGACGGGGATATGGCTTCCGTTCCGGCGGCGAGCCCCACACCAATGTCGCCGTGCTATCAGGTCCGCCCCAGGAGGGAGGCAGCACCCCCCGTGCCTGGTGATGGTGCATCAGGCCGAGCCCCAGATCGCGGAGATTGGCCGCGCAGCAAAGTCGGCGGGCCGACTCGCGGGCCGCTTGCAGGCCCGAAAGGGAAATCCCGACGAGCAGGAGGACGACGGTGGTGACGATCAGCAGTTCGACGAGCGAGAAGGCTCGCAGGCTCCGATTCCGCATCGCGAGTTTTCCGAGAACCCAACGAGCGCCGGTGAGAGACGAGCTCTCAAGAAGCGGGCGAAGGGACTCGAACCCTCGACATCCAGCTTGGGAAGCTAGCGCTCTACCAACTGAGCTACGCCCGCGAACCGCCGCAGTCTAGCACGGCCTCAGCCGGGAGGGAGGGGGTCGAACGGCGGGCCCGCGAGCCGCGTAGAATCGCCCCGTGCACTCCCCCGGCCCGGAAGCATCAGCCCCCATGCCCCTCCCCGCTTCGCAGCCCGGTACGCCGGCTGCCACCACTCCCCGTCGAGGCTTGTTGACCATGTCCGTGAAGGCCACGATCGCCACCTTCTTCGCCGCGTTGTGTCTCGGAGCCGGCGCGGTGCCGTGGTGGCTCTCCCAGCCTGAGCGGCTCAGCGGGATCGTGGCCGGCGCGGTCCCGGAACTCGAGGCCGACGTTCGGTTCGAATCCGTCAAGCTGGGCTGGGCCGGCCCGCTCGTGCTCGAGGGAGTCACGCTCGTGCCCCGCGACGGCGGCCGGCCCCCGATCTCGATCGGCCGGATCGAGGGCAGCCACGGCCTGCTGGCCATGCTCCTCTCCGCAGGGGATCTCGGCCGGCTCACCATCGACGGCCTCGCGGTCGAAATCGCCTTCGACGAACAACACGTCAGCAACCTCGAGGGGCTGATCCGTCCCAAGCAAGCCGCCGCCCCCGCTCCGAAGCCGACCCGGGCCGCGGTGCGGATGCGGCTCGAGGTCGAGGATGCCGTCGTGCGAATCACCGCGCCCTGGACCACGGAGCCATGGGTCAGTGAGCCGATCGACCTGCGGGCGGCGCTGGCTCCGGTGGCGGAGGGCTGGAGCGAGTGGACAGTCGAGCCGGTGCAACTCCTGACCGACGCCCGGATGGATCCACCGGTCGCCTGGGGCGTGTTGGCCTATGTCGCCCCGGTACTCGCCGACTCCACCCGAACCAGCGGCCGGTTTTCCCTCCAGCTCGACGGTGCGAAGCTGCCGGTCGGTGATCCGGCAAGTGGTTCGCTCTCGGGCACGCTGGCCATGCACGAGGTGATCCTGGGGCCCGGGCCGCTGGTCACGAATCTCTTCCAGTCGCTGCCGGGCAACCTGCCGCCGCCGCCGGCGATTCGGGTCGCCGACGAGTCCCACGTGAAGTTCGCGCTCTTCGAGCGACGGGTGCGGCACGAGGGCCTCGCGTTCGGCGTGCCGCTGCCCGGCCCGGGCCGCCGGCTCGACGTGCAGAGCAGCGGCTCGGTCGGCCTCGACGACCAGTCGCTCGACGTGAAGCTCGTGCTGCCGATCCCCGCCGATTTGCCGCCGGACCGGCCGCTCCTGGCGGCGCTCGCCGGCAAGACGATCTCGGCCGGCGTGGCCGGCCGGCTCGGCGAGCCCACGATCGTGTTCGATGGATCGATCGCTTCGGTGGCCGGCGCCGTGGCGCGGGAGCTGATCGAACGAGCCCGGGGAGCCACGGGGACGCCGGGGCAGGTGCCCCGGCCCGGCGAACCCGAGGCGGCGCCGGTGGCCGGAAGCGATCCGGTGGCCGAGATAGTGGGCGGGGTGCTCGACGAGATCGCCCGGCGGCGGGCCGCCCGGCAGGAGGCGGAGGCGGCCGGCGAGCCGCCGCCCCGCCGCGGACGGCTGCGGGAGCGGGTGTTGCCGCCGGCTCCACCGCTTCCGGCAAACCAGTGACGCGGGCCGAAGCAAGAAAAAAGCCGGGCCCTTCTCGCGAAGGACCCGGCTCGATCGACATCCTGATTCGGCCGCTGAGGCCAAGGTCAGGTATTGGCTCAGGTGCTGGAGGGCTCGGCGGGAGCAGCCGGAGCCTCGGTCGGAACGCCCTCGGACGCGGCGCCTTCCGAAACGATCACGCCCTCGCCACCGCAGTCACCACCGGCGCAGCCGCCGCTGACGACCTCGCCGCCACCGCAGCCGCCGCACTCGCTGGCAACCTCATCACCGCAGCTGCCGCACTCGCTGGCAACCTCGTCGCCGCAGCTGCCGCACTCGCTGGCAGCGGGCTCGCAGGCACCGCACTCGGCGGCAACCTCTTCGGCACCGTGGCACTTGGCTGCCTTGCGGGCGGCCTTCTTGGCACGATGCTTGGCCAGCAGGCCACCGCCGTGGCACTTCCGGCCGTGGCAGCCGTGACCGGCGACGGCACCAGTGTCACCGCCGACCAGGGCAATGGCGACCAGCGCGAAGAACATCGCCAACGAGAAACCGAGAAACCGCTTCATCAGAAACCTCCACAAAGGAAAGACGAGACGCAGCAGTTGCGTCCCCGGAGCCGTCGCCTGCGAAACCTCGATCCGGGACGGCTACCGGACCGCAGCACGTGAGTCTTGGGCCATCCGCAGCCATCCCGGCAGACGTCCAACGTCAAAGAGTGACGGTTGGGGAGTCTGGGGTGCCTGCGGAAAAACTCGCGGTAGGCTAACACGCGGCCGGCAGATGTCAACAAATCTAGGCAGTTTGCGTCAAATATGACGCTTTTGCCGGCATTCCTGGACTGGCCGGGGACCCCGCTTCTGTCCGGTCTGGTGGGGCGTTCACTGCCGGGCGGGCATGTTCGGCTCGCCCGGCTTTTCGGCCGTCCTCTGTCCCGCGCCCTTCGCCCGTCGCGCGAGTTCCTCGGCCACCAAGGCTTGCTTGGCGAGCATGTCTTCGGGATCCTCGAAGTCGAGCAGCAGCGGGGGCAGGTCTTCGAAGACCCTCATCGCCATGCCGACCACCCTCCAGCCCTCAGGATCGAGCCGCACGACCCAGATCACGTCGTCGCTGCTTTGAGAGCCCTCGGAGTCGACGTCGGTCCACGTGGTGGCGACGTGGACCAGGTCTCCCCCCTCCCCGACAGCCTCGCAATCGCTCACCGCATAGGTCGCGGTGTCGTTCACCGGCGGGGCCACCGAGATCCCGAGTTCCTCGGTCTTGGCCCGGGCCGTCGCGGTGAGCATTTTCCTGGCCGCTTCGTCCTCGCCCCGCTTGATCGCCTCGAGAAAGGCGACGACCGCCTGCTTGGCTGGGATGGCCACATCGGCGGTCGGGGCCGCGGAACAGCCAGGAACGAGCCAGCATGTGAAGGCCGCGAGGGTCACGAGCAGGATCGGGCGAGTGGCTGAGGCGAACCGAGGCATGCGTGGAACTCCTGGCTGAATGGGCCGTTGGCAACGTCGGCGGCGTTGCGGGCGGCAGAGAGTGAACGGAGGGCATCCGGACGTCAAGACGACTTGGAAACGGCGACCAAACGACCCCCTGACGATCTGATAATCTTGGGGCATCCGGGGGGCTGCTGTTTCTCCGCGACGGGCTGGCCATCCGCGGGACCGGCCGGCCGATCCCGGTTTCCCGCAGCACATCGGAGCGACCAGACGATGCAGGATCGCTGGCCGGTGAGATGGGCCCCTGCCGCGCGGGTCGGTCTGGTGGCGGCGGTCCTCGCCGCCGTTGCGGCGCGAGCCGACACCCAGCCGCCCCGTCGCGCCCGGCCCCCTGCTGCCGGCTGGGACAAGGCGACGGAAGGCGGGTTTTTTGCCGACGCCTTTTCCACCCTCGCAGGCCCGCGGCCTGCCTTCGAGGCCGTGGCTCCGTCCGCGGCGCCGGCCGTCCGCCCGGGGGAGCCACCGGCCGCCGTCGGCTCCGGGGCCGGTTTCAAGTGGTCGGAGCTCGTCTCCGGCGACACGCTGACCGACGAAATCAAGGAAATGCAGCACCGTCTGGCGGTCGTGGTCGCCACGCCCTCGACCTTCAAGGGGGGCGGCTACAACGAGGCCCAGAAAGCGTTCAGTGCGATCGCCTTGGCGTTCGGCCTGATCGCGGCCCACGACGAGGAGGTACGCTGGAAGAAGGACGCGGCCACGGCCCGCGACTTGTTCGCCCGGGCCGGGTTCAACTGCAAGGTCGGCACCGACCAATCGTTCAAGGAATCGCAGCTGCGGGTCGAGGATCTGAAGGCGATGATGGACGGCAATCCGCCCGCTGGAAAGCCCGACCGCGACGAGGACTTTCGCTGGAGCCAGGTAGCGGGGCGCCCCCCGCTGATGACCCGACTCGAAGCGGCCGAGAAGGCGCTTGGGGCGGTGACGGCATCGCAGGGCGAGTTCACGAAACAGCTCGCCGCGGCCCTTCACGAGGCGGAGATCGTGGCCGCGATCGGCGAGGTGATCCACCAGCCCGACTTCGAGCATCACGACGACGACTCGTATCGCGGCTACGCCGGCGGCATGCGGGACGCGGCGGTCCGCGTCCGCCAGGCGTGCCTGAAGAATGATTACGAGGCTGCTCGGACGGCCGTGGGCGAGATCTCCCAGGGCTGCAACGCCTGCCACGGCGACTATCGCTAGCCGCCAGCTGACCGCGATCCTCAGCGGGGCAGCGATGACTCCAGCGGTGCGAGCGAGACCAGTTCCGCCAAGCCAGCCTCGGCCATCTCCCGTCCGGTCACGTAACGGTGGGTGCGGATCCACTCGTCGATCAGTTCGCCGGGGCCGCCGAACAGGTCGCAGAGCAGCACGTCCATCTCCCGCTCGAGCGCGGCGAAGTGCCGCGACCACTCGGCCGCCTCACGGATGCCGATGTGCTCCTCGCTTTGCCATTTCATCGGATGGAAGAGAAACACGCTGTACGGAGTGACGATCCGTCGCCGGCAGGCGGCAAACGGCCAGAGTGCCGCCGAGGAACACTCGCCCGTGACCACGGCCGTGGCCCTCGTGTCACGCAGCCGGATCAGCGACACCAGCGACATCGCGCAGTAGGGGCTGCCCCCGGGCGAGTCGAAGTAGATCGTGCACTCGCCTCCGAGGGGCACGCCCAGCAGCCTCTCGGTCAGATCCGACTCATTGTCGGTGAGGTCGCCGATGATGGCGATCTCGAGCGGCCCTTCCTCCGCCTCGGCCTCCGGCCGACCGTTTGCCGCGGGGTCGCGTGCTGCCATCCCGATTGCTCCTCCGCCGAGACCGCAGCAACCTCGACGGTGGCGGCCTGTAGACATCGTGAGTCGGGCGCCACCGCCCGTCACCGTCTGGAGCGTAAAGGCTGGCGGCGTG
Organism: Pirellulales bacterium; assembly: GCA_044355515.1. Taxonomy (GTDB): domain Bacteria; phylum Planctomycetota; class Planctomycetia; order Pirellulales; family UBA1268; genus QWPN01. Next base: position 11,404 of record JBIKXY010000056.1, read on the forward strand.
CCGGACAAGGAACGGGCCAAAATCGCTTGCGTGGCGACGCCGCGCAGGCCAGGATACGAGGGCCGCCGGACGTTCCTGGCGCCCCCGGCGGGTTCATGTTCGCCACCGCCGGAGGCCGGCACCCACCGATGGGAATCGTCGCTTTCTGCCCGCAGGGGCATCGCGTCAAGGTCAAGGACCACCTCGCTGGCCGGAAGGGCGTCTGCCCGGAGTGCGGCGGGCGGTTTCGGATTCCGTTCGAGTCGGAGCCAGAGGCTGCAAAACCGGATTTTTCGCCCCCGCCCTCGGTGGCAGGCTCGGCCGGCATTCCGGTGGCCCGAGTCGTGTCGCTCGACGCCGAACTCGCGGCCACGCTGCCCCGGGCGTTGCCCTTGGCCCCGCCCGCCGCCGGGACACCGCCTGAATGATCGAGGAGGGCGGGCTGCCGGCCGCCCCGGCCGCCGATCGCCTTTGGTAGACTGCCTCGAGATGTGTCCGCGTCGTTTGCGGCCTCGTCGCTCCCCGTCCGTTCCTCGTTTCGGAGGCCTTTCTCAATGCCCTCGACATCGCTCCTCGCCCGCGCGGCTCTCGTCCTCGGTTGCCTGACGGCGGCCGACCCGGCCCGCGCGGCCGACGTGGCCGCCCCGGCGTTCACGATCGCCGGGGGTTCGCTGTCGCTCGAGGCCCCGGAGGGCTTCGAGCAGGTCGAGCCGAAGTCGCGGATGATCGAGGCCGAGTTTTCAGTGCCCTCAGAGGGGGGGCTGCCGGCGGGCAGGATGACGGTGATGGGGGCCGGCGGCACGATCGAGGCCAACATCGACCGGTGGTGCGGCCAGTTCATCCAGCCCGACGGCGGCGAGACGACGGCCAAGCTCACGAAGAAGTCGCTCGAGGTGGCCGGCTGCACGGTCACGCTCGTCGACATCCCGGGCACCTACCTCGACCAGCCCGGCGGCCCGTTCGCCGGCGGTCCCACCGTCAAGCGGCCGGGCTACCGGATGCTGGCGGCGATCGTCGAGACGCCGGCCGAGGGCAACTCCTTCCTCAAGTTCTACGGTCCGGCCGCCACCATCGAGCGGCACGCCGGCGGGTTTCAGAAGATGATCGAGGGCATGGTCCCGGCCGGCCGCTGACCGCCTCGCCTCCCGCCCCAACCCCCTGCGACCCCGTCCGCGATGAAAGTCCACGAGTTTCTCGAACACCACGGCATCGCCGGCAATCCCTTCGCGGAGGAAGACGCGCAGACCGACACCGTCTTCAAACGGGACTGCCTCGAGACCACGTTTCATCCCGCCTGGGACAAGATCCTCGGCAGCCCGTCCGACCCGAGCACCTCGATCGTGTTCGGCGAGAAGGGGAGCGGCAAGACGGCCCTCAAGCTGCAGATGGTGCGGCAGTTCGAGCGGCACAACGAAGCTCACCCCGATGCCCGGGCGTTCGTCGTGCTGTACGACGACTTCAACCCCTTCCTCGACCGCTTCGTCGGGCGGGCTGGCCCCGGCCGGCCGGTGGAAAAGTCGCTCGCGCTGTGGAAGCTCTGGGACCACATGGATGCGATCCTGTCGCTGGCGGTCACGCAGTTGGTGACCGACCTGATCGGCGGCACGCGGCCGGCCCGGCTGACTCGGCCGCAGGCCCGCGACCTGGCCCTGCTGGCGGCCTGCTACGACCAGTCCACGGCCGAGTCGTTTCCCGCCCGCTGGCGGCGGCTCAAGGGCCGGGTCCGGTACCACGGCCGGCTCGGTGGCTGGCCGCGGCTCGTGGCGTTGGCCGCGACCGCGGTCCTGGCCGTGGCGCTGGCCGCCGGCCTCGCCCTCGGCAAACTCGACTGGGCCCGGCAGTGGTGGCCCTGGGCGGCGGTGGCGACCGCCTGGATCCCCGCCGGCTTGCGGCGGCTCAAATCGTCCTGGCGAGCCTGGCGGATCGTCCACAGCATGCGCACCGGCAACCGCACGGTCGGCCAACTCGGCCGGGCGCTCGCCGCGCTGCCCGAAGTCGATCTCGCGGGCCAGCCGCTCCCGGCCCAGGCCCGCTCCGACGACCGCTACGAGTTGCTCGAGAAGTTCCAGGGCGTGCTTCAGGCCCTCGGCTGGAGCGGGATGGTGGTGATCGTCGATCGCCTCGACGAGCCGCACCTGATCAACGGCCAAGCCGAGCGGATGCGGCAGGTGATCTGGCCCTTGCTCGACAACAAGTTTCTCAAGTCGCCGGGGCTGGGCTTCAAGCTGCTCCTGCCGGAGGAGCTCTACCGCTTCATCGAGCGGGAGAACGAGCAGTTCAACCAGCGGGCCCGGCTCGACAAACAGAATCTCGTGCCCTCGCTCGCCTGGTCGGGCGAGACGCTCTACGACATCGCCTCGGCCCGCGTGAAGGCGGCGAGCGTGGGCCACCCGCCGGCCACGCTCGGAGCGCTGTTCGATGACTCGGTGGATCAGCGGCGGCTGATCGACGGCCTGCGGAGCCTGCGGGTGCCGCGGCAGCTATTCAAGTTTCTCTACCGCCTGCTCGTGGCCCACTGCCATGCCCACACCGAGGAGCGGCCGGTCTACAAGATCCCGATCGAGCGGTTCGAGACCACGCTGGCCGTGTTTCGCCGCGACCAGGACGCCTTCGACCGCGGGCTCGCGCCCCGCTAGCGGATGGACGGCGGCGACCTCCACACGATCGTGGTCGGCCGCGTGGCGATGGGCTGCCGGTTCGAGGCGGTGTTCAACGCCGGCGAACTGGTCGAGGCGACCGAACTCGGCTGCGAGGCGCTCGACCTCGTGGACGAGATCGAGTCGCGAATCAGCGTCTATCGCCGGTCGAGCGAGTTGACCGCCATCAACGCGGCCGCCGGGGAGTGGGCGAGCATCTCCCCCGATACGCTCGCG